>CAMLIZ010000127.1 GCA_946480245.1 uncultured Pseudomonadota bacterium
TTCTGAACGAGAACTACCCGATGCCCGGCCTGAAGCCGGGCACCGAGGAGCAGATCATCAAGGGCATGTACCTGCTCGAGGAGGGCGCGCCCGCCAAGGGCAAGAAGGCCCTGGGTGTGAACCTGCTGGGCAGTGGCAGCATCCTGCGCGAGTCGATGGCGGCGCGGCAACTGCTCGAAAGCGACTGGGGCGTGTCGGCCAACGTGTGGAGCTGCCCGAGCTTCAACGAGCTGGCGCGCGACGGCCAGGACTGCGCGCGCTGGAACCTGCTGCACCCGACCGACACGCCGCGCGTGCCGTTCGTGACGCAGCAGCTCGAGCCGCACGCAGGCCCGGTGGTTGCCAGCACCGACTACGTGAAGAGCTTTGCCGACCAGATCCGCGCTTACATCCCCGCGGGCCGTTCGTACCAGGTGCTGGGCACCGACGGCTTTGGCCGCAGCGACTTCCGCTACAAGCTGCGCGAGCACTTCGAGGTGAACCGCCACTACATCGTGGTGGCGGCCCTGAAGGCGCTGGCCGACGAAGGCAAGCTGCCGTCCGAGAAGGTGGCCGAGGCGATCAAGAAGTACGCGATCAAGGCCGACAAGGTGAACCCGCTGTTCGCCTGACCGGGCAATTCATCGATGCATGGCCGGCGCGAGGAGCTGCCGGCCGCCACAACAAGAGGAACGCATGGCGCTCATCGAAGTGAAGGTGCCCGACATCGGGGATTTCAAGGACGTCGAAGTCATCGAGGTGCTGGTCAAGCCCGGCGACACCATCAAGGCCGAGCAGAGCCTCGTGACGGTGGAGTCGGACAAGGCCTCGATGGAGATCCCCTCCACGCATTCGGGCGTGGTGAAGGATCTGAAGGTCAAGCTTGGCGACAAGGTCAACCAAGGATCGCTGCTGCTGATGCTCGAGGCCGCCGATGCAGCGCCGGCTCCGCAGCCCGTGGCCGCGCCGGCGCACAAGGCAGCCGAGCCGGTGGCGCAACCCGCGCCTGCCTCGCAGGCCGCGCCGGTGGCCGGCGGTGCCACGGTCGAAGTGCGCGTGCCCGACATCGGCGATTTCAAGGATGTGGCGGTGATCGAGCTGCTCGTGAAGCCCGGTGACAGCGTGAAGGCCGAACAGAGCCTGATCACGGTGGAGTCCGACAAGGCGTCGATGGAAATCCCGTCGGCGCATGCCGGCGTGATCAAGGAGCTGAAGCTGCAGGTCGGCGACAAGGTGAGCCAGGGCTCGCTGATCGCGCTGATGGACACCGCCGGCAGCCTGTCGCCGATGGCGCCGTCGCCGGTGGGCGTGGCGCCGGCGAGCGACCCCCGCGCCGAGGTCGGCAAGGCGGCCATCGAAGTGCCGCCCGCGCCGCAGCGCAGCTTGCCCACGGAGGCCTTGCCGCCGCACCAGCCGCAGGCGCCGAGCGCACAGCTGCCGCACGCGTCGCCGTCGGTGCGCCGCTATGCGCGCGAGCTGGGCGTGCCGCTGGACGAGGTGAAGGGCTCGGGCCCCAAGGGCCGCATCACACAGGAAGACGTGCAGGGCTTCGTCAAGGGTGTGATGGCCGGTGACGTGAAGACGCAGGCCGCAGCGGCGAAGGCGCCCGCTGCGCAGGCCGGCGGCTCGCTGCCCGGCCTGCTGCCTTGGCCCCAGGTGGACTTCAGCAAGTTCGGCCCGGTGCAGCGCCGCGATCTCTCGCGCATCAAGAAGATCTCGGGCGCGAACCTGCATCGCAACTGGGTGATGATCCCGCACGTCACGAACCACGAGGACGCCGACATCACCGAGCTGGAGGCCTTCCGCGTCACGCTCAACAAGGAATACGAAAAGAGCGGCGTCAAGGTCACGATGCTCGCTTTCCTGATCAAGGCCTGCGTGGCCGCGCTGAAGAAGTTCCCGGACTTCAATGCCAGCCTGGACGGCGACGCACTGGTGCTCAAGCAGTACTTCCACATCGGCTTTGCGGCCGACACGCCCAACGGGCTGGTGGTGCCGGTGATCAAGGATGCCGACAAGAAGGGCATCGTTCAGATCGCCAAGGAGATGAGCGAGCTGGCGGCCAAGGCGCGCGACGGCAAGCTGGGGCCGGCCGACATGACCGGCGGCTGCTTCTCGATCAGCTCGCTCGGCGGCATCGGCGGCACCTACTTCACGCCGATCATCAACGCACCGGAGGTGGCGATCCTCGGTGTGTGCAAGAGCGCCATGAAGCCGGTGTGGGACGGCAAGCAGTTCGTGCCGCGGCTGATCCTGCCGCTGAGCCTGAGCTGGGACCACCGCGTGGTCGACGGTGCCTCCGCCGCACGCTTCAACACCTACCTGGCGCAGGTGCTGGCCGACTTCCGCAGGGTGATGCTCTGATGGAGGCGCCTGCATGACCACGGTCACCGTCGTTCGCAAAGGCGACCAGGTGGCGATTGCCGCCGATACGCTGGTGACCTTCGGCGACACGAGGCTGCTGCACGGCTACGAGGTCAACGAGAAGATCTTCAAGGCCGGCAACTCGTTCATCGGCATGTCCGGCACCACGGCGCACTTTCCGGTGCTGCGCAAGGCGCTGGGCTCGCTGCCCAACGAGGAGCTGCGGCTGAACAGCCGCGAGGAAGTGTTCGAGACCTTCCTCAAGCTGCACCCGCGCCTGAAGGACCAGTTCTTCCTGAATACCAAGGAAGAGGACTCCGACCCGTACGAGAGCAGCCAGTTCACGATCCTGATCGCGAACCCGAGCGGCATCTATGCGGTGTACAGCTACCGCGAGGTGTTCCAGTTCGACCGCTTCTGGGCCATCGGCTCCGGCCGCAGCTTTGCCTTGGGCGCGATGTACACCGCCTACGACAGGCTGAAGACCGCCAAGGAGGTGGCCGAGCTGGGCGTGCGTGCGGGCTGCGAGTTCGACAAGAACTCGGCCGGCCCGGCGAAGCTGCACACCATCAAGTTGAAAGAAGACTGACGAGGGATTCGCATGGCAGTGGTCGACGTGAAAGTGCCGGACATCGGCGACTTCAAGGACGTGGCGGTGATCGAGGTGCTGGTGCAGCCCGGCGACACCATCAAGCCCGAGCAGAGCCTGATCACGGTGGAGTCCGACAAGGCTTCGATGGAGATTCCGTCGTCGGTGGGCGGCGTGGTGAAGGAGCTCAAGCTCAAGGTGGGGGACAAGGTAAGCCAGGGCTCGCTGATCCTCACGGCCGAGAGCAACGCCGCTGCGGCGCCCGCGCCGGCAGCGGCCGCGCCTGCGCCTGCCGCTGCGCCTGCGCCTGCGCCTGCGCCGGCCACCGTGGCGGCCCCGGTGGCGGCCAGCTACGCCGGTGGTGCCGACATCGAATGCGACATGCTGGTGCTGGGTGCCGGCCCGGGCGGCTACTCGGCGGCGTTCCGCGCTGCCGACCTCGGCATGAAGACCGTGCTGGTCGAGCGCTATGCCACGCTCGGTGGCGTGTGCCTCAACGTGGGCTGCATCCCGTCGAAGGCGCTGCTGCATGTGGCGGCGGTGATCGACGAAGCCGCGCACTTCGCCGACCTCGGCGTGAGCTTCGGCGCGCCGCAGGTCGACCTGGCCAAGCTGCGCACGCACAAGGAAAAGGTGGTGGGCAAGCTCACCGGTGGGCTGAGCGCGATGGCCAAGATGCGCAAGGTGACGGTGGTGCGCGGCCATGGCACGTTTGCCGATCCGCACCACGTGACGGTGGAAGAGACCTCGGGCGACGCGCAGGTGCGCACCGGCAAGACGCAGACCATCAAGTTCAAGCAGTGCATCATCGCGGCGGGCTCGCAGGCGGTGCGCCTGCCGTTCCTGCCCGACGACGAGCGCATCGTCGACTCCACCGGCGCGTTGCAGCTGCGCCAGCAGCCGAAGCGCATGCTGGTCGTCGGCGGCGGCATCATCGGCCTCGAGATGGGTACGGTGTACTCCACGCTCGGCGCACGCCTCGACGTGGTGGAGATGCTCGACGGCCTGATGCAGGGCGCTGACCGCGACCTCGTGCGCGTGTGGCAGAAGATGAACGCCAAGCGCTTCGACAACATCATGTTGAAGACCAAGACCGTGGGCGCGGAGGCCACGGCCGAGGGCATCCGCGTGAAGTTCGAAGGCGAGGGCGCACCAAAGGAGCCGCAGCTGTACGACCTGGTGCTGCAGGCTGTGGGCCGCACCCCCAACGGCAAGAAGATCGGCGCCGACAAGGCCGGCGTTGCGGTCAACGAGCGCGGCTACATCCCGGTGGACATCCAGATGCGCACCAACATGCCGCACATCTTTGCGATCGGCGACATCGTGGGCAACCCGATGCTCGCGCACAAGGCGGTGCACGAAGGGCACGTGGCCGCCGAGGTGGCGGCCGGCGAAATGCTGGGAGACGCAAGCTTGCGTCGGGCGGCCTTCGACGCGCGCGTGATCCCGAGCGTGGCCTATACCGACCCCGAGGTGGCCTGGGTGGGCCTCACCGAAGACGAGGCCAAGGCCAAGGGCATCGCGATCAAGAAGGGCCACTTCCCTTGGACAGCGTCAGGCCGCGCGATCGCCAATGGGCGCGACGAAGGTTTCACCAAGCTGCTGTTCGACGCCGAGAGCCATCGCATCCTTGGTGGCGGCATCGTGGGCACGCATGCCGGCGACATGATCGGCGAGGTGGCGTTGGCCATCGAGATGGGCGCCGACGAGGTGGACATCGGCAAGACCATCCACCCGCACCCGACCTTGGGCGAAAGCATCGGCATGGCCGCAGAGATCGCGCACGGCACCTGCACCGACGTGCCGCCCGCGCGGCGCTAGCCGCGTTTACTGCTTCGGCGCGACGGGCTGAGGTGCGTTCTTTACAAGCGCCTGCGCGCGTGCGTCCAGCTCGCTCAAGGGGGTGGCTTGCACCTCGGTGACCAGCACCGGGCAGCGCGTCGGCACATCGGCCCCGGCGTCCCAGTTCTGCGCGTCGGCCAGGTCGGGGCCGACGTCCAGGCGCGCCAGGCCGAGCTGCTGCGTCAGCTGCTGCATCGCGGCCAGCGTGCGCAGGCGCGCCACGTCCAGGTCGAAGCGTGCATTGGCGTAGGCGCGCTTGGCCGTGTAGAGCTCGTTCTCCGCATTCAGCAGATCGAGCAGGCTGCGCTGGCCGATCTCGAACTGCTGGCGGTACGCGTCGCGCGCCTTCTCGATCGCGAGCACGTTGCGGTCCAGTTGCGCGAGCTGCTCGTTGAGCTTGCGCGTGTCGTTGTAGGCCACGGCGGCGTTCTGGCGCACGTCGCGACACGCCTTGTCGCGCAGGTCCGCGGCCTGGTCCACCAGGCGGGTCTGCGCGCGGATGCGGGCCTGGTTGGCGCCGCCGTCGTAGAGCGTCCAGTTCAGCACGATCTGCGCCGTGGAATCGTCGCGCAGGCCGGTGGTGCCGTCGAAATTGTGCCCGCCGCCGCCGCGCAGGCGCGCCTCCACGCGGGGCTGCAACGCGCTGCGGCGTTCGTCTGCCAGCGCGCGCGCGGAGCGCAGGTTCTCGATCGCGGCGTTCACCGCGGCGTTCTGCTTGAGTGCCATCGCCATCGCTTCGCCCGGGCTCGTGGGCAGCGCGCCCGCCATGCTGGGTGCGACGGGCAGTTGCGCTGCCGGCACTTCGCCCACGATGCGCACGTAGCGCGCCGTCACGTCGTGCAGGTTGGAGACCTCGGTGGTGAGGTTGGACTCGGCCAGCGCCAGCCGCGCCTGCGCCTGCTCGAAATCCACTCCGCGGCCTACGCCGGCCTTGTAGCGCGCCTGGATCTGCTGCAGCGCATAGCGGTGCTGCACGTAGTTGTCTTCGGCCAGCTCGACCAGGCGGCGATAGCGCTGCACGTCCTCGTAGGCGCGCGTGGCCTCGAACGCCGTCTGCTCGGTGGCGTCCAGCAGCTCGAAGTAGCGCGCCAGCTTGTCATGGCCCAGGCGGCCCAGCTCGTTGGCCAGCGCGCCACCGTCCCACAGCAACTGGTTCAGCGACAGCGCCGCGCCTGCGCGCGACTGCGTGACCGACGCCGGGTCGCGGTTGGCCACCCGGTTGTGGTCGGCTCCGCCGTTCAGCTCCAGGCCCACCTGGGGCCGCCAGCCGGCGCGCGCGATGTCCATGTCGTCCACGGCGGCGCGCAGCTGGTTGAGCTTGGCGGTGACGTCGGGGCTGGTGGTGATGGCCTTCTGTGCGGCGGCCTTCATCGCATCGGGTGCGGCGGGTGCTTGCGCGAGTGCCGGCATGGCCATGCAGGCCAATGCCAGCGCCAGGGCCGTGGGCGTGAACTTGATGGCGGGCATGGGGGAGCGCGTTTCTTGTGCCGGCGCAGTATTCCATGTCAGCGGGCGCACGCTGCGCCGGTGGCGGCCACGCGTTGCTCAAGTTCGCGCAATTCCTGACGAAACAGTCCCTTACATGGCCCTGCGCCATGGGGAGTCGCGTGCCTATCTACAACGCCCGTACCGGCCTCATGCTGCGCTGCCTGCGCAGGCTCACGCACGCGCTCGCGGGGTTGGCGCTGCTCGGCGCAGCGTGGGGGCTGCAGGCCTGGGACAACAACCGCATGCTGGCCGCGGCGCAGCGCATCGGCCCGCGCGCCGTGGAGGGTGTGAACGCGCTGCAGCCATTGCTGGCGCAGGCCAGTGCCCTGGACGATCCCGCCCGACTGAAGCTGGTCAACGAGTTCTTCAACCGGCGCATGCTGTTCCGCGACGACGCCGAGGTGTGGGGCCAGCTGGACTACTGGGCCAGCCCGCTGGAGTCGCTGAACAAGGGCGCCGGCGACTGCGAGGACTTCGTCATTGCCAAGTACTTCAGCCTTCTGGCATCGGGTGTGCCGGTGGCCCGTCTGCGGCTGGTGTACGTGCGGGCGCAGTTGGGCGGGGGTGTGCAGGCGCACATGGTGCTGGCCTACTACGCCGACCCGGCCGCCGAGCCGCTGATCCTGGACAACCTGGTGAGCGACGTGCGGCCGGCCTCGCGCCGCCCGGACCTGGCGCCCGTGTTCAGCTTCAACAGCGAAGGTTTGTGGCAGGGTGTGGGGATGCAGAGCGCCGGTGATCCGGTGGCGCGGCTGTCGCGCTGGCGCACGGTGCTCGAGAAGGCGCGCGCAGAAGGATTCTTATGATCGAGGTGGGGGACGATCCATGTCGCTGATCCGACAAATCTGGTTGCTGCTGCTCGGCGTCACGCTGCTGGCGCTCGCCGGCAGCCTCACCGTGACCGTGGTGTCGGAGCGCGACACGCTCGAAACGCAGCTGCGGCTGAAGAACAACGACAACGCGCAGGCGCTGGCGCTGGCGTTGTCGCAGCAGCACGGCGAGCGTTCGTTGATGGACCTGCTGATGGCGGCGCAGTTCGATACCGGCTACTACCGCCGCATCCGCCTGCTCGGCGGCGACGGCAAGGTGGCGTTCGAGCGCCACTCGGAGAACGAGCCGCAACGGGCGCCGGCGTGGTTCGTCGACCTGCTGCCGATCGAGTCCACACCCGGCGTGGGGCTGGTGTCCGACGGCTGGCGCGCGCTCGGCACGCTGGAGGTGGTGAGCCACGTGTCCTACGCCTACGACGACCTGTGGCGCAGCACGCTGCGCAGCACGGTGTGGATGCTGCTCGTGGGCCTCGGCGCGGGGCTGGTGGGCACGCTGGCCGTGCGCGGCATCCGCCGCCCGCTCGACGCCACGGTGGAGCAGGCGCGCGCGCTCACGGAGGGGCGCTACGTCACCGTGCCCGAGCCGCACGTGCCCGAGCTGAAGCGGCTGAGCGCGGCGATGAACGGCATGGTCAAACGCGTGCGCGCGCTGTTCGATGCGCAGGCCGCGCAGCTCGAGCTGCTGCGGCGCCAGGCGCATTGCGATCCGCTCACCGGCCTGCCGCATCGCGCGCAGTTCATGGAGCGGCTCGGCGCCGCGCTGCAGCGCGAGGATGGCGTGGGGTCCGGTGGCCTGGTGCTGGTGCGCCTGGCCGACCTGAACCGGCTGAACCTGCTGCTCGGCCGCGAAAGCACCGACCGTGCGTTGATGCTGGTCGCGCGCGCGGTGCAGGCCTACCCGGAGCGCGCGCCCGACTGCTTCGTCGGCCGCCTCAACGGCTCGGACTTCGCGTTGTGCCTGCCGGCCACCGGAATGACCGGCGAGACGGCGCACTCGCTGGCGGCAGGCCTGCAGGCCGCGCTGCTCGGGCTGGGCGCCACCGTATGCGTGCACATCGGCGCGGTGGAGATCCACCGCGAGCACAACCTCGCCACACTGATGGCCAGTGCCGACATGGCGCTGGCGCGCGCCGAGAGCCGCGGTCCGTTCGCGGTGGAGGTGGTCACCGACGAGGAGCAGGCGTTGCAGGCGCGTGGCGAGCGCGCGTGGCGCATGCAGATCCTCGAGGCGCTGGCGGCATCGCGCAGCCAGCTGATGGCCTACCCGGTGCTGGACCGTCACCTGCAGATCGTGCACCTGGAGTGCCCGTTGCGCCTGCAGCTCGAGCTTGACGGCCCGATGGAGCCGGCGGCGCGCTGGCTGCCGCTCGCCGGGCGCAGCCGCCTCACGGCGAGCGTGGACGCGCATGCGATCGGGCTCGCGCTGAAGGCGATTGCCGCGGACGGCCGCCCGCGTGGCGTCAACGTGGCCGGCTCCTCGCTGCACGATGGCGCGTTCGCGGCCCAGGTGCGCCACCTGCTGGGGGCGGCGCCCCAGCTCGCGACCAAGTTGTGGCTCGAGGTGGACGAGGGCGCTGCCGTGTCGCACTTCGAGGAGGTGCAGGAGTTCTCGCGCCTGCTGCGGCCGCTGGGCGTGCGCTTCGGGCTGGAGCATGCGGGCCAGCGCCTGAACCGGATCGATCGGCTCTACGAACTGGGTCTCGACTACGTGAAGCTCGATGCCTCACTGTGCCGCGGCGTGTCGCGCAGCGATGCCGCGCGCGACTTCGTCAAGAGCACGGTCACCTTGCTGCATGCGCTGGCGCTGGCGGTGCAGGCCGAAGGGGTGATCGACAGCGCCGACGCCGAAGCGCTGTGGCAGTGCGGCGTCGACGGCATCACCGGCCCTTGGGCCAGCGAGCGCAGTCAGCCCCGCGGGTGATGCTGGGCGTGCAGCAGGCGCAGCCGCTCGCGCGCCACGTGCGTGTAGATCGTGGTGGTGGAGATGTCCGCGTGGCCCAGCAGCAGCTGCACCGCGCGCAGGTCGGCACCGTGGTTCAGCAGGTGGGTGGCGAAGGCATGACGCAGCGTGTGCGGTGACAGCGGCGCGGTAACCCCTGCCGTGCGCGCATGCTTCTTCAGCAGCGTCCAGAACATCTGGCGCGTCATCGGGCCGCCGCGCGCGGTGACGAACAGTGCGTCGCTCTGCCGGCCACCCAGGATGGCCGCGCGCGCCTCGGCCAGGTAGCGGTGCAGCCAGTCGTGCGCCTCGGCGCCGAACGGCACCAGGCGTTCCTTGACGCCCTTGCCTGTGACGCGCAACACGCCTTCGTTGAGCCCCACGTGCACGCTCTTCAGCGTCACCAGCTCGCTCACGCGCAGGCCACTGGCGTACATCAGCTCGATCATCGTGCGGTCGCGCAGGCCCAGCGGCGCGTCCACGTCGGGCGCGCGCAGGAGTGCCTCCACCTGCGCCTCGCTCAAGGTCTTGGGTGCGCGCTGAGGCTGTCTGGCGGCCAGCAGCTTCAGCGTGGGATCGGCGTTCACGAGGTGTTCGCGCAGCGCCCAGCGGAAGTAGCGCTTGAACACGGTGAGGCGTCGGTTCGCGCTGCTGGCCTTGTCGGCGCGGCGGGCAGCGATGTAGCCGCGCAGGTCGGTCTCGCTGCTCGCGTCCACGGCCTTGCCGGCCTCGGCATCCAGCCAGTCGGCATAGCCCTGCAGGTCGCGCCGGTACGCCGCCAGCGTGTTCGCGGACAGCCCGTCCTCGAGCCACAGGGCGTCGAGGAAGCGGTCGATGCTGGTCTGGCTGTGTGCTCTCAATCAGGGGCTCAGTCGAGCTTCAGGCGCTGCAGGTACACCACCTTCTTGTAGGTGACCAGCTCGTTCTTGATCTCATCGGCAAACTCTGCCGGCGTGTTGCCGATCACCAGCGAGCCGGTATCCTCGATGCGCTTCTTCACCTCGGGCAGCTCGATGGTCTTGCGCACGGCGGCATGCAGCTTCTGCACGATGTCCGGGGACAGGCCCTTGGGGCCGTAGACGCCGTAGAAAGCCATGCGATTCACCGGCTCCAGGCCCACCTCCTTGAAGGTGGGCACGTTGGGCAGGATGGCCAGGCGCTGCGGCGCGGCCACCACGATCGGCACCAGCCGGCCGTCCTTGATGAAGGGCAGTGCCGAGGGCAGGTTGTCGAAGATGATCGGCACCTGCCCACCCACCACGTCGCTCAACGCCGGGCCGGCGCCGCGGTAAGGAATGTGCGTGACGTAGAGCTTGGTCATGCTCTTGTACAGCTCCATCTGCAGGTGCCCGATGCCACCCGCGCCGGAGCTCGCAAAACTGTACTTGCCCGGGTGCGCCCGCAGCTCGGCAACGAAGCTCTTGTAGTCCTTGGCGGGAAACGACGGGTGCACCGCGATCACATTGGGCGTGGCCGCCACGTTGATGATGGGCGTGAAGTCGGTGAGCGGGTTGTAGGTGATCTTGGGGTTGATGGCCGGGTTGGTGGCCACCGTGGACACGGTGGCCATGCCCAGCGTGTAGCCGTCGGGTGCCGCCTTGGCGGTTTCGTAGGCGCCCAGCGAGCCGCCGCCCCCGGCGCGGTTCTCTACCACCACCGGCTGTCCGAGCGCGGGTGCGATGTGCTCGGCCAGCACACGCGCAATGATGTCCGTGGTGCCGCCGGGCGCAAACGGCACGATCAGGTGCACCGGCCGCGCAGGAAACGCTTGTGCGCTGGCCATCGGCGTGATGCCGGCCAGCGCGAGCAGGGCCAGGGAGTGCAGCAGGTGTCGCTTGTTCATTCGAGGTCTCGTGGAGATGCTAGCCGGCATGCTGCGCCAGCGCGGCAATGCCTCGCATTGTGGGAACTACGAAGCGCCACCGATGCCACACTCGACGGGCCATGAATCATGCGTTGCTGCTGCTCCCCGACTTCCTGCTCATCGCCAGCGGCTTCCTGATCTGCCGCTACACCGCGCTGAACCGCAGCGTGTGGGACGCGGTAGAGCGGCTGGTGTACTACCTGCTGTTCCCGGTGCTGCTGTTCAACTCGATCGTGCGCAACCCGCTGCAGCCCACCTCGATGCTCAGCCTGGCCGGCTGCGGGCTGGCGGTGGTGGCCACCGGCATCGTGCTGTCGTATGCACTGGCACTCGCGCCGGGGGTGGACCGGCGCTACCACGCTTCCGGCGCGCAGACCGCGTTCCGCTTCAACTCGTACGTGGGCCTCGCGCTGGCCGAGCGCGTGGCCGGCGCGCAAGGGCTGGCGTACATCGCGGTGCTGGTGTCGCTGGCCGTGCCCTTGTGCAATATCGCCGCGGTGTGGCCGCTCGCCCGCCATGGCGGCCACGGCTACCTGAAGGAGCTGGCGCGCAATCCGCTGATCGTGGCCACCTTGGCAGGCTTGATCGGCAACCTGGTGGGGCTGCACCTGCCCGATCCCGTGGCCACCACACTTCAGCGCATCGGGTTGGCCGCCTTGCCACTCGGCTTGATGGCGGTGGGCGCGGGCCTGCGTTTCGGCGCACTGCGCGACGCGCCCAAGCTGGCTGCCGCGCTGCTGACGATCCGGCACATCGTGTTGCCCGTCACCGCATTGGCGCTGGTCACGTGGGCCGGCCTGCCGCCGGCTCAGCAACTCGTGGTGGTGGCCTTTGCCGCGCTACCCACCGCATCCAGCTGCTACGTGCTGGCGGCACGGCTCGGGGGTCACGCCGGCTTCGTGGCCGGGCTCGTCACCGTGTCCACGTTGCTGGGCATGGTGAGCGTGCCCTTGGCGCTGGCCGCACTGCAGGGGCTTCAAAACGCGTGATCCGCGGGCGGCTGGGCGAGCGCCCAGTCGATGTGCTCCTGCACCAGCGGGCTGGCGCTGTGGCGCGCCTGCTGCAGCGCCAGCCGCACCTCGGCCGGTGCACCGGTGCGCAGCGCGTTGCCCAGGGCGACCGCCAGGTTGCGCCGCCAACGCGCGTAGCCGATGCGCCGGATCGGGCTGCCTTCGGTGCGCTGCAGGAACTCTGCCTCGCTCCAGGCCCACAGCTCCAGCAGCGTGGGCTCGCGCAATGGCGCGCGCGCGTCGAAGTCGGGCAGGGTGCTGCGCTGAGCGAACTTGTTCCATGGACACACCAGCTGACAGTCGTCGCAGCCGTAGATGCGGTTGCCGATCAGCGGCCTCAGTTCAAGCGGGATCGGGCCGTCGTGCTCGATCGTGAGGTACGAGATGCAGCGCCGCGCGTCGAGCTGGTAGGGCGCCACGATCGCGCCTGTAGGGCACACGTCGATGCAGGCGCTGCAGCGCCCGCAATGCGCGTCCACGGCCGGCGTGAGCGGCAGCGGCAGGTCGACGAAGATCTCGCCGAGGAAGAACATCGAACCCTCGCGGTCGAGCAGCAGCGTGTGCTTGCCGCGCCAGCCGCGGCCGCTGCGGCTGGCCAGTTCAACCTCGAGCACGGGCGCCGAATCGGTGAACACGCGATGGCCGAACGGGCCCACCGCGCCGGCCAGCCGGTCGGCCAGTGTCTGCAATCGGCCACGCAGCACCTTGTGGTAGTCCCGCCCGCGGGCATAGAGTGACACCGTTGCGCGCTGCGGGTCGTCCAGGCGTTGCCATTCGATGTGGCGCCAGCCGGCGGGCGTGTCGCGCGGCAGGTAGTTCATGCGCGCGGTGATCACGCGCACGGTGCCGGGCACCAGTGCGGCCGGCCGTGCCCGCTTGAGGCCGTGCGCGGCCATGTAGGCCATCGAGCCGTGAAATCCGTTCTCCAACCAGCGTTGCAGACCGGGCTCGGCCGACGTGAGGTCCACGTCGGCCACACCGATCTGTGAAAATCCGAGCTCACTCGCCCACTGATGCAGTTGATCCAGCAGACGATGCCCCTCGATGTGCCCGCGCATCGCCCGATTCTAGGAACCCGCCACATCACCTGGAGTGACGAAGCGGCGTGCCGGGCGTATGCCGAGGCGCTGGCGGCACTGCCGGCCCTGCGCGACGCCTTCGTCGAACTGCGCGGCCCGCTGGGCGCCGGCAAGACCACCTTCGTGCGCCATCTGCTGCGCGCGCTCGGCGTGCAGGGCCGCGTCAAGAGCCCCACCTATGCGGTGATGGAGCCTTACGCGCTGCCCGACGGTGCCGTGTCGCACTTCGACTTCTACCGTTTCGCCGATGCGCGCGAATGGGAGGACGCGGGCTTTCGCGACGTGTTCGCCGCACCCGGCCTCAAGCTCGCCGAGTGGCCCGAGAAGGCCGAGGGCGTGCTGCCTGCGCCGGACCTGCGCATCGCGATCGAGCCGCGGGCCGACGAGCAGCGCGAGGTCACGCTGCAGGCCATCACGCCGCGCGGCGTGGCGCTGCTGGAGGCTGCGCGATGAAGCCCGCCAGCCCGGGCAGGCGCGCCGCCGTGCGGCGAATGGGCG
>CAMLIZ010000128.1 GCA_946480245.1 uncultured Pseudomonadota bacterium
GCCGCCGGTGGGCGACTGGCCCACCTTGCCGGCGGCGAACTGCGCGTTCTGCTCGGTGATGGCGCGTGCCACATCGCTGGTGGTCAGGTGCAACTGCGCAAGGCGATCCGGCTTGAGCCAGATGCGCATCGCGTAGTCCTTGGCGCCGAAGATCTGCACGTTGGTCGTGCCCGGTACGCGCTTGAGCTGGTCCAGCACGTTCAAGGTGACGTAGTTGCTGATCGCCAGGTCGCTCTGGCTGCCGTCGGGCGAGAAGAATGCGTACACCTGCAGGAAGGCGGACGAGCCCTTCTCCACCGTGACGCCCTGGCGCCGCACTTCCTGCGGCAGCTTGGCCTCGACCTGCTTGACGCGGTTGTTCACCAGCTGCGCGGCCTGATCCACGTTAGAGCCGATGTCGAACGTCACCTGGATCTGCACCACGCCGTTGGACGTGGAGGTGGAGCCCATGTAGATCATGTGCTCGGCGCCGTTGATCGCGTTCTCGATCGGCGCGGCCACGGTCTGCTCGATCACTTCGGCGCTGGCACCCGGGTACACGGCCGTGACCGTGACCACCGGAGGCGCGATCTCGGGATACTGGGCGATCGGCAGCGCGCGCGAGGCCGCGAGGCCCGCGATCACGATAAAGATCGACAGCACGGCCGCGAAGATCGGCCGGTCGATGAAGAAGCGGGAAAACATGCCGGGCTCCTTACTTGGCCAGCGCCACCTTGGCGGCCGCGGGCTTGGGCGCCGGAGCCGAGGCGGCGCCTTCCGGCGCGCTCACCTGCACCGGCGCGCCGGGGAAGAAGATGCGCGCCATGCCGTCGACGATCACCTCGTCGCCTGCGGCCAGCCCCTTGCTGATGACCCAACCGTCGGCCAGCTGGTCGCCCACCTGCACCGGCTTCGGGCTCGCCTTGCCACCCGCGGCCACGTACACGAACTTGCCTTGCGGCCCTTCGAGCACCGCGCGCGCCGGCACCTGCAGGGCCTGCGGACGCACCGCGCCGAGCAGGCGCACGCGCACGAACTGGCCGGGCAGCAGCGCGCCGTCCGGGTTGGGGATCTCGGCCTCGGCTTCCACCGTGCCGGTGGTGCGCGACACGCGCGTGTCGGAGAACAGCAGCTTGCCCTTGTGCTTGTAGGTGCTGCCGTCGGCCAGCTTCACCTCCACCTCGAAGGCCTCGTTCTTGGGCAGCGTGAGCTGGCCGGCGGCCACCTCGTTGCGCCAGCGCATCTGGTCGGTGTCGGCGATGCCGAAGCGCACCTTGATGGGATCGGTCTGCGTCACGGTGGTCAGCAGCACCTGCGGGCCCGACACCAGCGTGCCTTCGGACACCTGCGAGCGGCCGGCCACGCCGGAAATCGGCGACTCCACCCGGGTGTAGCCGAGGTCCAGCGCCGCCTGCGCGCGCTGCGCCTGCGCGCGCTGCAGGTCCGCATGCGTGACGGCCTCGGCCGACACCGCATCGTCGTACTCGCGCCGGCTGGTGGCCTTGGCCTCCCACAACGGCTTCAGGCGTGCCAGCGTGCGCTCGGCCTGCGCGTGGCGGGCTTCGGCGGCGGCCACGTCGGCATCGGCACGCTGCAGCGCGGCGCGAAACGGCGCTGCGTCCAGGCTGTACAGCGACTGGCCATGCTTGACCGCACCGCCTTCACCGAAATTGCGCTTGAGCAGAATGCCGGACACGCGGGCCCGCACCTCCACGTCGCGCGAACCGGCGGTCTGGCCCACGTATTCGTACACGGCCGGCACGTCGGCCGCGACCACCTTCTGCACCGCCACGGGCGCCGGCGGCGGACCACCGGCGCCTGCGGGGCCGGCGCCCTCCGCACGGCCGCAGGCAGCGAGCACCGCGGCCAGTGCCAGCGGCGAAAGGATCAGAGCAATGCGATACGCGAGCATGCGTACTCCTCGTGAGAGTTTTGTAGGGCCGGGGTCGGGTAGGCGGCGCAGTTTACATACATGGGCGAATGTATGTATGACAGCACCGCCGGTAGGGGCAAGTTGCGGCGCCGTTACCGCTGGCTGTGCTGCGGTTCGAAGGCGATCGGCCGCGCGCTGAGCACCAGCAGCAGCGTGCCGGTCAGCGCGACGAGCAGCGGGAGGGTGAAGAGCAGGTGTCGCATGGAGCTTCCTTGATGGAAATGGCTTCGACACCCCTACGACGGATCAGCCGGCCCGATTTCGACATCGGGCGCACGAAATTGCGTTGGCAGGCGCTACGACGCCGCCGACCACGCATCGCGCACGGCGCTGCGCACGGCCTCCACCGCGGCCGGCAGCGGCGCGCCGGCGGGCGCTGCCCAGCACAGCCAGGTGTGGCCGCGCCAGCCCTGCCAGATGCCCAGCTCACCCTGGCGCTCGGCCTTCTGCGCCTGGTCCAGCCGAACCACGCCGGCGCCGAGGCCGCTGGCCACCATGCTGCGCACCGCGCCTTCGGTGTTGGCGAGCGCAGCTTCCTGGTATTCGCGGCCGCCACTGGCGAACAGGCCATCCAGGTGGCGCCGCAGCACGCAGCCGGGGATGGTGCCCACCCAGGGCAGTGCCAGCAGCTCGGCCAGCGAAGCCTGCGCATGCGTGGGCGCCAGCGCCGGCGGCAGCGCCACCACCAGGTCCACCGGGCCCAGGCGCTGCAGCGCCAGCCCGGCCACCTGCTGCTCGTCGGTCATCACATAAGCGCAGTCCAGCTCGCCGCGCTGCAGGCCGGCGATGGTCTCGGCGGACAGGCCCTGGTGCAGCTGCAGCGTCACCTGCGGATGGCGCTCGGCCAGCGTGACCAGCACTTCGCCCAGCCGAACCGCCAGCGGGTCGCTCACGGTGCCGAAGCGCACCACGCCCTGCGTGGCGCCGCGCAGCTGCGCTGCTGCCGAGCGGATGCGGTGCGCGGAATCCAGCGTGCGCTGCGCTTCGTCGAGCAGGCGCTGACCGGCCTCGGTGAGCGCCATGCCGCGCGGCGTGCGCTCGAAGAGCTTGACGCCCAGCTCGTCCTCCAGCGCCTTGATCTGCGCGCTCACCGCCGGCGGGCTGGTGAACACGCGCTCGGCCGCCCGCGTGAGGCTGCCTTCCTGCGCGATCGCGACGAAGGTCTTGAGTTGGTAGAGCTCCATGGCTGCGCATTGTGGGCAGCAGCAGCGCGCTTGTCCGTTCGGAAATCCGAAAGCCCCCCTCCAAAGGAACGAATGGCGCGGCGCGGCCCGCCCGACCAGACTGGCCCACATCGACAGACCTGCAAGGAGAAGATGATGAACACCGCCTCGTCGCGCCCGCTGGGCATGGCCGCGCTGCTGCTGGCCACCACCGCCTGGGGCAGCCTGTTCCTGGTGGGCAAGCCGCTGCTGGCGCACATCGAGCCGCTGTGGTTCACGCTGGTGCGCTACACGCTGGCCAGCGCGGGCTTCGCGCTGCTGCTGATGCTGCGTGGCGCGCTGCCCTGGGCGCTGCTGCGCCGCCACGCGCTGTCGCTGGCGGCGTACGGCTTCGTGGGCTACGGCGTGTTCGGCGCGATGGTGCTGATCGGGCTGGCGCATTCGCTGCCGTCGCACGGCGCGGTGATCATGGCGACGATGCCGATCACCACGCAGCTGGTGCGCTGGCTGCTCGACGGAGTGCGGCCCACGCGCGCGGTGCTGGCCAGCACCGCGCTTGCGCTCGCCGGCGTGGTGGTGGTGTCGGGCCTGTTGCAAGGCGGTGCCCATGCAGGACGCAGCACGGCGGCCGGCGACGCGATCACGCTGCTGGGCACGCTGGGCTGGATCGCCTACACGCGGGGCAGCGCCCGCCTGCCGGCACTGGACGTGCTGCAGTACAGCGCGCTCACGGCCATCGCCTGCTGGCCGCTGCTGCTGGTCGCCACGCTGGCCGCGGCAGCGCTGGGCATGGCAGCGCCGCCGGCCCTGGCCGACGTGGCCGGCGCGTGGCATGCGCTGCTGTACATCGGCGCCGTGCCGTCGGTGCTGGCGATCCTCGCGTTCAACCTCGGCGTGCGCACGCTCGGCGTCGTCACCGGCACCGCATTTCTCAATTTCGTGCCGGTGTCAGCCGTGCTGATGAGCAGTGCGCTCGGTGCGCCGCCCGCATTTCACGAGCTCGTGGGGGTGGCGATGGTGGTCGGCGCGCTGCTGATCCACACGCTGTGGCAGCGCCCCGCGCCGGCACCGCGCACGACGGTCGCGCGGGCCATGTGCCCGGCGCGTCATTCGAGCTGAAGCGCCTGCTGCAAGTACAGCTCGAGCATCTGCGTCAGGCCGTTCATCGCCTGGCGCAGTCGTGCCGGCGGCAGCGCCTCGGCCTGGAACTGCACCGCGGCCTTCATCAGCTGCTGCGTCAGCAGCGCGGCGGTCTCCAGCCGGGCGGGCGGCAGGCCGGGCGCATGCGGCGCCAGCACGGCCGCCACCTGCGCGCGCACCTCGCGCCGCACCTCCAATGCCAGTGCCTGCGGCGCCCCGGGCGTTTCGATCAGGCGCGCGAACGACGGATGCGCCGCGCGAAACCGCACCAGCGCGCCGCACAGCTTCACGCTGAGCTGCGCCAGATCCCAGCCGGGACTGGCTGCGCGCATCGCATCGAACTGCAGGCGCAGCGCCTGCACCTGCTGCTGCAACAGTTGCTGAGCGATCGATTCCTTGGTGGGGAAGAACTGGTACAGCGAGCCCACGGCCGACTGCGCCCGCTGCGCGATCTCGGTCATCGTGGCGGCATCGAAGCCCTTGTCGGCAAACACCTGCGCCGCCGCGGCCAGCAGCGCCTCCACCCGCGCCTGGCCGCGCTGGCGCCGCGGCGCGCGTGCGGCATTGTCGGGGTCGCCCTCGTTTTGTGAGGATTCCTTCATATAATCGTTTTGTGAGGGTTGCCTCATGAAAAACAGGAGAATCGCATGCTCGACCTCGACCCGCGTTCCACCGCCCTGGTGCTGGTGGACCTGCAGCACGGCATCCTGCCGTTCGCCAAGGCGCCCTACGACGCCGCCACGATTCTGAAGCATGCCGCCGCGCTGGCCGACCGTGCCCGCGCGCGCGGCGCGCTGGTGGTGCGCGTGCGCGTGGGCTGGCATGCCGACGGACGCGACCTGCTGCAGCAGCCCACCGACCATGCGGCACCGGTGCCGGCCAACGGCCTGCCGCCCGACTGGTGGCAGGACCCGGCGGCGCTGCCCGCCGCGCCCGGCGACCTGAACATCGTCAAGCGCCAGTGGAACGCGTTCCACGGCACCGAGCTGGACCTGCAGCTGCGCCGGCGCGGCATCCGCACGCTGGTGCTGGGCGGCATCGTCACGCCGTTCGGCGTGGAGGGCACCGCGCGCGCCGCCTGGGAGCGCGGCTACGAGCTGGTGCTGCCGGAAGACCTGTCGAGCGCTGCGCTGGAGGTGCAGCACACGCACAGCATGGCGCACGTGCTGCCGCGCCTGGGCCGCGTGCGCAGCACCGCCGACGTGCTGCAGGCACTCGCCTGAGACATCGTGTTGCAGCCTGATGCGAATCCGCCGCTACCCTGGCGGTTTTGCGCAGGAGTAGCTCCCGGATGCTGGGACGATCGAAAGCCGTGGTGTTGAGCTCCGGCGCGCGCCGCCGCAAGGGCGTGCCGCGCTGGCTGGTGCTGTTGCTGCTGGGCGTGCTGCTGGGCGCGGCCGGCGTCATCATCGTGCAGCAGCGCTACCTGCCGCCGCGGCTGTCGGCCGCCGAGTCGACCCGGCTGAAGGCCGACTTCGCGCAGGCGGACACCGAACGCAACACGCTGCAACAGCAACTGGCCGACACGCGCAAGCGCCTCGATGCCGCGCTGGCCGACAAGCAGCAGCTGAGCGCGCAGTTGAACGACGCGCGCCATGCCACCGAGCGCCTGCACGGCAGCGTGGCCTCGCTGGTGGACGCGCTGCCGCCCGACCCGCGCGGCGGCGCGGTGCAGGTGCGCGCCGCGCGCTTCAAGGCCGACGGCGGCCAGCTGCAGTACGACGTGGTGCTGTCGCGTGAGCGCGGCGGCACGCCGCGCAAGGCCGTGATGCAGGTGATGGTGGCCGGCGCAGGCAAGGGCGGTGCCGACACCAGCGTGAAACTGGAGCCGGTGGCCCTGACGCTGGGCGCGTTCGAGACGCTGAGCGGCAGCCTCGGGCTGCCGGCCGGCTTTGCGCCGCGCCAGGCCACGGTGCACGTGCTCGATCGCCCGGGCGGCAAGCTGCTGGGCATGCGCGTACTCAACATCTCGTGAGCGTCACAGGGTGACGGTGGCGCGCGGCCTCGGTCCGCGCGGCGGCATCATTCGCGCATGAGCGATCCCACTCCCCTGGCCCCGCCGCCGTCCGTGCGCACCTTGCCCGAGCTGCTGGCCTGGCGCGCCGCCGCCACGCCCGACCACGAAGCCTACCGCCAGTACGACAGCGCCACCGAGCGCTGGGCCAGCCTGAGCTGGGCCGAGGCGCAGGCCCGCGTGCAGCACTGGACCGCGGCCCTGGCCGCGCTGCCGCTGGCGCGCGGTGCACGCGTGGCGATCCTGCTGCCGAACGGCATCGACGCCGTCTGCATCGACCAGGCCACGCTGGCGCTGGGCGGCGTGCCGGTGCCGATGCATGCGATCGACAACCCCGGCAGCATCGCCTACATCCTGGCGGACAGCGAGGCCTCCTTGCTCGTCGCCGGCACCGAGTCGCAATGGGCCGCGATCGCCGGCGCCGGGCTGCCGCTGCCGGCACTGCAGCGCGTGGTGGTGTTGCAGCGCGATGCGCCCGCGCCGCCCGGCGTGCCGGTGCAGGCACTGCACAATTGGCTGGCAGGGGCCGACCCCGCTGCAGGCGCCGCGGCCGCTTTGGCGCAGGCACCGAACGAGGAGGATCTGGCCGCGCTGGTCTACACCTCGGGCACCACCGGGCGGCCCAAGGGCGTGATGCTGACGCACCGCAACGTGGTCGCCAATGTGGTGGCCTCGCTGTCGCGCGTGGCCGCGCAGCCGGGCGACGTGTTCCTGTCGTTCCTGCCGCTGTCGCACACCTTCGAGCGCACCGCCGGCTACTACCTGCCGATCGCGGCCGGCAGCTGCGTGGCCTACGCGCGCTCGGTGTCGCTGCTGGGCGAGGACTTGAAGACGGTGCGGCCCACCGTGCTGGTGTCGGTGCCGCGCATCTACGAGCGCGTGTATGCCAAGGTGCAGGCCGCGCTGGCCACCTCGCCGCTCAAGCAGCGCCTGTTCGACCGCGCGCAGGCCGTGGGCTGGCGCCGCTTCTGCCGCGCGCAAGGCCTGCCCGCGCCCGAGGGCGACGGCCTGGCCGACGCGCTGGCCTGGCCGCTGCTCGAGCGCCTGGTCGCGCGGCCGTTGCGGGCCGAGTTCGGTGGCCGCGTGCGCGTGGCGGTGAGTGGCGGCGCGCCCTTGTCGCAGCCGATCGCGCATTGCTTTCTCGGGCTCGGGCTGCCGGTGCTGCAGGGCTACGGCATGACCGAGACCTCGCCGGTGGTGGCGGTGAACGCGCCCGACGACAACGACCCCGCGACCGTGGGCCGCGTGCTGCCCGGTGTCGAGGTGCGCATCGGCGACAACCAGGAGCTGCTGGTGCGCGGCCCGAGCGTGATGCGCGGCTACTGGAAGCGCGACGAGGACACGCAGCGCGCCTTCGTCGACGGCTGGCTGCGCACCGGCGACCAGGCCGCACTGGAGCACGGCCGGCTGCGCATCCTGGGCCGGGTGAAGGAGATCATCGTCACCTCCACCGGCGAGAAGATCGCACCCGCCGACCTGGAGCTGGCGATCACCGCCGACCCGTTGTTCGAGCAGGCCTACGTGGTGGGCGACAACCGGCCGTTCATCGCGGCGGTGGTGGTGCTGGCGCGTGCCGAGTGGGCGCGCCTGGCCGCTGCGCTGCCGATCGACGCCGACGCGCCGGCCAGCCTGGACACCGCGGCCGCGCGCGACGCGGTGCTGGCGCGCATCCGCCAGCTCACCACCGGCTTCCCGCACTATGCGCAGCCGCGCGCGGTGGCCCTGACGCTGCAGCCGTGGACGATCGAGAACGGCCTGATGACGCCCACGCTCAAGCTCAAGCGCAACAACCTCGCGGCGCGCTTTGCGCCGACCATCGACGCGCTGTACCAGCGACGCTGAAGCGCCGCCCTCACTTCACGCGCTGCTTCTCCAGCTTGCGCGCCAGGGTGCGGCGGTGCATGCCCAGCCGGCGCGCCGTCTCGGAGATGTTGAAGCCGGTGGCCGCCAGGGTCTCGTGGATGCGCTCCCACTCCAGCGTCTTGATCGAGGTGGTGCGCTCGGTGAGCTCCACCTCGGCGTCGCCCTGCGCGCGCGCGAACGCGGCCTCGATGTCGTCGGTGTTGGCCGGCTTGGCCAGGTAGTGGCGCGCGCCGAGCTTGATGGCCTCGACCGCGGTGGCGATGCTGGCGTAGCCGGTGAGCACGACGATCAGCAGCTGCTCGTCATGCGCATGCAGCAGTTGCACGCAGGCCAGGCCGGAATCACCGCCGGCCAGCTTGAGATCGACCACCGCATAGCCCGGCCGGTGCGAGGCGAGCAGCGTTTTCACGTCTTCCAGGTTGGCGGCCCGCAGCACCGTATAGCCGCGGCGCTCGAAGGAGCGCGCCAAGGTGCGCGCGAAGGCGTCGTCGTCCTCGACGATCAGCAGCAGGCGCTCAGCGTCCATCGCTCGGGTTCCATTCGGGCGGCATCAGCGAGGCCAGCGGCAAGGTGATCACCACCTCCGCGCCGCCCTCGGGCCGGTTGTGCGCCTCGATGTGCCCGCCCAGCGTACGCGCCACGTTGACCGACAGGAACAGCCCCAGACCGCCGCCGGGCCGGCCCTTGCTGCTCTGGTAGGGCTTGCCGAAGCGCGCCAGCATCGGCGGCGCAAAGCCGGGGCCCTGGTCCTGCACGCGCAAGGTGAGCGTGTCCTCGTGGCAGTCGGCCACCAGGCGCAGCAGTCCGTTCGGCTGCGCCTCGAGCGCGTTGTCCAGCACGTTGCCCACCATCTGCTTCAGGGCCGAGTCGGAAATGATCGGCAGGTCCGGCACGCTGTCGCGGTGGTACTCGAAGGCCTTGGCCGGCCGCGTCGCGCGCCACTGCGCCACCAGCTCGTCGAGGAAGGCGTGCAGCGAGGTCTGCACTGGCGCCTCGCCGCGCGCCTCGCCGGCCGATTGCAGGATGCCGCTCACGATGGTCTTGCAGCGCTGCAGCTGCACCTGCATCTCCTCGATCTCCTCGCGCAGCTCGGGCTCGGCGGCAAAGGGCGCCATGCGCGACCAGTCGCCGAGGATCACCGACAAGGTGGCCAGCGGCGTGCCCAGCTCGTGCGCCGCGCCGCTGGCCAGCAGCCCCATGCGCACGATGTGCTCCTCTTCGGCAGCCCGCTGGCGCAGGTCGGCCAGGCGCGCGTCGCGCTGGCGCAGGTTGCGCCCGATGCGACCGATGAAGATCACCAGCAACGCTGCGTTGAGCATGAAGCAGATCAGCACCCCGCCGATGTACTGCGTCGACAACGCAGGCGCGCTCAACTCGGCCAGCGGCAAGGGCCGGTGCCACACGGTGAGTGCGGCCAGGCACGCACTGGTGAGCGCCACGATGCCCCAGATGTAGCGCGGGCGCAGCAGCACCGAGCTCACCGCCACCTGCAGCAAGTACAGGTAGATGAACGGGTTGGCGATGCCGCCGGCGTAGTACAGCTGGCCGGTGAGCACGGCCACGTCCACCAGCAGGCCGGCGAAGAGCTCGCCATTGCCCACCGGCAATGCCAGCTGGCTGCGCAGCCAGCTCATCACGTTGAACAGTGCCAGCACCGCCAGCAGCGTGAGCATCTCCCGCAGCGGCAGCGAGATGTCGAGCATCCAGCGCACCGCGAGGATGGTGGCCAGCTGCCCGGCCACCGCCAGCCAGCGCAGCTGGATCAACTGCAGCAGGTTCTTGCGGCCCGCCAGACGCTCGGGCGCCTGGGCCACTTCGGCCAGCGGCACCGGTGCGGTGGCCTCGTCGACGCTCACGATCGCGCACTCCCGCCGCGCTGCCGGCGCTCGTCGATCAGCACGTGGCCGATGGCGCCGGCGCACATCGCCGCCAGCAGGAACCAGGTGATCGCGTACACGAGGTGATTGTTGCTGAAGCGCAGCACGGTCAGTCCGGGCCGGGGCCACCGCTGCGCGCTGGCCGCGTCTGCGCCCTCGTCGATGAAGTACGGCGCCACCGGCACGTCGCGCAGTCCCTGTGCGGCTGCGATGGCGGGCACGTCGCGCGAGTACCAGCGCTGCGCGGCGGGCTCGTTGGCCTGCAGCAGGCTGCCGCGCGGCTCGCTGAAGCGCAGCAGCCCGGTCACGCGCTGTGCGCCGGCCGGCGGCGGCGCGGGATGCGTGCGCCATTCGGGCGCCACGAAACCGCGGTTCACCAGCACCCAGAAGCCACTGTCGGTACGCAGCGGCGTGAGCACCCAGTAGCCCGCGCCCAGTTCCGTGCTGGCGCGCACCAAGGTCTGCTGCGTGGGATCGAAGCGGCCCTGCACGCGCACGCGGCGGTATTCATCCTGCGTGCGCCGCAAGGCCGGCCATTGCGTGGGGCCGGGCGCGGACACGGGCGCTGCCTGCAGCTGCCGCTCGACCTGCGCGATCAGCGCTTGCTTCCACGCCAGCCGCTTCACCTGCCACACGCCGAGCCCGCAGAAGCCCGCGAAGGCGAGCACACCGGCCAGCAGCAGCGCCAGCAGTGCACCCGCCGGGCGTGTGCGGCGGGCAGCGTCGGTCACGGCATGTTGCGCATGTCGGGCGTGGAGGGCATCGGCATCATGTTGGTGTTCAGGTGGTACATCACCCAGATCGAGCCGGCCAGCAGGATCAGCACCAGTGCGCCGGTGAAGATCAGCGACAGCATCGACCAGCCGCCCTCGGCTTTCGCGTTCAGGTGCAGGAAGTACACCATGTGCACCACCATCTGCACTGCCGCGAACGCGAGGATCACCGCCGCGGTGAGCTGCTTGGACGGCAGCACGTGGCCCATCACCAGCCAGAACGGAATCGCCGTCAGCAGCACCGACAGCGCGAAGCCGGTGGCATAGCCCCGGTAGGTGGCGTGATAGCCGCCTTCCGCGTGGCCGTGTACGTCGTGGTGATCGTGGTGGTCGCTCATCACAGAACCCCCATGAGGTAGACGAAGGTGAACACGCCGATCCACACCACGTCCAGGAAGTGCCAGAACATCGACAGGCACATCAGGCGACGCTTGTTCTCGGCGATCAGGCCGAGCTTGTTCACCTGCGCCATCAAGGTGACCAGCCAGATCGTGCCGAAGGTGACGTGCAGCCCGTGCGTGCCCACCAGCGTGAAGAAGCTGGAGAGGAACGCGCTGCGCTGCGGGCCGGCGCCTTCGTGGATCAGGTGCGCGAACTCCTTGAGCTCCAGGCTCAGGAAGCCGAGGCCGAACAGCCCGGTGATCGCCAGCCACGCCAGCACGCCGTTCTTGTGGCCCTTCTGCATCGCGATCATCGCGAAGCCGTAGGTGATGGACGAGAACAGCAGCAGCGCCGTGTTCACCGCCACCACCGGCAGCTCGAACAGGTCGGCACCCGACGGCCCCGCGGCATAGCTGCGGCCGAGCACCGCATACACCGCGAACAGCACCGCGAAGACCAGGCAGTCGCTCATCAGGTAGAGCCAGAAGCCGAGCAAGGTGCCTTGCTGCGGATGGTGGCTGCCGTCGTCGTAGAACACCGGTGCGGGTTCCACGGCCGTGAGGGTGTGAGGGCTGAGCATCGTGATATCGCGGGCCGTCATGCTGCGGCTGCCAGCGCCTGGCTGCGCGCGGCCTCGGTGCGCGCCACCGCATCGGCCGGGATGTGGAAGTCGCGGCGGTAGTTGAAGGTGTGCACGATCGCAGCCACCACGGTGGCGGCGAACAGCAAGGCCACCGGCAGCCACATGTGCCAGATCAGCGCGAAGCCGCAGGCCGTGGCCAGCATCGCGATCACGAAGCCGGCGGCCGTGTTCTTGGGCATGTGGATCGGCTTGAAGCCGGCCAGCGGGCGCTGGTGGCCGCGCTGCTTCATGTCGTACCAGGCGTCGGTGTCGTGCACCACCGGCGTGAACGCGAAGTTGTAGTCGGGCGGCGGCGACGCGGTGGACCATTCGAGCGTGCGCGCGTCCCACGGGTCGCCGGTGAGGTCGCGCAGTTGCTCGCGGTTGCGGTAGCTGACCCACAGCTGGACAAGGAAGGAGCCGATGCCCAGCGCGATCAGGCCGGCGCCGACCGCGGCGATCTGGAACCAGATCTGCAGCGACGGGTCGTCGAAGTGGCTCATGCGGCGCGTGACGCCCATCAGCCCCAGCACGTACAGCGGCGTGAACGCGACCCAGAAGCCAACCAGCCAGAACCAGAACGAGGCCTTGCCCCAGAACGGATCGAGCCGGTAGCCGAAGGCCTTGGGGAACCAGTAGTTGATGCCGGCGAACACGCCGAACACCACGCCGCCGATGATCACGTTGTGGAAGTGCGCGATCAGGAACAGGCTGTTGTGCAGCACGAAGTCGGCCGGCGGCACCGCGAGCAGCACGCCGGTCATGCCGCCGATCACGAAGGTGACCATGAAGCCCACGGTCCACAGCATCGGCACGTCGAACTTGATGCGGCCGCGGTACATCGTGAACAGCCAGTTGAAGATCTTCGCGCCCGTGGGGATCGAGATGATCATCGTGGTGATGCCGAAGAACGAGTTCACGCTCGCGCCCGAGCCCATCGTGAAGAAGTGGTGCAGCCACACCAGGTACGACAGGATCGTGATCACCACGGTGGCATACACCATCGACGCGTAGCCGAACAGGCGCTTGCGGCTGAAGGTGGAGACCACCTCAGAAAAGATGCCGAACACCGGCAGCACCAGGATGTACACCTCCGGGTGGCCCCATACCCAGATCAGGTTCACGTACAGCATGGCGTTGCCGCCGAGGTCGTTGGTGAAGAAGTTGGTGCCCAGGTAGCGGTCGGCGCTGAGCAAGGCCAGCGTGGCGGCCAGCACCGGGAAGGTGGCCACGATCAGCACGTTGGTGCACAGTGAGGTCCACGTGAACACCGGCATCTTCATCATCGTCATGCCGGGCGCGCGCATCTTGATGATGGTGGCGATCAGGTTGATGCCCGACAGCGTGGTGCCGATGCCCGCGATCTGCAGCGACCACAGGTAGTAGTCCACCCCCACGTCCGGGCTCTGCAGCAGGCCCGACAGCGGCGGATACGCCAACCAGCCGGTGCGCGCGAACTCGCCGACGAACAGCGACAGCATCACCAGCACGGCGCCGCCGGCGGTCATCCAGAAGCTGAAGTTGTTGAGGAACGGAAACGCCACGTCGCGCGCGCCGATCTGCAGCGGCACCACGTAGTTCATGAACCCGGTGACCAGCGGCATGGCCACGAAGAAGATCATGATCACGCCGTGCGCCGTGAAGATCTGGTCGTAGTGGTGCGGCGGCAGGAAGCCCGGGTTGTCGCCGAAGGCGATGGCCTGGTGCGC
>CAMLIZ010000129.1 GCA_946480245.1 uncultured Pseudomonadota bacterium
GCGGGAACAGCATCACCACGGTGGAGCCGAGCAGGAAGCGGCCCATCTCGTCGCCCTGGTGCAGCGCGATCGGCTGGTCGGCATAGCGCCATTCGCGGATCTCGCGCGTGCGCGGCGGGTTCACGGTGCCGTGCCACACGGTGGCCATGCTGCCGACGATGGTGGCGCCCACGAGCACCATCACGAACGGGCCGCGCGGACCCTGGAACACGCAGATCACGCGTTCGTTGCGCGCAAACAGGCCCGGCACGCCGCGCGCGGTGGTGGGGTTCACCGAGAACAGGTCACCCGGCACATACACCATGCGCTGCAGCGCGCCGGTGCAGGGCATGTGCACGCGGTGGTAGTCCTTGGGCGCCAGGTACAGCGTGCAGAACTCGCCATCGTCGAACTGCGTGGCCAGCTCGGTGTCGCCGGCCAGCAGCGCGGTGGTGCTGTAGCGGTGGCCCTTGGCCTGGAAGATCTGGTCACGCTCGATGCGGCCGAACTGGCTGATCGCGCCGTCGATCGGGCACAGCAGGTCGGCCTGCGCCAGCGGGCGCGCGCCCGGCTTCATGGCGCGCGTGAAGAACTCGTTGAAGGTGCGGTAGCAGGTGATGTCGGGCTCGGCCGCCTCCTGCATGTTCACGCCGTAGCGGCGCACGAAGCGCCGGATGATCGCGGTGGTGATGGCGCCGGCCTGCGCCGAGGCCACCCAGCCGCCGAACGCGGTGAGGGCGTGCTTGGGCAGCAGGTACTGGGGCAGGACGGCGAGGCGGGGCGGCACGATAGGCGGGAGCGGCAACGGGCGCGCCAGTGTAGCGACGGGCGGCGCCGTCAGCAGTCGGCGCAATGGCGCTGCGCGGCGTCGAGCAGGCGGCCCATGTCGATCGGCTTGCGCATCACTTCGCATCGATAGGCGCGCTGCAGGTCGCGCGCCTGGTCGAGTGCCGACACCACGGTGACGGGGATCGTGGCCAGCGCCGGGTTGCCGCCGCGCTGCACGGCGTCGAGGAACTGCCGGCCGTCCATCACCGGCATCATCAGGTCGAGCAGGATCATGCAGGGGCGCTGCGGCATCTGTTGCAGCTGCTCCAGGCCGGCACGGCCGTGCTCGGCGGTGCGCACCACATAGCCTTCGAGTTCGAGCAGGTCCTTCAGGCTGTCACGGATGTCGGGGTCGTCGTCGACCACGAGGATCGGATGACGCGGAGTGTGGGTGGCGGTGGCGAGGTTCACGCGTTGACGTTCGTTGTGGCGGGGGGCTGATCCAGCGGCAGCAGCACGCGGAAGGTGCTGCCCGCCTCCAGCGCGGAATCTACCTCGATTGCACCGCCCAGCGCCTGCACGATGTGTTGCACCAGCGTGAGGCCCAGGCCCACGCCGTGCGCGCTGCGGCGGGCGCCGAGCTCGAGCTGCTCGAACGGCAGGAAGATGCGCTGCAGCGCGTCGGGCTCGATGCCGATGCCGGTGTCGGCCACCTCCACCAGCGCCTGGCCGTCGCGCGCGCCCACGCGCACCGTGATGCGGCCGCGCTCGGTGAACTTCACCGCGTTGCCCACCAGGTTGTCGAGCACGATCTTCAGCAGCCGCGCGTCGCTGTGCAGCGGCGGCAGGGGGGCGCCGTCGTCGGCCAGCGCCAGCTGCACGTCGGGCGAGCGCCGAATCAGCTGGTATTGCTCCACCGTCTGCGCCGCCAACTGCTGCAGGTCGACCGGCTCGCGCTGTGCCTGCAGGCGGCCGCTTTCGATGCGCGTGTATTCGAGCAGGCCTTCGATCAGCTCCTGCAGCTGGCGCGCGGCGGTGCGCACCCGGCCCAGCCGTGTCTGCAGCGCGGGCGGCAGCTCGGGTGCGCGCTCGGGCGCGAGCAGCTGAAGGTTCATGTGGATCACGGCCAGCGGCGTGCGCATCTCGTGCGACAGCATGCCCAGGAAGGTGCTCTTGGCGCGGCTGGCGCGCTCGGCCTGCTCGCGCGCCACCTCGGCGGCGTCGAGCGCGGTCTGCAAGTGGCGGTGCTTGATGGCCAGATCCTGCGCCAGGCCTTCGAGGCTGGTCGACAGGCTGGCCAGCGACGCGCGCAAGGTGTCGCCGGCGCGCTTGGCCGCCACCAGGTTGGCCACGCGCGCGCGCAGCTCGCCGGGCAGGAAGGGCTTGGTCAGCCAGTCCTGCGCGCCTTCGGCCAGCAGGCGCACGCGCAGTGCGTCGTCGGCGCGCGCGGTGAGCAGCAGGATCGGCGTGAACGCGAAGGCCGGCCGCTCGCGCAGCGCGCGCACCAGCTGGTCGCCGCTCATGCGCGGCATCATCACGTCGGTGACGATCAGGTCCGGCTGCAGCGCCTCGGCCTGCGCCAGCCCCTCGGCGCCATCGGCTGCGCTGCTCACGCTGTGGTCGGCGCGCAGCACGTCGGTGACGAAGGCGCGCATCTCGGCGTTGTCCTCCACCACCAGCACGCGCGCGGCGCCCGCTGGCTGTGGCTCGGCCCGGCCCTCAGGTTGCGGCGCATGCAGCGCGAGCGCGTGCAGCGTGCCTTCGAGCGCCACGCGCGTGGCGGCGTCGGGCAGCTCGGGTGCGTCGCCCACCGGCGAGCCGGCCGGCGCCTGGCGCGGCAGCTCGATCGTGAACAGCGCGCCGCCTTCGGGCGCATCGTCCACCCGCACCTGCCCACGCAGCAGCGTCACGAAATCCTGCACGATCGCCAGACCCAGCCCGGTGCCGCCGTGCGGGCGTGCGGTGCCGCCTTCGCCCTGGCGGAAGCGCTCGAAGATCAGCTCGCGCTGCGCCGTCGGCACGCCGGGCCCGCTGTCGGCCACCTCGATGCGCAGCGTGTCGGCGCCGAAGCCCAGGCTGGCGCGCACCAGGCCACCGTCGGGCGTGAACTTGAAGGCGTTGCCGAGCAGGTTGACCAGCGCGCGCTCGAGCTTGTCGGCGTCCACCTCGGCGGCCAGGCTGGCCGGTGCCTGCACCTGCAGCGCGATGCCGCGCGCCTCGGCCACCAGCTCGAAGTGGCTGGCCACGCGGCGCAGCCAGGGCGCGAGGTCCAGCCGCACGTACTGCGGCGCCATGCGGCCTGCCTCGAGCTTGCTCAGGTCCAGCAGGTCGTTCACCTGCTTCAGCAGCGCCTGGGCGTTGTCGTGCACGCTCTGCAGCGCGCGCTGCTGGGCCGGCGTGAGCGTGCGGTCGGCCAGCAACTGCTGCGCCGGCCCGAGGATCAGCGCGAGCGGGGTGCGCAGCTCATGGCTCACGTTGGCGAAGAACTGGCTCTTCAGCTCGTCCAGCTCGCTGAGCTTGCGGTACAGCACCTCCAGCTCCGCATGCGTGCTCTCCAGCCGCACGCGGCGCTCCTCCGACACGCGCGCCGCGCGCACCACGGCCTCCACCTGCGGCTTGATGAACAGCAGCCCCACCGCCGTGGCCACCGAGGCCAGCGCGGTGGCGGCCTTCAGCAGGCCCTCGCTCCAGTAGTCGGGCTGCCACACGGTCCACACCGCCATGAAGTGCGTGCCGCCGCACAGCCCGATGAACAGCCCGAAGGCCACGAACACCGGGCTGAACGGCAGCCGCAGCCGGCGCACCAGCAGCCACAGCAGCAGCGAGATGCCGACGTAGGCCGTGCCGATCAGCGTGTCGGAGGTGACGTGCAGCCACAGCAGCGATGGGATCCACAGGTAGCAGTGCCCATGCGGCATGAAGTAGCCGCTCTCGGCCACGAGCTTGTCGATCCATGGCGGCATCGCGTCCTCCGTAATTGATATTGCTCAATGCAGGATAGGCGGCGATGGGCGTGCCCGGTGAGCGGGCGAGCACCGAGCCGCAGCTTGCCGAAAGACTTACCGGCCGCGCAGCGCCGCCGGCCAACAACTTCACGCCGGGGTGGCGAACGGCTGTCGTAACCTTGGCCCCCGACCTTTCCCGTGTGCACCGACCTGTGTCCGTCTCCGTCCCAGCATCAAGCCCCTCGCCCGCCTGGCTGGACCACCTGCCAGCGGGCGTGCTCGTCATCCTCGACGGCCGCTTCCACTACGCCAACCAAGCGGCACTGCAGCTGCTCGAGGCCGCGCGGCACGATGAACTGCTGGGCCGCCCGGTGGCGGAGCTGGTGCATCCGCTGGACCTGCATCGCACGCTGGCGCGCATCCAGCGGGCCGAGCGCGGCGACGTGACCAACCCGCCCACGGAGATCCGTGCGCAGACCTGCCGCGGGCGCCAGGTGGTGCTGGCGATGACCAGCAACCACGTGGAGGTGGACGGGCGGGGCGCGGTGCTGGTTACCTTCCTCGACATGACCGAGCGCGCCGCGATGGAAGCGCGGCTGCAGGAGACAGACCAGAACTTCCAACGCATCATGAACACGATGCAGGACGTGTTCTACCGCACCGACGCGCAGGGCATCACCCGCTATGTGTGCCCGGCGGTCAAGAACGTGCTGGGCTACAGCGCCGAGGAGATCATCGGCCTGCCGGCGGCCGACTTCTATCCCGACCAGCGCGAGCGCGAGGCGCTGGTGGCGGCCATCCGGGCCCAAGGCTTCGTGCACGACTTTCCCGGCCGCATGCGGCACAAGGACGGCCACATCATCGACATCTCGATCAGCACGCACGCGCTGCGCGACGAACTGGGTCAGTACGCCGGGGTCGAGGGCATCTGGCGCGACATCACCCAGCGCAAGGCCATGGAGCGCGAACTGCATCGCCTGGCCACGCGCGACGACCTTACGGGGTTGGCCAACCGGCGCCGCATTCTCGAAGTGCTGGAGCAGGCCTGCCGGCAGCATGGCGGCGCGCAGCGCGCGCGGCCGCTGTGTGTGCTGGTGATGGACATCGACCACTTCAAGCGCATCAACGACACCCACGGCCACGCCGCCGGCGATGCGGTGTTGCGCCAGGTGGTGAGCATCGTCAAGGAGCACAGCCGCGCCGACGCAGACCACATCGGCCGGCTCGGCGGCGAGGAATTCCTGCTGGTCCTGGACGACACGGACCTGAGCGCTGCCGTGGAGGTGGCGCAGCAGATCCGTAGCGCGGTCCAAGCCGCGGCCATCGAGTTGAAGGCCGGCCTGGCGGTGCCCATGACCTTGAGCATCGGCGTTTCCGCGTGGCAGCCGGCCGATGGTGAGTCGACCGACGTGCTGGAGCGCGCGGACCGGGCGCTCTACGAAGCGAAGGCGCAGGGGCGCAACGCCGTTTGCGTCAACGACCGGAGCTCCCCATCGCACCCGTGACGGTCGATCCGCTGAAGGTGCGCGAGTTCGCCGACGAGCAGGGCTTCTACGACTGGCTCGCGGCGCACCACGACAAGGCCGATGAGCTGTGGATCAAGATCCACAAGGTGGGGTCCGGGCTGCCCTCCATCACGCCCAGGCAGGCCATCGACGCAGCGCTGTGCTGGGGCTGGATCGATGCGGTGCGAAAGGGCCTGGACGACCAGAGCTACCTGCAACGCTACACGCCGCGCCGACCCCGGAGCATCTGGAGCAAGGCCAATGTCGAGAACGTGCAGCGGCTGATCCGCGAGGGCCGCATGACCGAGCACGGACTCCGGCAAGTGCAGGCGGCGCAGGCCGACGGCCGGTGGGACCGGGCCTATGCCGCGGGCAGGGCCTTGTCCATTCCCGACGACTTGCAGGCGGCCATCGACGCCGAACCCCAGGCGAAGAAGATGCTGGAAGGCCTGTCGGCACAGAACCGCTTTGCACTGGCATTCCGGCTGCACCACATGAAGACCGAGGCGGGACGCCGGAAGAAGATCCAAGCCTTCGTGGAGATGCTCAAGCGGGGGGAAACGATTTATCCGCAGGGGAAGAAGCGGCCGGGGTGAGCCGCTCACCCAAGGGCGAACCTGCGCAGCAGCCGCTCGCGCTTCGAAGGCTCGAAGTTGATGCGCGACGCGTCGCCTTGCACGGCGTCGACCAGCCGGCGATCCATCAGGGCGAACCACAGCGGCGGCACATAGGCCACCGGGAACATCGCGAAATAGCCGCTCGGCAGTTGCGCAGCGTCGTCGAAGTGCCGCAGCGACTGATAGCGCCGTCCCGGATGCGCGTGGTGGTCGGCATGGCGCTGCAGATGGAACAGCGCCCAGTTCGAGAACACATGGTTGCTGTTCCACGAGTGGCGCGGCGTGCAGGGCTCCAGGCTGCCCTCGGGCCGGCGGCGCCGCAGCAGGCCGTAGTGCTCGATGTAGTTGGCAGTGGTGAGCTGGAAGTTGGCCCAGAACGAGGCCAACAACAGGAACGGCAGCACCGACCAGCCCAGCCACAGCACGAGTGCGCTCCACAGCAATGCGGTGAGCCCCGCGGCCAGCACGATGTCGTTGTGCCAGGACAGCACGCGCAGGCCGCGCAGGCGCAGGCGCGACGCTTCCAGGCGCCAGGCGCGCAGGAAGGCGCCCGGCATCTCGCGCAACAGGAAGCGCCATATCGACTCGCCCATGCGCGCGGACGCGCAGTCCTGCGGCGTGGCCACGTGGCGGTGGTGCCCGCGGTTGTGCTCGATGCAGAAATGGCCGTAGCCGGTGGGCGCCAGCGCCACCAGCGCCAGCCGCTGTTCCAGCTTCGAGGTCTTGTGGCCGAGTTCATGGCCGAGGTTGATGCCGAAGCCGCCGACCATGCCGGTGGTGAGCACGAGCGCCAGCAGTGCATGCGCTGGCAGCGCATGCGTCGTGGCGAACCAGGCGGCCAGCACGAACATCGCCCACAGCAGCGGCAGCAGCGCATAGGTCACGCGCCGGTAGTAGCGGTCCTGCTCCAGCGCCGGCACGGCGGACTCCGGCGGGTTGCTGCGGTCTACGCCCAGCAGGGTGTCGAGCAACGGCCCCGCGCCATACACGAGCACCACCGGCGCCCAGAGCCAAGCCACGTCGGCGCCGAAGCCGGCGACCGCCAGCGGACCGATGCCCACCAGCAGTGGAACCGCCAGCGACAGCATCCAGACCGGGCGCTTGAGGTCGCGATAAGGCGCCGGGGCGGGCAAGGAGGCAGGTGTGCTCATGCGCCGCAGTGTGCGGTGACGCGACCCGCGCAAACACCGAAGCCGCCGCCAGCCGCCGGTCCTAAAGTGACAGCATGCCCGTCGCGCCCATCCACCCCACGTACGTACGCCTGCTGCGTGTGCTGCTGCGCCGCCTGGGCGCCGATGCCGATGCCCTGCTGCATGCGGCAGGCATCGAGGCGCACCAGCTGGCGAACGATGCGCCCGCGCTGCCCCTGGAGTCGGTGTCGCGGTTGGCGATCGAGAGCATGCGCATCACCGGCCGCCCCTGGCTGGGGCTGGAGCTGGGTGCGTCGATCGAGCCGAGCAGCCACGGGGCCCTGGGGCTCGCCGTCATCACGAGCCCGCAGTTGCGGGCCGCGGTGCGAACCATCGCGCGACATGCCGGGGCCCGAGGCGCGATGCTGCAGTGGACGCTGGACGAGCGCGGCGGCGGCGCTCGGCTTTCCGTGAGACCGGCATGGCCGATCGGCCATGCGCAAGGGTTCATCCTGGACGTGGCGCTCGCGTGTCTCCTGCGCGCGCTCATCGCCGTGGCAGGCACGCTGCAGGGGCTGCAGATCGCGGTGCCAGGCGCCCGGCCCGGGTGGTGGGCGCAATACCGGGCACTGGCGGAGGCGGGGTTCACCTTCGAGGCGCAAGCGTTGTCGCTGCAGTTCCCGGCGTCGCTGCTGGACGCGCCCGGCGTCGCGGCCGATGGGCCGGTGCACGCGGCCGCCCTGCGTGAATGCGAAGCGCAAGCGGCCGCCGCGCGGCACGACGCGCTGTCGGCAGCGGCCATCGTCGAGCGACGGCTTCGCGCCGTGCACGACGGCGCCTACCCCGGCCAACAGCAACTGGCGCGCGAACTGCAGTGCTCCGTGCGCACGCTGATGCGCCGCCTGGCGCACGAAGGCACCAGCTACCAGCGATTGCTCGACGGCGCGCGCCAGGACCGCGCGCTGTGGTACCTGCAGCACACACAGGCCTCCGTGGAGGAGATCGCGCACGCGTTGGGCTACGAGGATGCCTCCAACTTTGGCCGCACGTGCAGGCGGTGGTTCGGCGAGCCCCCGGCCCGCCTGCGCTCTGCGCTGCTCGAAACCCAGCACATCCCGGTGTGATGGCGTAGGGCGCAGCGCGGCGTTGCGCAAGCGATGCAATGCCGGCGTGCCGGAGCGAAAAAAGTCGCTTGAGATGAGCGGCCGAGTGGGCCACCCTACGCCTGCCACGAGTGGTGGTCATGCGCAGTCACGGCAGGCCGCTGCAACGCTCGGGCGGCCTCGCGCTCACGATGGGCCGAGGCCTCGGCCACTCTTAATCGACAAACAGGGAGAGATCCACAATGGGCACCATCATTCGCAACAACGCCTGGAACTCAGGCGGCGATTTCAGCAATCAAGACCTGCTCTGGTACGCCAAGGGCGTTGGAAAGATGATGCAGCGGGGGCTCGACGATCCCGCGAGCTGGTGGTTCTTTGCCGCCATTCATGGCGAGTACGTCAACCCCGACAACCCGTGGTACCCCAACCCGCCTGCCTTTCCTGCCTGGAGCGACATCACCAGCCCGCCGGGCGTGCCGGCGACGCCTCTGCCCAGCCAGTCGACCCAGGACAAGTACTGGAACCAGTGTCAACACGGCAGCTGGTATTTCCTGCCCTGGCACCGCGGCTACCTGATGGCCCTGGAAGCCCAGCTGCGTGCGGACATCAAGAGCCTGGGCGGGCCAAGCACCTGGGCGTTGCCGTACTGGAACTACTTTGGCGGCGCACAGGGTGTGCAGGCCGTGATGCCGCCGGCCTTCGCCCAGAAGACCCTGCCCGATGGCTCGGCCAATCCCTTGTACGTGGCCATGCGCTACGGCCCGGACGCCAACGGCAAGGTCTACATCCCCACGGTGGCGTGGGCGCAAACGCATCCGGTGGACCCGAATTGGAGCTATGGGGACGTGTCTTCCGCCTGCATGAGCAACGACGTCTACACGGGCAGCGATGCGGCAACGCCGCCGCCCGGGTTCGGCGGGCCCGCCACCGGCTTCTCGCACGACGGCGGCACACACGGGAACATGGAGAGCAATCCGCACGACCTGGTGCATGTTTACACCGGCGGCGTGGTCAGCAACAGCGACTACGGGCTGATGGCTGACCCCGGCACGGCCGCACTCGACCCGATCTTCTACCTGCACCACGCCAACATCGACCGCATGTGGGCCGTCTGGAACGCGGCCGGCAATGCGAACCCAACAGACGCGGATTGGCTCAAGGGCCCGGCACAGGTGTTCATCATGCCGATGCCGGGCGGCGAGTCCTGGATCTACACGCCCAACGACGTGAAGAGCCTGGCCACGCTGAACTACACCTACCAGGAACTCGGCGACCAGGCCCCGCCCGCCGCTGCACGCGTGACGCAACGGCTGCAACTGCTGCGGATGGTCAATGCCGCACCGGACCTGGCATCGCCGCGCAAGAAGAGGTCTGCCGAATTGCTGGGCGCCAGTGCGGGTTCGGTGCGGATCTCCGGAAAGGGCACTTCGCCGATCCCCGTTCGGCTGGATCCCGGCAACCGAAAGCTGCTGGAAGCCAGCCTCAGCCCGGCGGCCGCCGCCCCCCTGCCGGACAACGTGTACCTGCAGCTCGAGAACGTGACGGGCACGCTGGACGCCACCGTGCTCGGCGTCTTCCTCAACCTGCCCGTCGGTGCCGGCGAGGCGGAGCGCCGCGCACAGCACGTGGGCGACGTGGCGCTGTTCGGCTTGCGGCGTGCCAGCGCGAAAGACGGCGCCCATGGTGGCGCCGGCCTCAGCTTCATCCTCGACGTGACCGGTTTCGTGGACCAACTGCACTTGCAGGGCAAGCTGTCGGACGAGGCCCTCCAGGTCAGCCTGATTCCGCGGCAATCGCTGCCGGGCGAGTCGGCGATCGAGGTCGCCCGCGTCAGCCTCTATCGCCAGCCCTATTGAGGCACCGCGCGCCATGGTCTACGACCGGAAAGTGGTCGCGCGGCTGCGGTACCACGTGCTGGGTGTCAGCGTTGCCGCGTGGGCGCTCATGGTCGTCTGGCCGGTCGGGTCGGGCGGCCCACTGGCGGCGTCCCTGTGCAGTTCGGGCCGCGGTGCGTGGCTGACGGCGGACTGGTTCGTCTCTGCCGGCCTGGGGTGGATGCTGATGATCGTGGCGATGATGCTGCCCGTGAGCATTCCCGCCTTGGTCCACATCCGCCTCAGCACGTTCGCCCGGGATCGGTGGCGCGCGATGGCCCTCTTCCTGGCCGGTTACGGCGCCATCTGGTTGGTGGCGGGCTGGATGCTGAAGGCCTTGGACATGCTGGTTCGCAACGCGGCCGCCGACCTGCCACATCCGGCCCTGGCCGCGGCCGCGCTGGCTCTGGTGTGGCAGGTATCGCCAGCCAAGCAGTGCTGCCTCAACCGTTGCCACGCGCATCGACCGCTGGCCGCCTTCGGCTGGCGGGCGATGCGCGATGCGGTGGCCCTGGGGCTGAGGCATGGCGTGTGGTGCGTCGGCAGTTGCTGGGCCTTGATGCTGCTGGTGCTGCTGCTGCCGCATGGGCATGCGGCCGGCATGGCGGCCGCAGCGGTTCTGATGCTCAGCGAGCGCCTGGATCCGCCCCGGCCACCGGCATGGCGGCTGCGCGGCATGAAGTCGGCAGTGCTGTGGCTGCGCCGCGAATGGGCATGGCGCGCCAATTGCACGAGACTTGGCCGCCAGCAGCACTGAACCGGACCGCACGACGAAGGAGCTTCCGTGATGAGCGATCAGCCCCCGAGCCACGGCCCGCCCGCAATGCCCGCGGGCGACGCGGCCCCCGCCACGGAACTGGTGCTCCTGGCCTCCAGCCGCGATGCCATCGTGGTGCAGCGCGCAGGCATTGAAGTCAGCTTGACGCCGGAGCCAGAGGCCGCCGGGTGGCTCGCGCAGCCCGCGGCTGGCGGCGGCCACAGCCCCGCCATTCGAATGCTGGTGACGCTGGAACACGTGCGTGGCACGAACGACGCCACCGTCCTGCGGGTCTTCCTGCGCTCGCCTGCGCCATCGCAGGGCGAAGCGGCCGAGACCTTCCTGGCGAGCGCCGGCCTGTACGGGCTCAGGCGCGCCAGCGCGTCGGGGGCTGGCGATGGCCTTCAGTGCCAGCTCGATGTCACATCGCATGCCGGGCTGCTGATGCAGGCGATGCGCAACCAGGCCGCACACCTTGTCCTGGCCATACGGCCGCCACGGCCCCTGCCGCAAGGCACGGCCATCTCCATCGAGCGAATACGGCTGTCGGCTGAGAAGTTCGAGTGACCGGCCGCTGCGCCCGGTGCCGGCCTTCACCTCTCCACAGCGCCCCCACCGCGCCGAAACGCCGCCGGCGATTGCCCCGCCCACTGCTTGAACGCGCGCGCAAAGCTCTTCTCGCTCGCAAACCCCACCGCCGCTGCCACCTGCTTCACCGGCTGCCCGCCGCGCGCGAGCAGCTGCTGCGCGAGCTCGGCGCGGGCCTCGTCCTTCAGCGCCTGCAGGCTGGCGCCCTCGTCGCGCAGCTGGCGGTGCAGCGTGCGCACCGACACGTGCAGCGCATCGGCCAGCGCGTCGGCGCTGCGCAGGTCGCCGGCGCGTTCGCGCAGCAGCGCGCGCACGCGCTGCACCAGCAGGCGGTCGCGGCGGTAGGGCCGCACGATCAGTTGCAGCGCATGCTGCAGCATGGCCTGCAGCGCGCGCTCGTCACGGCGCACCGGCAGCGCGAGGTACTGCGCGTCGAACGCAAAGCCGGCCTGCGGCGCGCCAAATTGAACCGGGCCGGGAAACAGCCGCTCGTACACGTCGGCATGCGGCGGGGCGGCGAACGGCAGCTGCGTGTGGCGCAGTGGAATGCGCGAATCCACGAGCCAGCTCGCCACGCCGTGCACGTTGCGCAGGTTGGTGAGCAGGCAGAACTCGCGCGCTGCGCCGAAGCGGCGCTGCTCGGTGAGCGTGAGGTGCGCCACGCCGTCGGCCTCGTGCAGCGTGAACAGCAGATCCTCGGTGAGCAGGCGGTGGTGGCGGCACCAGCGCTTGAGCGCCACCCCCAGCGTGGGTGCGGTGAGCGAGGCGCGCGCGAGCATGCCGTAGCTGCCCCAAGGAAGGCGGCGCGAGAACCAGCCCAGCGCCTCGTCGTCCAGCTGCTGCATGGCGTGGCGCGCAAAGGCCTCCAGCTGGTCGGCCGTGATGCGGGCGGTGCTGCGCTTGAGCATCGCTGGCGTGATTTGCGCCTGCTTCAGCGCCGCCGTCGGGTCGGCCCCCTGGCGCTGGAATGCCAGCAGCATGGCATGGACGAATGCGATCGGCGTGGCGGCCACGGGCGGGCGTTGCGGCATCCGGCCAGTGTGTCCGGCACTGGCACGATTTGCAACGTCATTGGCGCGCTTGGGTTGCCCCGGTGCGCCAACCCGGCTCCTAGAATCGCCTGATCCCCAGGAGACGCCCGCATGCCGACGCTCGCCACCCAGCTCAACCCGCGCAGCGAGGATTTCAAGCGCAACGCCGACGCGATGCGCACGCTGGTGCAGGACCTGAACGCCCAGCTCGAGCGCATCGCGCAGGGCGGCGGCGAGGCGGCGCGCGCCAAGCACCTGGGGCGCGGCAAGCTGCTGCCGCGCGAGCGCGTGGAGATGCTGCTCGACCCCGACACGCCGTTCCTCGAGCTGGCGCCGCTGGCCGCACTCAACGTGTACGACAACGCGGCGCCGGGCGCCGGCCTGATCGCCGGCATCGGGCGCGTGAGCGGCGTGGAATGCGTGATCGTGTGCAACGACGCCACGGTAAAGGGCGGCACCTACTACCCGCTCACGGTCAAGAAGCACCTGCGCGCGCAGGAGGTGGCGGCGCAGAACCGGCTGCCCTGCCTTTACCTGGTGGATTCGGGCGGCGCCAACCTGCCCAACCAGGACGAGGTGTTCCCCGATCGCGACCACTTCGGCCGCATCTTCTACAACCAGGCCAACCTGAGCGCGCAAGGCGTGCCCCAGGTGGCCGTGGTGATGGGCTCGTGCACGGCGGGCGGCGCCTACGTGCCGGCGATGAGCGACGAGACCATCATCGTGAAGAACCAGGGCACCATCTTCCTCGGCGGCCCGCCGCTGGTGAAGGCCGCCACCGGCGAGGTGGTGAGCGCGGAGGACCTGGGCGGCGGCGACGTGCACACGCGCCTGTCGGGCGTGGCCGACCACCTGGCCGAGAACGACATGCATGCGCTGGCGCTGGCGCGCCGCATCGTGGCCGACCTCAACTGGCGCAAGCCGCAGCCGCTGGCCGTGTTGCCGCCGCGGCCGCCTGCGCTGCCGCCCGAAGAGCTGCTGGGCGTGATCCCCACCGACACGCGCAAGCCCTTCGACGTGCGCGAGATCATCGCGCGCATCGTCGACG
>CAMLIZ010000130.1 GCA_946480245.1 uncultured Pseudomonadota bacterium
GTGCCAGGTTGAGGCGCGCGAACGCATGGTCGCCGTCGAGCGCGGCATTGCTGCCCGAATCGTCGCGGATGGTGATGCGTGCGCGGTCGTAGCGCGCGCTCAGCGTCGAGCTCCAGCGCGGCGACAGCGCCAGCGTGTCGCTGGCGTACGCGGCCAGCGCGCCGTTGCGCGTGTGCGCATCGGTGTCGAGCTCGAACTCGCCCGCCGGCGTCGTGCCGCGCGTCGCGTCGAAGGTGGCGGGTTGCGCATCGAGCCGGTAATGGGCTGACCCGAAGTCGGCGCTGGCGCCCGCCACGAACTGGTTCTTGTGCCGCCCCAGCGCGCGGCTCGACGTGAACTGCAGGCCCAGGCCCCAGCCCGCCTGCTCCACCGCAGAGCGGTCGTTGAAGGCCTGCACGGTGTCCACGGTGCCGGTGTCGCCGTCGACGCTGCCGTAGTCGCCGTTGACGTTGCTGCTGAGGTTGCCGTTGCGATAGCGGCGCAGGTAGGCGTTGCCGACGATCGCATCGTCGTCGCCGATCGCGTGCCGCGCCGTGGCGGACAGCATCGCGAGCCGGTTGCGATGGATGTCGGGGTGCGTGTAGGCGGCGCGGATGTCGCTCGCAAAGGACGCGGGCAACGTCTGCGTGCCTTCGAGCCGGTTGTCCGCCAGCGTGAGGCTGGCCTCCACGTCGTCGGCGTCGGCTTGGTAGCCCAGCTTGCCGAAGAACTGCCGGATGCGGCTGGCGTTGTGCTGCTCCCAGCCGTGGTCGCTGGCGGCATGGCCGGTGGCGAACCAGTCCCACGCGCCGGCCGCCCCGCCGTGCGCGAACTCGGCCTCGCGCCGGCCGAACGATCCGCCGGACAACGCCAGCTCGGTGCCCGGCTGGCGCCGGCCGCGCTTGGTTTGCACGGCCAAGGCACCGCCCAGCGTGTTCAACCCGTACAGCGGATTGGAGCCGGGAATCACCTGCAGGCTGGCGATGGCCGAGGGCGCCAGCAGATCCCAGTTCACCACGTCGCCGAACGGCTCGTTGATGCGCACCCCGTCCTGGTACACCGACAGGCCCTGCGGCACGCCGAGCAGCGGCGACGCGGTGAAGCCGCGAAACGCGATGTCGGGCTGGTACGGGTTGCCTTGTGCGGCGTTGGCACTCATGCCGCCCGGCTCGGCCTCGAGGAACTCGCCGAGGCCGCCCTGGCGCGAACGGGCCAGCGCGCGCCCATCGAAGACCTGCACGTTGGCCGGCACATCGCGCAAGGCCAGGCCCAGGCCGGCCAGCGGCGTGAAGCCGACCACCTCCACGCGCTGCAGGTCGGCCACGTCACCGGCTCGGTCGTCGGCATGCACCAGGCCGCAGGCCAGCGCGCCGGCCACCGCGGCAGCGGCGCGTCGGCGGCGGCGCGTCAGCGGATCGCCACGCCCCACGGCAGCTTGCCAACCGGCACGTCGGCGATCTTCACGAGGTGTTCGGTGTCGATCACCGACACCGCGCCCGAGCGCCCACAGGCCACATACAGCTTGCGGCCGTCGGGCGTGAGCGCCATGTTCCAGGGCCGCTGGCCCACGCCGATGGTGGCCACGATGGCCAGCGTGGCCGTGTCGAGCACCGACACGCTGGCCTCGCCGCCGTTGGAGATGAACACGTACCGGCCGTCGGGTTGCACGGCGATGCCGTTGCTGCGCACGCCGGCCTTGACCCGGGCGCGCACGCTGAAGTCCCGCGTGTCGATCACGTACACCTCGCTCGCGTTCTCGGCGGCGACGTAGGCCACCCGGCCATCGGGCGAAAAGCCGATGCCGCGCGGACGCGCCCCCACGGCGACCTGCGCCACCTGGCGGCGCTGTGCCACGTCGATCACGTCCACCGCCCCGCCCTCTTCGGCGCTCACCAGCACGAGCCGGCCATCGGGGCTGAACATCGCGTGCTCGGGGTTCTTGCCGCGCACCGCCACCGCAAAGGCCTTGCGCTGCGTCTGCGTGTCGACGAACGCGATCTGGTTGCCCTGCTCCACCGCCGCGATCACCCAGCGGCCGTCGGGCGACAGGCCCAGGCCTTCGGGCGATTCACCCAGCGCGATGGTGCCGGCGGACTTGCGCGCATCGAGGTCCACCACCACCAGCTGGTTGCCCGGCTGGTCGCTCACATAGGCCGTGCGACCATCGAGCCCGATCACCACGCCGCGCGGCTTGCTGCCGGCGGCGATTTCGCCCACCACCTGGTCGGTCGCGGTGTCGATCACGCTCAACGTGCCCGAGCCCTCGTTGGGCACGTAGGCGAACGGTGCGGCCAGCGCAGCCGGCACGGCCAGCATCAGCATGCCGGCGAACAGAAACGAAGCGACGCGCATGGTGCAACTCCACGAAGCAGGCAGCGGGTTCATGGCCGTGCCCACGGCCACATGCGCGCGACGATGCCGTCGCGCTCGACGAAGGCGTGCGCCAGCGCAGCGGCCACATGCGCGGCGATCGCGGCCACGAAGAGCCAGCCCGTGGCCACATGCAGCCCGTTCAACAGCGTATAGAGCGCAGGCAGGTCCGGGCCCCAGGGCTTGAGCGCGATGCCGAAGAAGCGCACACCGTGCTTGCTGAAGTTCGACGCCAGCCAGCCCGACAGCGGCAGCAGCAGCATGCAGGCATACAGGGTGCGGTGGCCGAGCACGGCCGCACGCCGCTGCCAGCGCGGCATCGACATCGGCAGCGCGGGCGGCCGATGCGCCAGCCGCCAGGCCAGCCGGCACAGCACCAGCAGGCCCAGCACGATGCCGATCGACTTGTGCAGGTTGATCACGCCGGCGCGCGCCGGCGTGCCACGCGGCGCCAGCTCGTCGAGCAGCAAGCCGAACGCGATCTGCCCGAGCAGCAGCGCGCCGAGCAGCCAGTGCATCGCGATCGCCACGGCACCGTAGCGCTGCGGGGCTGCGCGCGCCGCGGCCATCACGGCCTCTGCCGCAGCGTGCTGAGGTAGGCGATCACGTCGGCGCGATCGCTCGCGTCCGGCACCGCGAAGAACATCTTCACGCCATGCAGCACCTGCCGCGGGTTCGTGAGGTAGGCGTCCAGTCGCTGCTCGTCCCACACCTTCCACTGCCGGCTGACCGCGCGCATCTTCTTCGAGTAGTCGTAGCCGTGCACCGAGGCGATCGGGCGGCCCACCACGTCGAACAAGGTGGGGCCCACCTGGTTCACGCCGGCCTGCGTGGAATGGCAGTTGGCGCAGGTCTTGTCGAACAGCGCCTGGCCGGCCGCTGCGTCCGCCGCGCGTGCGCCCGTGCACAGGGCCAGGCCGGCGACGGCGAGCGCGACCGCGTGATGCAATCTCATGGGGATCTCCTTCGGTTGTCCGCTCACTTGTCCTGCAGGGATTTCAGGTAGGCGAGGATGTTGGTGAAGTCCTGGCGCGTGAACACGTCCTTCCATGTGGGCATGCCCTTGGCCGGCCGGCCGTCGGTGACGGTGGTGAAGAACACCTCGTCCATCTGGTCGCCGTACTTCAGCTTCAGCCGCCGCAGGTTGATCCTGCGGTCCTCGACGACAGCGTTGGGGCCGTGGCAATGCGCGCAGGTGCCGTTGAAGATCTCCTTGCCGGCCACCGCGTTGCCTGCGGCCGGCTCCGCCGCCGCAGGGGCGGAGGCGGAGGCGGCGCCGGCCAGTGCCAGCTGCATCGGGCCGGCATCGGTCATCGTCACGGCAGGGGCCGCGGCAAGGACCGCGTACTTCACACCCAGCTCATGGATGCGCGGCGCCAGCTGTGCCAGCACCTTGTCCACGTCGTCGCGCAGCGCGGCCTGCTTCTTCGAGAAGCCGATGGCCGCCTCGAACTGCATTTGCGGCGCGGCCACCGGCGTCACGTCGAACGCGTCGTGCAGCGTCGAGCGGTTGATGTAGCCGGCGCTCGGGCCCCACACGAAGGCGGCGTCCACCTCGCCGGCAGCCAGGCGGCGCATCGCCTCCTCCGGGTCCATCACCGTCACCGAGGTGACGTCGTTGCGCAGGGCCAGCAGGCTTTGCGGCGGCGAGCCGAACTGCACCGCCACGCGCTTGCCCTTCAGTGCATCGACGCTGACCACCGGATGCGCCTTGGGCGAGACCAGTGCATAGCCCAGCGTGAGGATGGGCCGCGAGAAGACCACGCGCGGGCCCATGAAGTCGGCCACGGCCGGCAGCCCCACGGCCAGGTCGCACCGGCCGGCCAACAGCGTGGCGCCCAGGTTGCGCTTGCCGAAGTAGCTGAGCGACCACACGGTTTCCATGGGCCGCCCCAACGCCTCGGCCACGGCCTGGCCGATCTCGACGTACAGGCCGGGCGCGCCCTTGTCGCGCGCCTCGGGCGCATTGCTGCTGAAGGGCAGGTTGGCGGGATCTGCGCACAGGCGCAGGGGTGCTGCCGCGGCCTGCGCGGCCGCCGCCGCGCAAGCCATCGCCGCCATCAGTGCTGCAAAGGTGGCGAGTCGCATCGCATTACTCCGAGAAGACGAAGATGGCACCGCCTTCGGGCGTGGCTTCGGTCATCTTCTTGCCCACGTCACCCAGGAAGGCCGGGATCGACGCGGTGCGGCCGACCACGATCGCCACGTACTGCTTGCCGCCCACCGAGTAGCTGATCGGGCCGGCGCCGATGCCCGAGCCCAGCGAGGCCTGCCACAGCTCCTTGCCGTTCCTGGCGTCGAAGGCGTGGAAGATGCCGTGCAGGTCACCCCAGAACGTGAGGCCGCCGGCGGTGGTGAGCGTGCCGCCGTTGAACGGCAGGTCGGTCTTGACGCCCCACACCTTCTTCTGCGCCACCGGGTCCCAGGCCACCAGCTCGCCCATGTAGCCGCCGGGGCCGGGCATGGTGGGGAAGTCGGCACCCAGGTAGAACACGCCCTTGCGGTAGTTCACCTCCGACACCGACCAGTCCATGCACACGTTGTTGGTCGGGATGTAGACCAGGCCCGTATCGGGGTTGAACGACATCGGCTGCCAGTTCTTGCCGCCGATCAGGTTGGGGCACACGCCCTTGACCGGATGGTTGGGGCCGGGCCGCATCGCGGGGTCGGCGTCGGGCTGGCCGGTGGCCACGTCGATCTTCGAGGCCCAGTTCGTGGGAACGTACTTCTCGGCGGAAACGATCTTGCCGTTCTCGCGATTGACCACGTAGAAGAAGCCGTTGCGATCGGCCTTCAGGTAGACCGGCGTCTTCTGGCCCTTGATCTTCAGATCGGCCAGCACCAGCTCGTTGACGCCGTCGTAATCCCATGCGTCTTCGGGCGTGGCCTGCACCCACCACTTGATCTTGCCGGTGTCGGCGTCGAAGGCCACCGTGCTCGACGAATACAGGTTGGTCAGCTTGCCGTAGTTGACGTCGCCGGTGCTGCGCACGGCGGAGTTCCACGGGCCGGGATTCGAGGTGCCCCACAGCACGGTGTTGGTCTTGGGGTCGTACGAGCCGACCAGCCAGGCCACGGCGCCACCGTGCTGCCAGCTGTCGCCCTTCCAGGTGTCGTTGTTGGCCTCGCCGGGGCCAGGCACCGTCCAGGTCTTCCACACCTCCTTGCCGGTGTTCACGTCGTAGGCCTGCAGGCTGCCGCGGGCGCCGTACTCGCCGCCGCCGAAGCCGGTGATGACCTTGTCACGCACCACCAACGGCGGCGAGGTGATCACCGAGCCCTGCTTGTAGTCGACCACCGTGGAGGTCCACAGCTCCTTGCCGGTGGCTGCGTCCACCGCGGACAGCTTGCCGTCGAGGCGACCGACGAAGATCTTGCCGTCGGCATAGGTCACGCCGCGGCTGTTCACGTCGCAGCACGCGTACTGCAGCGTGTCGTCGGGGATGTCGGGCTGGTAGGTCCACTTGCGCGCGCCGGTGCGCGCGTCGAGCGCGTACACGAACTTCGGGCCCCACGACGTGCTCACGTACATGGTGTCGCCGATCACGATCGGCGTGGCCTCGTTCGAGCGCAGCGAGCCGAGCTGGAACGAGTACGCCAGCTTGAGCTTGCCGACGTTGGCCGCGTTGATCTGCTTGAGCGGCGAGTAGCGGGTGTTGTCGTAGCCGCGGCCGTACATCGGCCAGCCGTTGGCGTCGGCGGCGTTGCCGTCGGCTGCGTGCGCCAGCGTGGCCAGCGCGGCGCCGGCAAGCAGCGTGGCCGAGCGCAGCAGGCGCATCAGGGGCTGTGGGTGAACCATGGTTGTCTCCTCCGGGCAGGGTTCAGAAGAAGCCGAGTGCGTTCGGCGAGTAGCTGACCAGCAGGTTCTTGGTCTGCTGGTAGTGATCGAGCATGGCCTTGTGCGTCTCGCGGCCGATGCCCGACTCCTTGTAGCCACCGAATGCGGCATGCGCCGGGTAGGCGTGGTAGCAGTTGGTCCACACGCGCCCGGCCTGGATGGCGCGGCCCATGCGATAGGCGCGGCTGCCGTCACGCGTCCACACGCCGGCGCCGAGGCCGTAGGGCGTGTCGTTGGCGATCTGCAGCGCCTCGGCTTCGTCCTTGAAGGTGGTGACGGCCAGCACCGGGCCGAAGATCTCCTCGCGGAAGATGCGCATGTTGTTGTTGCCCTTGAACAGCGTCGGCTGGATGTAGTAGCCGCCGGCAAGGTCGCCGCCCAGCTCGGCGCGGCCGCCGCCACACAGCACCTTGGCGCCCTCCTGCTTGCCCAGGTCGAGGTACGACATGATCTTGTCCATCTGCACCGCGGAGGCCTGCGCACCCATCATCGTGTCGGTGTCCAGCGGGTTGCCTTGCTTGATCGCGGCCACGCGCTTCAACGCACGCTCGACGAAGCGGTCGTAGATCGATTCCTGGATCAGCGCGCGGCTCGGGCAGGTGCACACCTCGCCCTGGTTGAACGCGAACAGCACCAGGCCCTCGATCGCCTTGTCGAGGAACGCGTCGTCGGCCGCCATCACGTCGTCGAAGAACACGTTGGGGCTCTTGCCGCCGAGCTCCAGCGTCGCCGGGATCAGGTTGGTGGCCGCGGCCTGCGCGATCACCTTGCCGGTGGCGGTGGAGCCGGTGAACGCGATCTTCGCGATGCGCTTGCTGGTGGCCAGCGGCATGCCGGCTTCGCGCCCGTAGCCGTTGACGATGTTCAGCACGCCGGGCGGCAGCAGGTCGGCGATCAGCTCGGTGAGCACGAGGATGCTCACCGGCGTGGATTCGGCGGGCTTCAGCACCACGCAGTTGCCGGCGCCGAGCGCGGGCGCCAGCTTCCACGCGGCCATCAGGATCGGGAAGTTCCACGGAATGATCTGGCCCACCACGCCCAGCGGCTCGTGGAAGTGATAGGCGATGGTGTTCGCGTCGATCTCGCTCAGCGCGCCTTCCTGGGCGCGCACGCAGCCGGCGAAGTAGCGGAAGTGATCCACCGTGAGCGGGATGTCGGCGTTCAGCGTCTCGCGGATCGGCTTGCCGTTGTCCACCGTTTCGGCGTAGGCCAGCAGCTCCAGGTTCTGCTCGATGCGGTCGGCGATTCGCAGCAGCACGTTGGCGCGCTCGGCCGGCGGCGTGGCGGCCCACTTGGCAGCAGCCGCATGTGCCGCGTCGAGCGCAAGCTCGATGTCCTCCGGCCCGGACCGCGCGGCGCGGGTGTAGGGCTTGCCATTGATCGGCGTGATCACGTCGAAGTACTGACCCTTCACCGGTGGCACGAAGCGACCGTTGATGAAGTTGTCGTACTGGGCCTTGTAGGCGATCTTGGCGCCGGCGGTGTTCGGGCTTGCGTAGAGCATGAAAGGTCTCCTGCGATTGAGAGGGAGTGGGCCGTGGAACGCGGCTCAAATCGCAATAGCCATGCCATCCACACCATGCGGCGCAGCGGGCCGCAAAGCTCAGGCCTTACCCTTGGATGCGGTGTTCGCAAGGCATCGGTGTCACGCCGGCCTGGTACAGCGTTGTGCCGCAATGGAACAGTGCAGGCGTGCTGTCATGGCGCACTCGGGCGTTGCAGCCTGGGCGGCCCATGGGGTCGATCGGATTGGCACGCACCTTGCGGCCGCGTCGTCATGCTCCTCGCTCATCGCTTCCCCCACCCGCTGCCTCGCCTGCTGCGCGCAGCCTGCGTGCTGTCCCCCGTGCTGCTGTGGCCCGCGGCATGGGCGCAGTCGTCCGATGCGCCGCCCGATGCGCAGCCGCTGCCGGCGGTGGTGGTCACCGCCACGCGCACCGAGGCGTCGGCGTTCGACATCCCGGCCTCGATCGATCGCATCGACCGGAGCGTGATCGAGACCGGCCGTGCGCAGGTCAACATCTCCGACAGCCTGGGCGGCGTGCCGGGGCTGGTGGCGCGCGACCGGCAGAACTACGCCCAGGACGTGCAGATCTCGGTGCGCGGCTTCGGCGCGCGCTCCACCTTCGGCATTCGCGGCGTGCGCCTGTATGTGGATGGCATTCCGGCCACCTTCCCCGATGGGCAGGGGCAGATCTCCAACGTCGACCTCGGCTCGGCCGATCGCATCGAGGTGCTGCGCGGCCCGTTCTCGGCGCTGTACGGCAACTCGTCGGGCGGTGTGATCCAGGTGTTCACCGAGGACGGCGCGGCGCCTCCCCGGCTGAGCTTCAGCGTTGCGGCGGGCAGCAACGGCCTGCTGCGCGTGGGCACCAAACTGAGCGGCGCCACGAACGGGCTGGGCTATGTGTTGAGCGCCAGTCATTTCGAGACCGACGGCTGGCGCGAGCACAGCGCCGCGCGGCGCGACCTCGGCAACGCCAAGCTCACGCTGCACCCCGACGACGCCAGCACGGTGACGCTGATCGCCAACAGCATGGCGCTGCCCGGTGTGCAGGACCCGCTGGGCCTGACGCGCGCGCAGTTCGATGCCGCACCGCGCAGCGTGGATGCGTCGGCATTGACCTTCGACACGCGCAAGCATGCCGATCAAACCCAGGGCGGCCTGATCTACGAGCGCCGCATCGATGCGGCCAACACCGCGCGCGTGCTGCTGTACACCGGCCACCGCAACACCGAGCAGTTCCAGTCCATTCCGGTGGCGCCGCAGGCCAACCCGCTGCACCCCGGCGGCGTGATCGAGCTGGCCAGCGACTACCGCGGCGCCGACCTGCGCTGGACCACGCGCGCCACGCTCGCCGAGCGCCCGTTCACGCTGGTGGGCGGGCTCGCCTACGACACCTTGCAACAACAGCGCCGGGGCTACCAGAACTACGTGGGCACGCCGCCCGACGCAACTCCCGGCGTGCAGGGCGCCCTGCGGCGTGACCAGACCGACACCGCCGGCAACACCGACCCGTACGTGCAGGCGGTGGTGCAGCTGAGCCCGGCCTGGTCGGTGTCAGCCGGGGTGCGGCACAGCAGCGTGCGCATCGACTCGCAGGACCACTACATCGTGGGCACCAACCTCGACGACAGCGGCGCCGCGCGCTACAGCGCCACGCTGCCGGTGCTGGCCACGATGCTGGCGCTGAGCAACCAGGTGCACGTGTATGCGGCCGCGAGCCGCGGCTTTGAAACGCCGACGCTCAACGAGCTGGCCTACCGGCCGAACGGCGCCACGGGATTGAACTTCGACCTGCGCCCCGCGCGCAGCGACAACGTGGAGCTGGGCGTGAAGGCGCGCCCTGCCGGTGCAGGCGAGCTGAGCGCCGCCGTGTTTGCCACGCGCACCACCGACGAGATCGTGACGCTCACCAATCTCGGCGGCCGATCGACCTACCAGAACGCCGGCGCCACGCGGCGCACGGGCTTCGAACTCGCCTGGTCCACCCACCTGGCCAGGGATCTGCGCGCACAGGCCGCGTTCACCGCCATCGACGCGGTCTATGCCGACAGCTTCCTCACCTGCAACGGGAGCCCGTGCGCTGCGGCCAACCAGCAGGTGATTCCGGCCGGCAATCGCATCCCCGGCGTGCCGCGCACGGCATTGCAGGTGTCGCTGGCGTGGACGCCGACGCTGGGCTGGCGCGCCGGGGCCGAAGCCCGCGCACTGAGCCACGTGCAGGTGAACGACGCCAACTCCGATGCTGCGCCCGGCTACGTGGTGGCCGGCGCCTACCTCGGGTATGCGGTCAGCGTCGGGTCATGGGAGTTGAGCAGCTACGCGCGTGCCGACAATCTGTTCGACCACCGGTATGCCGGCTCGGTGATCGTCAACGAAGGCAACGGCCGCTACTTCGAGCCCGCCGCCGGCCGCGCATGGTCGGCCGGGGTGTCGGGCACGCTGAGGTTCTGAGGCCAGCCCGTGCCTCTGCGGCGGGCGCTGATACGCGCCGTTCACCGAGCGTTACCCACCGATGGCACACCTGCGATCGAGCGGACACGCGCCGACCCTAACCTGCCCTCGTCCAATTCCTTTGCGCAGGAGCAGAGCGTGCCCTCACCCGTCATCGAGCAGAAGTTCCACAACGAAGAAGCAGGGGCGCCCATCACCCATTGCTGGCCCCGGCCCGCGGGCAAAGCGCTCAGCATCGACCAGCGAATTGCCGCCATGCGCAGCTTCCTCACGAGCGCCGGCCTTGATGCGAGCGACTTCGAGATCGAGCTGAAGCCGCAGTCGTGGCTCACCGGCATGCTGGGCATCGGCGACAGGTTCCTGGCCGTTCGCCGGCGCTCGTCGCGCCGCGAGCGGATTTATTCGGCGGAGCTCCATACGCCCTGGATGGCGGAGCTATTGAACGATCTGGAGCACGGCGAATTCGCCTGAGCGGCGGCCCTGGGCCGGGCCGTGGCTAGCTCGTTCGCCGTGCGCCGAAGCGCGCCAGTGCAGCGCGCAGGTCCCGCAGGCGTGGTGGCTTGGCCATCACGAGATCGAAATGGCCGGCGCTGCTGGCGTCGGTGCTCAGCGCCTCGCCCCAGCCGCTCAGCAGGATCACCGGCGTGGCCGGCGATGCCTGCTTGATGGCCCGCGCCACACCGTGGCCGTCGACCTCGGGCATGCCGAGGTCGGTGAACACCGCCTCGAAAGGCTGGCCCGCCGCCTGCCCGGCGAGAAAGGCGTCGATGCCGGGTGCCCCGCCTTGCGCGGGGGTCACCTGCTGGCCGGCCGCCTTGAGCATGGTGACCAGCGTCTCCAGCACCAGCGGGTCGTCGTCGATCACCAGCACGCGCAGCACCGGCGGCGGGGGTGAGGCTGCAGCGCGCGGCGTGGCGGGCTGCTGCGCCACCGGCGGAAAGCGCAGCGTGATGGTGGTGCCGGCGCCGGGCCGGCTATCGATCGACAGGTCGGCGCCATGCCGCTGGGCCATCGAGTGGACCATCGCCAGGCCCATGCCGGTGCCACGCTCGCCCTTGGTGGTGAACAGGGGATCGAGGCAGCGCTTCAGCGTGTCCTCGTCCATCCCGTTGCCGGTGTCCGACACGCACAGGTAAGCGCCGCCACGCGAGGCCGGTGCATGCGCGCCGTCGGTGGCCGTGATCCCCGTGGTCAGCTGCAGCCGGCCGCCCCGCGGCATGGCGTCGACTGCGTTGAGCACCAGGTTCAGCAGCGCCTCGCGGATTTCGCTCTCGGAGCCGAGCACGGAGGGCACCTCGCCCAGGCTCGTCTGCACCTCGATCTCGAGGCCCTGGCGCCGCGCCATGTCGGACCAGCGCGCCTGGCTGATCGAGACCACCTGCGGCACCAGCGCATTCAAGGACAAGGGCGCCATCGCCTGCTGCACATCGCGCGGCCGGTAGAACTCGCGCAGGCGCCCGGTGATCGCCGCCACGTCCTGCAGCGCCTGCACCAGCGTGGCAAGGCGCGACCGGCCGGCATCGCTCAGGTGCGCTTCCTCGGCCAGCAACTGCTCGCCGAAATGCAGGGCCGGCATCAGCAGGTTGCCGATGTCGTGCGCGACGCCGCTGGCCATCTCGCCCACCGCACGCATCCGCTCGTTGCGGATCGTGGCCTGCTGGCCGCGGTGCAGCTCGTCATAGGCGCAGCGCACCGACGCCAGCAACTCGGCCTGGTGCGTGGCCAGCGCCAGGTGCGCACTCAACTGGCCCAGGAACTCGCAGTCACTGCTGCTGAAGGCGTGGCGCTGCGCGCGCGCCGCGATGAGCACGGCAAACACGCCCTGCTGCGAGCGCAGCGGCGCCAGCACCACCGATTGCAGGCCGCCGCGTGCCAGGCGCGCCGCAAACGGCAGCGGCACGGCCGGCGTATCGGGCTCGTAGACCAGCGTGCCGTTCGCGCAGCGTGCCATGCCGTTGGGGTCGATCGGCAGGCCGCGGCCGCTCTCCTGCGCCAGCTCGGCGGCGAACGCCCCGCCGCGCACGCCGACGTGCGTGATGGCCACGGTGGTCCGGTCTCTCGACACGTGGCCGATGCACGCGCACGCCAACGGCATGCGCTCTTCGATCGAGCGCACCGCCACCTGGTAGATGCTGTCGATGTCCTGGTGCTCGCCGATCGCGCGCGTGATGTGGTCCAGCAGGTGCAGCCGGGCCAGCTGCGCCTGCATCCGCGCCTCGGCGTGCTTGCGCTCGGAGACGTCGCGCGCGATCTTCGAGGCGCCCACCACCTGCCCGTGCGCGTCGTAGACCGGCGAGATGGTGACGGACACGTCCACCCGCGTGCCGTCCTTGCGCAGGCGAACGGTCTCGAACGGCGGCACGCGCTCTCCGCGCGCGATGCGGGCCAGGATGCCGGGCTCTTCATCGAGCCGGTCGGCCGGAACGAGGATCGCGACCGGGCGCCCCAGGATCTCCTCGGCGGTGTAGCCGAACAGCCGCTCGGCCCCGGGATTCCAGCTGGTGACGATGCCCTGCAGCGTCTTGCCGACGATCGCGTCGTCAGACGACTCCACTATGGCGGCCAGCCGCGAGGCAAGGTCGTCGGGGGCAGAGCGGAGCGGCGAATCCATGCAGGTCGAGCCTCGCAGGCTAGAAGCGGCACGCTGCACTGCCTTGGCATGACCCTTCCGCCCGTGTGGCCCCCAACCCGGCCCTTCGTCGGGCAGGGGTGAGGAAGGGCGCGCACGGGGAACCTGATTGAATGGCGCTTCGTCCATCTTCGGGAGAACGACTGTGATGAGCAAGAACACCATCTGCCTCTGGTACGACGGCGCCGCGCTCGAAGCCGCGCAGTTCTACGCGGCCACCTTCCCTGACAGCGCCGTGAAGGCGGTGCACCACGCCCCCGGCGACTACCCTGCGGGCCAGCAGGGCAACGTGCTGACGGTGGAGTTCACCGTGATGGGCATCCCTTGCCTTGGCCTGAACGGCGGCCCGGCCATCCAGCACAACGAGGCCTTCTCGTTCCAGGTGGCCACGGACGACCAGGCCGAGACCGATCGCCTGTGGAACGCGATCGTGCGCAACGGCGGCCAGGAAAGCGCCTGCGGCTGGTGCAAGGACAAATGGGGCATCTC
>CAMLIZ010000131.1 GCA_946480245.1 uncultured Pseudomonadota bacterium
GATCTGGTCCAGCGCCAGCAGGCTGAAGTTGACCGTCATCACCTCGACGATCGGCTTCATGCCGTTGAGCGCGGCGCCGATGCCGCAGCCCACGAAGCCCGATTCCGACAGCGGCGTGTCGCGCACGCGCTCCTCGCCGAACTCCTCCAGCAGCCCCTTGCTCACGGCATAGGTGCCGCCATAGCGGCCCACGTCCTCGCCCATCAGGAACACGCGGTCGTCGGCCAGCAGGGCCGCACGCAGGCCCTGGCGCAGTGCGTCGCGGTAGGTGGTAGTCGTCATGGCGCGAGCTCCGCGGTGACATGGCGCGTCAGTGTGCTCACCGGCTCCGGCGTGCCGGCTTCGGCAAACGCCACCGCCGCGTCGATCTCGGCTGCCACGTCGCGCTCGAGTGCGGCCCGGTCCACGACGATGCCCAGCGCCATCAGATGCGCCTCGAATGCCGTGATCGGGCAGTGTTGCTTCCAGTGCTCCACCTCGGCCTTGGGGCGGTACAGATCGGGGTCGAACATCGAGTGGGCGCGGAAGCGGTAGGTGCGGAACTCCACGAACATCGGCCCTTCGCCGCTGCGCACATGGGCCACGGCGTGGCGCATCGCGTCGCGCACCGCACCCACGTTCATGCCGTCCACCGACAGCGCCGACAGGCCGTGCGCCCGGGCTTTGCGGCACAGGTCGGTCTCGGCCTCCGAGCGCTCCAGCGCGGTGCCCATCGCATACAGGTTGTTCTCGCACAGCAGCAGCAGCGGCACGCGCCACAGCGCGGCCAGGTTGGCGCTCTCGTGAAACTCGCCTTCGGCCACGGCACCCTCGCCGAAGAAGCAGGCGGCGATGCGGTCCGTGTGGCGCATGCGCTCGGCCAGCGCCACGCCCACGGCCATCGGCAGTGCGCCGGCGACGATGGCGTTGCCGCCGTAGAAGCGCCGGCCGGCGTCGAACAGGTGCATCGAACCGCCGCGCCCGCCGCTGCAGCCCTGCTGCTTGCCGAACATCTCGGCCATCACCGACTGCATCGGCACGCCGCGCGCCAGCGCATGGCCGTGCTCGCGGTAGGTGCACAGCAGCGTGTCGTGCTCGCGCAGCTCGGGCACCGCACCGGCGGCGATGGCCTCCTCCCCGATGTACAGGTGCAGGAAGCCGCGGATGTGCCCCTGCCCGTACAGCTCGGCGCAGCGCTCCTCGAAGCGGCGGATGCGCAGCATCTGGTGCAGCAGGCGCCGTGCGTCGTCGGGCGTGAGCTTCATGCAGCCTCCAGCGTGGAGGTGTCGCCTTCGGGCAGCCCCAGCTCGCGCGCTCGCAGCAGGCGCCGCATGATCTTGCCGCTGCGCGTCTTGGGCAGGTGGGCGTCGAAGGCGATCTCCTTGGGCGCCACGGCGGCACCGAGCCGCGTGCGCGCAAAGCCGAGCAGCTCGCGCCGCAGGGCTTCGCTGGGCTCCACGCCCGGCTTCAGCGAGACGAAGGCCTTGACCACCTCGCCCACCACCGGGTCGGGCTTGCCGATGACGCCGGCCTCGTGCACGGCCGGGTGCTCCATCAGCGCGGACTCCACCTCGAACGGCCCGATCAGGTGGCCGGAGGACTTGATCATGTCGTCGGCGCGGCCCACGAACCAGAAGTAGCCGTCCGCGTCGCGCCGCGCCAGGTCGCCGCTCAGGTACCAGTCGCCCGCGAAGCACTTGCGGTAGCGCTCGTCCTCGTTGAGGTAGGCGCGGAACATCGAGGGCCAGCCGCGCTTGAGCGCCAGCTCGCCTTCCTGGTCGGGCGCGTCCAGCACCCGCACGCTGCCGTCGGGCTGGCGCTGCACCACCGCGGCGTCGATGCCGGGCAGCGGCTGGCCCATCGAGCCGGGGCGGATGTCCAGCGCCGGCACGTTGGCGATCATGATGCCGCCGGTCTCGGTCTGCCACCAGTTGTCGTGGATCGGCAGCCCGAAGGCCTCCAGGCCCCAGCGCACCGCCTGCGGGTTCAGCGGCTCGCCCACGCTGGCGATGAAGCGCAGGTCGGGGCAAGGGTGCGCCTGGGCCGCGGCCGAGCCGCCGCGCATCATCATGCGCACCGCCGTGGGCGCCGTGTACCACACGCTCACGCGCTCGCGTTGCAGCGTGGCGTACCAGCGCTCGGCATCGAACTCGGCCTCGTCCACCACGCGCGTGACGCCCAGCGCCAGCGGCGCGAGGATGCCGTAGGAAGTGCCTGTCACCCAGCCGGCGTCGGCCGTGCACCAGAACACGTCGGCGGGCTGCAGGTCGAGCGCCGCGCGGCCGGTCTCCACGTGCGCCACGATCGCCTCGTGCACATGCAGCGCGCCTTTCGGCTTGCCGGTGGTGCCGCTGGTGAAGTGCAGCAGTGCGGGCGTCTCCGGTGCCGTGTGCGCCACCTCGTAGTGCGGCGCGGCCGCGTCGAGCAGGTGCTGCAGGTCGGTGGTGCGTTCGGGCAGCGGGCCATCGTCGTCGCGCACCAGCAGCGCGTGCTGCAGCAGCGGCAGCGCGTCGCGCATGGCGGCGATCTTGCGCCGGTACAGGCTGGTCGTGGTGACCAGCAGCTTGCAGGCGCCCAGGGTCATGCGCGTGGCGATCGGCTCGGGCCCGAAAGCGGAGAACAGGGGCGTGACGACGGCTCGGTGCTTCAGCGCCCCCAGCATGGCCACCTCGAGTTCGGGCAGCCGCCCCATCAGCAGGAACACATGGTCGCCGGCCTGCAGGCCCAGCGCGGCAAGGGCGTTCGCAAAACGGCTGCTGAGTTCGGCCAGCGCCTGGTAGCTGAACTCGCGTCGCTCACCGCCCTTGCCGAGCCAGCGCACGGCGGTGTGGTTGCGCAGCGCGCCGGCGGCATGCCTGTCCACCGCCAGCGCGGCGATGTTCAGGCTGCCGCCTGGCATGGTGGCCTGCAGGGCCGCGCGCGCGGCGGCCCAGCTGAAGCCGCGCCGCGCGGCGGCCGGGTCGGGCATGTTGGGCCGCAGCTTGCCCGGCTGCTTGCGTATCACGTCCATTGCTGCCCCCTCGCGGTGCCGGCCGCGGTGTTCAGCCCTTGGGCTCTTCCTGCCGCACCAGCAGCACCGGCACCGGTGCCTGGCGGATCACCAGCTCGGCGTCGCTGCCCATGGCCAGCCGGTTCAGGCCGCGCCGGCCGTGCGTGCCCATCACGATCAGGTTGCAGTGGCGTTGCACTGCTTCCTGCACGATGGCGTCGGCCGCACGGGCGGCGTTCACCTCGCGCAGCACGGCCTCGCAGGCCACGCCGCTTTCGGCAGCCTGCGCCTTGGCCTGCGTGAGCACCGCTTCGCCAGCGTCCAGGATGCTCTTGCGCAGATCCTCGAAGCTGGCCACCGCGGCCATCTCAACCAGCATCGGGTAGTCGTCCACCACGTTCAGCAGCACCAGCGTGGACTTGCTGTCACGCGCCAGGCCGATGGCCTCGCGCAGGCCGCGGTTTGCGGTGGGGCTGCCGTCCACCGGCACCAGGATGCGTTCGTACATGTTCTTTCTCCTTGTTCAGCCCCTCAGGAAGAGGCGCACGAAATCCAGCGACGACACCACGCCGGCCACGCCCTCGGCGTCGGTCACCACCACGTGATGCACCTTGCGCTCGACCATCTGCTGCGCCACCTCATGCAATGAGGCACTCACGCTCACGGTGATCGGCTTGTAGGTGCACAGCTGCCATGCGTGCACGGCCTGGGGATCGGGCCACTGGCCGTGCAGGCGCACCAGGTCCGACGCGCTGATCACGCCGATGGCCTGGCGCCCGGCGTCCAGCACCGGCGCCCAGGTGATGGCCTTGCGCGCAAACAACGCCTGCACATCGGCCAGCGTGTCGTCCATGTCGATCGCGAAGACGTGCTGCTCCATCAACTCGGAAATCGGTCTGCTCGTGGCAATGCTCATCGGGATGCTCCTGCAGGGGTGCCGCGCGGTGCACGACCAAGCTGCTGCTCCAGCGCCAGCACCTGGCGCGTGATGCCCAGCAGCGTGTCGGGAGTGACGCTGATCGAATCGATGCCGATGCGCACCAGGTACTCCGCCATCTCCGGGTAGTCGGACGGCGCCTGGCCGCAGATGCCACAGTGCCGGCCGTTGCGGCGCGCGCCTTCCACGGCCTGCTGGATCATGGCTTTCACGCCGGGGTCGCGTTCGTCGAAGTCGAAGGCCACCAGGCCTGAGTCACGGTCCACGCCCAGCACGAGCTGCGTCAGGTCGTTGGAGCCGATCGAGAAACCGTCGAACAGGCGGGCGAACGCGTCGATCTGTAGCACGTTGTTGGGGATCTCGCACATCACGTACACCTCGAGCCCGGCCTCGCCGCGCACCAAGCCGTGCGAGGCCATGGCCTGTAGCACGCGCTCGGCCTCGGGCACCGTGCGGCAGAACGGCACCATCAGCTTCAAGTTGGTCAGGCCCATCTCGTCGCGCACGCGCTTCATCGCGGCGCACTCCAGCGCAAAGCCCTCCGCGTACGCCGGATGCGCATAGCGCGCCGCGCCGCGGAAGCCGAGCATCGGGTTCTCCTCCTGCGGCTCGAACCAGCGCCCGCCCACCAGGCTGGCGTATTCGTTGGTCTTGAAGTCCGACATGCGCACGATCACCGGCCGCGGATAGAACGCCGCGGCGATCGTGCCCACGCCCTCGGAAAGCTGCTGCACGAAGAACTGCTGCGGCTGCTCGTAGCCGTGGGTCAGGCGCGCGATGCGCTCGCGCACCGCCGGCTCGTCGATGCGCTCCGGATGCACCAGCGCCATCGGGTGCACCTTGATGTGCTCGGCCACGATGAACTCCATCCGGGCCAGCCCAACGCCGTCGGCGGGCAGCAGCGCGGTCTGGAACGCGATGTCCGGGTTGCCGATGTTCACCATCAGCTCGGTGCGCGGGTGCCCGAGCGCACCCAGGTCCACCGCCTCGCGCCGGAAGGGCAGGGTGCCGGCGTACACGCGGCCTTCCGCGCCCTCGGCACAGCTCACCGTCACCGCATCACCGGTGCGGATGCGGGTGGTGGCGTCGTCGCAGCCCACCACCGCCGGAATGCCCAGCTCGCGCGCCACGATGGCGGCATGGCAGGTGCGCCCGCCGCGATTTGTGACCACGGCGGCGGCGGTCTTCATCACCGTGCTCCAGTCGGGCATCGTGGTGTCGGCCACCAGCACCTCACCGGGGTGGAACGCGCCCAGGTGCGCCACGTCGGTGACCACCCGCGCGACACCGGTGGTGATGCTGCCGCCCACGGCGCGGCCGCGCGCCAGCACCTCGCCCTGCGCATCGAGGCGATAGGTGTCCAGTTGCCCGAGCGGCTTGCACGAGGCCACCGTCTCGGGCCGCGCCTGCACGATGTACAGCTTGCCGTCGAGCCCGTCCTTGGCCCACTCCACGTCCATCGGCGTGGCCTGCCCCGCCTTGCGCGAGTAGTGCGCCTCGATCTTCAGCGCAGCGTCGGCCAGCTCCAGCACTTCGGCATCGGCCAGGCAGAAGCGCTGCTGTTCCTCGCGCGGCACCGGCACGTTGCGCGTGGTGTCGCGGCCGGCGGCCTGCGCGTACACCATGCGCACCTCCTTGCCGCCCAGCTTGCGGCGCAGCACCGCGCGGTGGCCTTGCGCGAACGTGGGCTTGTGCACGTAGAACTCGTCGGGGTCCACCGTGCCCTGCACCACGTTCTCGCCCAGGCCGTAGGCACCCGTCACGAACACCACGTCGCGAAAGCCGGTGTCGGTGTCGAGCGTGAAGATGACGCCCGAGGCGGCGCGGTCGGAGCGCACCATCTTCATCACGCCCACCGACTGCAGCACCTTGAAGTGGTCGAAGCCATGGTCCAGCCGGTAGGCGATGGCGCGGTCCATGAACAGGCTGGCGAAGCAGCGCCGCACGGCGTCGAGCAGGCGCGCCTCGCCGCTCACGTTGAGGTAGGTCTCGTGCTGGCCGGCAAAGCTGGCGCCCGGCAGGTCTTCCGCGGTGGCGGAGCTGCGCACGGCCCAGGTGGCCGCCTCGCCGTACTCCGCCTGCAACCGGGCGTGGGCACCGAGGATCTCGTCGGTGAGCGCCGGTGGCAGCGGCGCACCGTAGACCAGCTCGCGCGCGGTGTGCGCGCGGCGCGCCAGCTCGTCCACGTCGTGCGCGTCCAGGCCGTCCAGCAGCGCGTGCAGGCGCGGCCAGACCTTGGCCTCGTCCATCACGTGCCGGTAGGCCGCGGCAGTGACTGCGAAGCCGTTGGGCACGCGCACGCCTTGCGGCGCCAGCTCGCGCACCATCTCGCCCAGCGAGGCGTTCTTGCCGCCCACCAGCGCCACGTCGTCGGCGCCGATGTCGGCGAACCATCGGATGAATCGGGCCATGTCGGCTCAACCGATCTTCAACTCGTTGACCACCGCGCGTACCCCCGGTGCCGCCCAGGCGGCGCCTTGCGCCGCGTCGCGCTCCTGCCAGGAATGCACGGTGCCGCGCAGCGTGACCGTGCCGTCGGCCATTCGAATGTCGATGTGCCGCGCATCGCGTTCCGCCTGCCGGGTGAGCGCGGCCTGGATGCGCTGGCTCACGTCACCCGGGGAAGGGCGGTGCTTGAGCGTCATCTCGTTGCTCACGCCCACCACGCCGCGCAGGTGGCGCACGGCCTTTTCCACGCTCTTGCGCTGGAACTCCCACTCCACCTCGCCCTGCAAGGTGATCCAGCCCTTGTCCACGGTGATGCGCACCGCGTCGGTGGGCACGAGCGTGTTCCACTTGAGCGCTGATTCGGCCGCATTGGCGATGTCGGTGTCGCTGCGCTGGTGGTCGGGCGACAGGCGCACGTCCAGCTCGAGCGCGATTGCCTTCACGCCCGCCACGCGGCGCAGCGCCTTTTCCACCGCCCATTTCTCGGAGTAGGTCTCGATGTGGCCGGTGAGCGTGACCACGCCGTCCTTCACCGCCACGCCGATCGCGGTGGACTTCACCGCCGGGTCCCAGGCCAGTTCGGCCTCCACGTCTCGCTTGAGGTCTGCATCTGTCTTCATGGCGCACCTTCCGACAAGCTTGATTCACAAGCGAATCAATCTAGGCGCTTGCAGCGCGAAGGGCTTGCGAAAGATCAGCCCGCGGCATCGAGCCGGCGGCGCGTGCCGATGCTTGAGATTTGTCAGGCAGCCGGTGCGGCGCCTGCGCGATCGTGCGAGCCTGCAGGTTGTCGGGGAGCCGGGATGAGCACGTTGACGAAGCTGGTGTTGGGCGCGATGGGTGCGCTGCGCCCCGAGCCGGTGCTGGGCCACGACCAGCGCACGCTGGAGCTGCCGCCGCCCTCGCGCGCGGGCGGCATGCCGTTGATGCAGGCGCTGGCCGCGCGTCGGTCGGAACGGGCGTTCGCTCGTCGCGCGTTGCCGCGGCAGGTGCTGTCCGACTTGCTGTGGGCCGCCGACGGCGTGAACCGCGCCGATGGCGGACGCACCGCGCCGTCGGCGCTCAACGCCCAGGAGATCACGATCTACCTGGCGCTGCCCGAGGGCGCCTACCGGTACGACGCGAAGGCGCATGCGCTGCGCCCGGCAGCCGGCGCCGATCTGCGCCGGGTCACGGGCTACCAGGATTTCGTGGATGACGCGCCGCTCGACCTGGTGTACGTGGCCGACCATGGCCGCATGAGCCTGGTGCCCGCTGCGCAGCGCGAGTCGTTCGGCTGGGTGGCGGCGGGCGCGGTGGCGCAGAACGTGTACCTGTGCTGCGCCTCGCAAGGGCTCAACAGCGTGCTGCGCGCGTGGATCGACCGCGAGGCGATCGCGCGTGCGCTCGGGCTGCCGATGAACGAGCAGGTGCTGCTGTCGCAGACGGTGGGGTATCCGCCGCAGCCGTGACGGCCGCCGGCGCGCCTACTGCTGTTCGCCCTTCGGCAGCACGTCGCCCTCGGCCTGGAAACGCAGCACCACCTGGTGGTGGTCGCCGGCATGGATGGTGGTGGGCTGGCGCTGCACCTGACCTTCGTAGGTGCCCTCGAGCTCGTAGCGCCCGACCGGCAGGTCGATCAGCAGCCAGGGCGCCTGCAGCACATGCTCGAACACCGGCTGGCGCTGTGCATCGAGGATGCGCAAGTGCACGTCGGCCAGGAAGGCGCCCGAGCCGCGCGTGGCGGTGACCACCCACAGGCTGTACTTGCTGCGCTCCGCGCGCATGGCGTCGATCTCGGCGCGCCCGATGCCGCCTTCGAGCGTGGCCCAGCCTTGGGGGGTGGTGGCGCGCACCGGCTCCGCCAGCGCGGGGGCCAGCAGGGTGAGGGCGAGCGCGAGTACCAGTGTGATGTTCCTGCAGGACATGGCTTCCTCCTTGTGACAGAGCTGCAACCGGTGGTTCACACGTCGTTTCGCAGCGTGGCAGAGCATTGTCGGGGCGTTGTCATGCGCCGCCTAGGCTTGCTTCATCCGACATCCGCTTGAAGGAGCACGCGATGAAGACCACCGAAACCAGCTGCTGCGACCCGGCCTACCTGCTGCGCTTTCGCTCGCTGTTCGACGAGGGGCGCGGCATGGCGTTCCCCTGTGATGGCCGCGGCCAGGTGGACATGGACAGCCTGAGCGAACGCGCGCTGTGCAACTACCTCTATGCGCGCACGGTCATCGGCCGCGAGTTCTGCCACCCCGAGGTCGAGCCGCTGATCCACTGAGGCTCTAGTCGGTGTGATCGGGCTCGAAGAAGATCCAGCGCAGTTGCGGAAAGGCCTCGCGCATCGAGGCCTCCACCCGGTTGATAGCGTCGATCAACGCCCGCTCGCTGCCTTGCGCGTGCATGCAGGCCTTCACCGCCACCATCACGTCGTCGCCCATCTGCTGCGTGAGCACGTTGTAGACCTTGGCCACCTCGGGGCGCGCGTCCAGGTGCGCATGCAAAGCCGCCAGCACCTGCGGCTCCACGCCTTGCCCCACGAGCAGCGCGGCGATCTCCATGCCGACCAGCAGCGCCACCACCACCAGCAGCACGCCGATCGCGATGGAGCCGATCGCGTCGTACACCGGGTTGCCGGTGAGCTGCGACGCCAGGATGAAGCAGAAGGCCAGCCCCAGGCCGCCCAGCGCGGCGATGTCCTCGCCCACCACCACCACCAGCTCGCTCTGGCGCGACAGCCGGAACCAGCGCCACAGCGACAGGCCCGATGCGCCCTTGCGCACCTCGCGCAGCGCACCCCAGAGCGAGATGCTCTCGGCCACCACGCCGAAGCCGAGGATGCCCAGCGCCACCCAGGCATTGCCCACCGGCTCGGTGCTGTGCAGCTTGTGCGCGCCCTCGTAGATCGAGAACAGCCCGCCCATGCTGAACAGCAGCAGGGCCACGATGAACGACCAGAAGTAGATCGCCCGGCCATAGCCCAGCGGGTGCTCGGCGTCCGGCTCGCGCTTGGCGCGCTTCATGCCCCACAGCAGCAGGCCCTGGTTGCCACAATCGGCGAACGAGTGGATCGCCTCGGCCAGCATCGAGGACGAGCCGGTGTACAGCGCGCCGCCCGACTTGGTGAGCGCGATGGCGAAGTTGGCGCCGAGCGCGAACAGCACGGACTTCAGCGAATCGGCAGGGGCGGACATGGCGTGCGATGCGGGGGTTGCAAAGCGCGCAAGCCTACCGCACCCCGGCGGGCCACAGGGCCGTCAGTCGGCGACGCTGGGCGTGGCCTCAGGGGCGGCGGGCGCGGCCTGCGGCTCAGGCGGCGACGGTACGCGCAGCGCCAGCCCGCCGGCCGCGCGCCCGGTGTCCTGCCCCAGCGGCAGGCTGCGCAGCGCGCCGGGGAAGCGCGTGCGCAGCGCTTCCAGCTGCGGCAGAAGTGACTGGGCATCGTCGATGCGTTCTGCGTGGCGTTGCAGCGTGAGCCCGGCCATGTCGATCAGCTTGACGTTGCCGTTGCGCCCGCCGTGGGCGAGCAACTGGCGCACCGTGGTGCCCGGGTCGCCGGTGAGTGTGTGCGCCATGCACTGCTCGGCGATCTCGTGGATCTGCACATGGCACTGCCGCACACGCTCGGCAAAGGGCTCATGCGCCGCTGCGCTGCGCGCGAGCAGCTCCGACAAGCCCTTGGCGGTACAGAAGCGGAGACCGATGCGGTCGATCCAAGGCTCGGCGTCGGCCAGCCGCAGCTCCGCCGCAGTGAGCTGCGCCACCAGCGCCAGCATGTTGCAGCCGGCCTCGATGTCGAAATCCGTTGCGTCGAGTTCCCGTGCCAGCTCTCGCATGGTCTCCACCACCGCAGCCACCTGCTTCAGCTGCATCAGGTGCAGGCAGCGCACCACCTGCACGAAGCGGCGCAGGCGCGCGCTCTGTGGCGCCTTGTCGAGCGCGCGCACCAGGTTGTCCAGGCAGCGCTGCAGGCCCTTGGTGTCTCGCTGGTGAAAGCGCGCGAAGGCCAGCAGCACCATCGACTGGAAGTCGAACAGCTTGGAGCTGATGCCCAACCCGGCCGCGCGGTCCAGCGCCTTGGCGGCTTCGTCATGCTGGCCCAGGTAGAAGGCGAGCATCCCTTGCTTCTGCAGCCGCATCAGCGAGCCCGGCGTCAGGTCGCTGGCCTGGCGATAGGTGGCCAGCGCCTCGTCGAGCTGGCCTTGCTCCACCTGCACCCGGCCCATCACGTCGTAGGCGTCGGCGTAGCCGGGATCCTGCGAGATCAGGCTCTCCAGCGTGCGCCGTGCCGGGGTGAGCTGGTTCGCCTCGATCTGCGCGCGTGCCACACCCAGCCGCGCCCAGGGCAGCGCGTGGGCCGCGATCACGGCCTCGTAAAGCTTCTGCGCCGCGCCGTGCTGTTCCAGCCGCAGAAGCAGCTCGGCGCCGATGCGCGCCGCATACAGCCAGTACGGCGTGCGGTCGTGAAAGCGCTGCAGGCACAGCCGTGTGGCCACCTCGAACTGCTGCTCCTCGATGGCCTCGAAGATCTCGCGCAAGGTGCGCTTGCGCTGGCGCGCGGTGCGTAGGCGGTCGGCGAGCGCGGTGGCGTTGTGAGGCTTGAGCAGGTACCCGTCCAGCGCAGATTCGGCGGCCTCGGCCACCTTGTCGTAGCTGGCCTCGCCGGTGATCATGATGAACACGGTGGAAAAGGGCAGCAGCTGCGCGCGCCGCAGGTCGTCCAGCAGGTCCTGTCCCGAGTAGTTCTCCTGCGGGAAGTGCTGCTCGCACAGCACGAACTCGAACTCCCGCGTCTCCAGCTGGCGCCGCGCGTCCTGGATCCGGCTGCACTGCACCACCGTGCCCAGACCCAGGTCCCGCAGCTGCGCGGCGATGATGCTGCGCGAGGTGGGGTTGGCGTCCGCCACCAGCGCGCGGCAATCGGCGATGTGACGGTCCAGCGGGTGCATCGGTGCGGCGTTTCCTCGGGTGCTGTGGGGGCCCTTCGTTCGATATCGGCGTGCCGCGCCGCGGACTTGAGCGCGCCGCTAGAGAGCCTCTCCGGGCCGCGTCAGGTGCACCTGGGTGCCATAGCTGTGATAGCGCGTGCGCAGGGTGTCGATGCGGTCCTGCAGCTGTGCTGCATCCTTGACGGCGTGGCGATGGCGCTGCAGCGTGTGCGCCGCCAGGTCGACCAGCTTGGAATTGAGCGTCTGCTCGGCCTGGGTCAGCAGCTCCAGCACCGCGTCGCGCGGCTTGCCTGCGAGCGTGAGCGACACCGCGGATTCGGCCAGCGCATTGATGTGGGCGTAGCCGAGGCGGATCGGGCCGGTCAGCTCTTCCTGGTGGCGCGCCGCGCTCACCAGCATCTCGCAGGTGGTCTTGGAGACCGCGAAACGCTGCGCCAGCACCTTCATCGGATGGTCGATGTCGTCGAGCCGCGTCTCTTCGGCATACAGGCGCGTCACCAGCATCAGCAGGTTGCACGCGGCCTCGAAGTCGAACTGCGGTTCGGTCACCGTGGCCATCATCTGGCGCACCTGCATCACTGCCTCCGGCACGCGCCGGCACGCCAGGTGGTACAGGCAGTCCACCACCGAGGCAAAGCGGCTCAGGCGGGCGCTGCTCGGCGCCTCCCGCAGCACGCGTCGCAGCGTGGCCTGCGACAGGCCGAGCTGGCGTGTCTCGCGCTTGTCGTATTGCAGTGCCGCCAGCAGCACCAGGCCCTGCATGTCATAGGCCTTGGAGCTGACGCCCACCGTGGTGGCGCGCTGCAGCGCTTCGCTGGCCTCGGCATGGTTGCCGTAGTAGAAGGCCAGCACGCCAAATTTCTGCAGGCGCGCCACGCTACCCGGCGTGAGCTCGGAGGCGCGGTGCAGGGCCTCGATGGCGCCGGCCGTGTCGCCCTGGTCCAGCATCACGCGACCCATCACGTCGTAGGCATCCACGTAGCCCGGCTGCTCGGACAGCAGGCTCTCGAGCGTGCGCCGCGCGTTGTTCAGGCTGCCGGCCTTGTAGTGGCTGCGGGCGATGCCCATGCGCGCCCAAGGCAGGGCCCTGGTGGCGAGCACCGCCTCCAGCATCTTCAGCGCCGCGTGCGGCTGGCCCTGGTTGAGCAGCAGCTCGGCGCCGATGCGCGCGGCATGCACCCATCCCGGCCCGCGCGTCTCGTACACCGTCTGGCACAGGTCGGCGGCCTCGGCGTACTGCTTGGCCTGCACCTTGTCGAGGATGGGGCGCAGCAGGCGCTTGCGCTGACGTGCCTCGGTCAGGCGCTCGCGCAGCGCCTGCTCGGTATGCGGCTTGATCACATACGCGTCCAGCGCGGCCTCCGCCGCCTCGGCCACCTGTGAGTAGGCGGCCTCGCCGGAAATCATGACCACCACGGTGGACAGCGGCAGCAGCTGTGCGAGGCGCAGGTCGTCGATCAGATCCTGCCCGGTCATCGTCTCGCCCGGGAAGTGGTACTCGCACAGCACGATGTCGAACGGACGTGCCTCGAGCAGGCGCCGGGCATCCGCTACCCGGGCCGATTGCTCGATCTTGCCGACGCACGCGTCCTTGAGCATGGCCACCAGCGAGCTGCGGGACACCGGGTTGCCATCGATGACGAGGGCCTTGGCCAGGTGGATGTCGACGTCGAGCGGACGCATGCTGAAAAGCTCCCCGTACGCGGAAGATGCGTATGCCTTCCGCTTCGTAGGGGGAGTCTAGGGAGTGCGCCGGCGGGCGTCGCCCCCAATAAGGGGGTCAAGCCAGCCTATTTCTTCGTCTGACGGGACTACGCCCTTGGTCTGATGGCGCTACTGCTTGAAGATGTCCTTCACGCGATCGGTCCAGCTCTTGGCGTTGGGCGAGTGGCGGTCGCCGGCCTTGCGCAGCGACTCGTCCAGTTCCTTCAGCAGCTTGCGCTGGTGCTCGGTGAGCTTGACCGGCGT
>CAMLIZ010000132.1 GCA_946480245.1 uncultured Pseudomonadota bacterium
GTGGATCGCCTGCACGAACCCGGCGCAATCGATGCCCAACCAGGCCATGGTGCGTCGCGCGCTCGAACGCGCCGAGTTCGTGGTGCTGCAGGAGGCGTTTGCCACCACCACCACCGCCGCCTATGCGCACCTGCTGCTGCCCGCCACCACGTGGGGCGAAAAGGACGGCACCGTCACCAACAGCGAGCGCCGCATCAGCCGCGTGCGCGCGGCCGTGCCGGCGCCCGGCGAGGCCCGCCACGACTGGCGCATCGCCGTCGATTTCGCGCAGCGCCTCGAGGCGAACCTGCGCCCGGGACTGCCCACGCTGTTCCCCTACGACAGCGCCGAGAGCGTCTGGAACGAACATCGCGAGAGCACGCGCGGCCGCGACCTGGACATCACCGGCCTGAGCTACCAAGCCTTGAACGAGGCCCCTCAGCAGTGGCCATGCCCCGAGGGCCAGTCGCAGGGCCGCGCGCGCCTGTACGAGGACGGCCGGTTCCCCACGCCGACCGGGCGCGCGCGCTTCGTCGACTCGCCGTTCGTGCCCGTGGCCGAGGCGCGCGACGCGCGCTATCCGTTCAGCCTCAACACCGGCCGCCTGCGCGACCAGTGGCACGGCATGAGCCGCACCGGCACGCTGGGCCGCCTGTTCGGCCACGCGCCCGAACCTGCGATCGAGTTGCACCCGCAGGATCTGCATCGGCTCGGCCTGGCCGAGGGCGATCTGGCGCACGTGACCTCGCGACGTGGATCGCTGGTACTGCCGGTGGCGGCCAGCACTGCGCTCGCGCCCGCGCAGGCCTTCATAGCGATGCACTGGGGCGAGGAGTTCGTGTCTGGCGTCAACAGCCGCGGCGAGCGCCTGGCCGGCGTGAACGCGCTCACCACGCCGGCCTTCTGCCCCAGCTCGAAGCAGCCAGAGCTGAAGCATTGCGCCGTCAAGGTGCTGAAGGCGGAGCTTCCGTGGCGACTGGTCGGCGCCGCCTGGCTGCCGGCCAATGCGGCGCTCGCGGCGCAACAGCAATTGAGCGCACTGATGCGGCGCTTTCCGTTCGCCACTGCGGTGCCCTTCGGGCACGAGCGCAGCGGCGTGCTCTTTCGCGCCGCGAGCTACGAGGCGCCGCCGGCCGATTGGCTGGACGAGATCGAGGCCGCGCTCGGCATGGCCGCCGGCAGCATGCCGACGCCGCTGCGCTATGAAGACCGCCGGCGGGGCCAGCGCCGCGCGATGTGCCTGGTACAGGGCGATAGTGGCGACAGCAAGCTGCAAGCCTTTGTGCTGTCGGGCGACGTGAGCGCCGAAGCTTGGATCAAGATCCTGCTGCAACGCGAGCTGCCGGCGCAGCGCTACGGCCGCCTGCTGCTGCTCCCCGGCGCCAAGGCGCCCGCGGCGTTGGGCAGCGTGGGTCGGCAGGTATGCAGCTGCTTCAACGTGGGAGAAGCGCAGATCCGTGCGCAGATCACCGAGACGCGCGGCAGCGATGAGCAGCGCCTCGCCAAACTGCAGCAGGCACTGAAGTGCGGCACCCAGTGCGGCTCCTGCGTGCCGGCGCTCAAGCGCCTGCTGCGCGTCAGCGCACTGGCAGCGTGACGAAATGACGGTCATGGCCGTGCGTGGTCATGGCGCGAGGCCCGAAACTTGCGAAAGTGCCACCAGGGGTTTCGAACGCATGAGCATTGCGCACTACATCAAGGAGATCGGCCGCGGCAGCGCGGGCGCCCGTCCGTTGAGCACCGAGCAGGCGTACGACCTGATGAGCCAGGTGCTCGACGGGCGGGTCACCGACCTCGAGTTGGGCGCGTTCGTGCTGGCGATGCGCATCAAGGGCGAAACCTTGGACGAGCTGAGCGGCTTTCTCGATGCAGCCCTCGAGCGCTGCGTGCCGTTGCCCACCACCCGGCCGGTGGTGCTGCTGCCCTCCTACAACGGTGCGCGTCGCCTGCCCAACCTCACGCCGCTGCTGGCGCTGCGGCTGGCACAGGAGGGCGTGCAGGTGCTGGTGCACGGCCTGGGCCACGACCCCGCCCGCGTGGGCAGCGCCGAGATCTTTCGTGACCTCGGCCTGCCGGTGGCGCGCACCGTGCAGGAAGTGGCGCACGCCTGGTCGCGCCACGAGCCGGCGTTCCTGCGCACCGAGCTGCTGTGTCCGCCGCTGGCACGCCTGCTCGAGGTGCGTTGGGTGGTGGGCGTGCGCAACTCCGGCCACACGATCGTGAAGATGCTCAATCCGTGCCAGGGGGCGCGCGCCCTGCGCGTGGTCAATCACACCCACCCCGAGTTCGGCGAGCTGATGGGCGCGTTCGCGCAACGGCATCACGCTGACATGCTGCTGCTGCGCGGCACCGAGGGCGAGCCGGTGGCGGACCCGCGTCGAGCGCCGCGGCTGCAGGTGGTGCTGGCGGGCCAGCCCCGGCCCGATCTGTCGACCACGGCGCAGGAAGGCGTTCTCACCGAACTGCCGGTGCTGCCGCGCGAGCACGACGCGGCCACCACGGCGCACTACATCCAGGCGGTGATGAGCGGCGAGAAGCCGTCGCCGGCACCGCTGGAGCAGCAGGTGCAGACCCTGCTGCGTGCGCTGGCCGCGATGGAGCAGGCCGACACCGTGGGCATGAGTGCATGACGGCGCGACGCCCCGCAGCAACACGCGGCCGCTGCTGGCTGGTCGGCGCCGGCCCGGGCGATCCCGAGCTGCTGACGCTGAAGGCCCTGAAGGCGATGCGCCAGGCCACGGTGCTGCTGGTGGACGACCTGGTCAGCGACGCCGTGCTGTCGCTCGCGCTGAAAGGCCGTCGCCGCCCTCCGCGCGTGGTGCATGTGGGCAAGCGGGGCGGCTGCAAGAGCACGCCGCAGGCTTTCATCGAGCGGCTGATGGTCTCCGAGGCACAACGCGGCGAACGCGTTGTGCGCCTCAAGGGCGGTGATCCCTTCATCTTCGGCCGCGGCGGCGAGGAGGCAGAGCACCTGCGCGCCGCGGGCATCGAAGTGGAGGTTGTCCATGGCATTACCGCCGGGCTCGCCGCGGCGAGTGCGCTGAACGTGCCGCTCACCCATCGCTCACACGCGCATGGCGTGGTCTTCGTCACCGGCCACGCACGCGAGGGCGCCCCCGCTTTCGACTGGCCCACGCTGGGTGCGGCGGCCGCGCAAGGCCTGACACTTGTGATCTACATGGGCGTCGCGCAGGCACAGCAGGTGGAGGCCGGCCTGCTGCAGTCGCTGCCGGCGAGTACACCGGCGGCAGCGATACAGCATGCCAGCCTGCCGCAGCAGCGCACCGTGCTCACCACGCTCGGTGAATTGGCGCGCGCGCTCCGGCACGAGGCGATCGGCAGCCCAGCGATCCTGATCGTCGGCGACGTGCTCGCCGCTGCTGCCGCGCTCGCCACTCAAGCCCGTCCACGCGAGGCCGCCTGACAGGGGATGGACGGCGCCACGTGCGCTGGCCATACTCCGCGCCCGACAAGCCAGAGGAGGACAGGATGGCGGCGCTGGACAAACTCAACCGGCTGAGCGAATCGCACGGCGAGCTTCAACCCGGGCGCGGCCTGGTGACCGGCGTGCTAGCGCTCACGCTGGCCATCCTGTGCTTCCTCGGCGTGCTCGCATTCCACTTCCCCGAGTACCTCACGACCCCCCAGCTGCGCAAGGCGTATGACGTGCAGACGCTGCGCCTCGTGATGTTCTGGTCGATGGTGCTGTCGGGCGGCCTGGCACTGTTCAACATCGTGTTCGGGCGCACGCGATGGCTGGCGGGCGCCGCATTCGCGCTGGTGCTGCTGACCCTGCTGCTGGGCGGCAACAAGGTGCCGGTGAACGACTTCCCTGACAACACGCCCTACATCGGCCTCGACTGGTTCATCCTCGACCTGCTGGGCTCGGCGCTGATCTTCATCTTCATCGAAAAGCTGTTCGCGCTGCGCCGCGAGCAGCCGATCTTCCGTGCCGAGTGGCAGACCGATCTGCACCACTTCATCGTCAATCACATGGTCGTGGGCTTCGTGCTGCTGGCCACCAACCTCCTTGTGCACAAGCTGTTCGGCTGGGCCGCCAAGGACGGCCTGCGCTTCTGGGTGCAGCAGCTGCCGTTTCCCGCAGCGCTGTTCCTCATCGTGCTGGTGGCCGACCTCGTGCAGTACTGGACGCACCGTGCGTACCACGAGGTGCCGCTGTTGTGGCGCCTGCATGCCGTGCACCACAGCGTGAAGAGCATGGACTGGCTGGCCGGCTCGCGCCAGCACATCCTGGAGCTGCTGATCACCCGCACGCTGGTGTTGGCGCCGATCTACGTGCTCGGCTTCAGCAAGGAAGTGATCGACGCCTACATCGTGATCGTTGGCTTCCAGGCCGTGTTCAACCACGCCAACGTGAGCGTGCGACTGGGGCCGCTCGGCTACCTGATCGTCACACCCAACTTCCACCACTGGCATCACTCGCAAGATGACGAGGCCATCGACCGCAACTACGCGGCGCATTTCGCGTTCCTCGACCACCTGTTCGGCACCGCCGTCAAATCCGGACGACCGTGGCCGCAGCAGTATGGGGTGGTCGGTGACTACGTGCCCGACGGCTTCTGGAAGCAGGTGAAGGTTCCGTTCACCTGGAAAGGCTGAGCAGCACCGGATGCGGAGCTTCGATGTCGTCGTCATCGGCGCCGGTGCCGCAGGCCTGTTCTGTGCCGGCATCGCCGGGCAGCGCGGTGCGCGCGTGCTGCTGCTGGACCACAGCGACAAGGTCGCCGAGAAGATCCGCATCTCGGGCGGCGGGCGTTGCAACTTCACCAATCGCGACGCGGGGCCGGCGAACTTCCTCTCGGACAACCCGGCGTTCTGCCGGTCGGCACTGGCGCGCTACACGCCAGCCGACTTCGTCGCATTGGTGCAGCGGCATCGCATCGCCTTCCATGAAAAGCACAAGGGCCAGCTGTTCTGCGACGACTCCAGCGAGCAGATCATCTCAATGCTGTTGCGCGAATGCGAGGCCGGCGCGGTGCAGCGACAACAGCCCTGCCGTGTGAAGGCGGTGCATGCGACGGACAGCGGCTTCGAGTTGGAGACCGACGACAACCGAGTGCGCACCCGACGCTTGGTCGTAGCCACCGGAGGGCTGTCGATCCCGAAGATCGGTGCCACCGATTTCGGCTACCGGCTGGCGCGCCAGTTCGGCCATCGCATAGTGGATCCACGCCCTGCCCTGGTGCCGCTGACCTTTGCTGCTGAGCGCTGGGCGCCGTTTGCCGCACTGGCTGGCGTGTCGCTGCCGGTCAGCGTGAGCACAGGCGTAGGCAAGTCGCGCGGCCGCTTCAGCGAAGACCTGCTGTTCACTCACCGAGGTCTCAGCGGGCCGGCCGTGCTGCAGATTTCGAGCTACTGGCACGCGGGCCAGACTCTGCAGATCGATTTGTGCCCCGCTCTCGACCTTGCAAAGGCATTGCCGCAGGCCAAGGCCGGCTCGCGCCGGCATTTGGCCAACTGGCTCGCCGATCACCTTCCGCAGCGCCTGGCCGAAGCCTGGTTGGCCGCCGCTGCCCTGCCGGCAGATCGACCACTGGCCGAAATGCGCGACCGCGACTTGGCGGCACTGGCAGAGCGCCTGCAGCGCTGGCAGTTGCTGCCGGAGGGTACCGAGGGCTGGCGCAAGGCGGAAGTCACCGCCGGCGGCGTCGACACCCGGGAGCTGAGCTCCCAAACCATGGAGAGCCGGTTGCAGACCGGCCTTTACTTCATTGGGGAAGTGGTGGACGTCACCGGCTGGCTGGGTGGCTACAACTTCCAATGGGCCTGGGCCAGCGCCCACGCCTGCGCGCTGGGAATGACAGGCTGAGAATTCTGGCTATAATCGCTGTCTTTGCTGGCAAACCGCGCGTCGATCTGACCCGGGCGTTCCGGAACACAAACGGGGCCAGGCTCCGAGCGCACTCCTTCCGAAGGATCCTTCAGTTACATGACAACGATTCGCGTCAAAGAAAACGAGCCGTTCGACGTGGCTCTGCGCCGCTTCAAGCGCACCATCGAAAAGCTCGGCCTGCTCACCGAACTGCGTGCTCGAGAGTTCTACGAAAAGCCCACCGCCGAGCGCAAGCGCAAGAAGGCCGCCGCGGTGAAGCGCCATTTCAAGCGCGTGCGCAGCATGCAGCTGCCCAAGAAGCTGTACTGATCCAGCCAGCCTCCATTTCAAAAGCCCGCGCGGGACGCCGTTGCGGGCTTTTTGCACTCTGACGGGAGAACAGCCATGAGCCTGAAAGACCAGATCACCGAGGACATGAAGGCCGCGATGCGTGCCAAGGAGGCCGAGCGCCTGTCGGCCATTCGCATGCTGCTGGCCGCCATCAAGCAGAAAGAGGTCGACGAGCGCATCACGCTGGACGACACGGCAGTAGTCGCGATCGTCGACAAGCTGATCAAGCAGCGCAAGGACTCGATCGCCGCCTTCGAGCAAGCCGGCCGCACCGATCTGGCCGACAAGGAAGGCGCCGAGGTCAAGGTGCTGCAAGCCTACCTGCCGCAGCGCCTGTCGGCGGACGAGATTGGCGAGCAGGTGCGCGCCATCGTCGCCGAGCTGGGTGCTGCCGGCCCCGGCGACATGGGCAAGGTGATGGGCGTGGCAAAGAGCCGGCTGGCCGGCAAGGCCGACATGGGCCTGGTGTCGGCGGCGGTCAAGCAGGCGCTCAGCCAGTAAGCTGCGCGCCATGAGCACCCTTCCCCTCCAGCAGATTGCGCCCGACGTGTGCGTGGCGCCCCAGCTCGAACCCGATGCGATGGCGCAAGCGGCGCAGGCCGGGTTTCGCAGCGTCGTGAACAACCGGCCCGACTTCGAAGGCGGCCCCACCCAACCCACAAGCGCCGCGATCGAGGCGGCCGCGCGGGCGGCGGGGCTGGAGTACGTTCACCTGCCCGTGGCCGGCGGCTACCAGAGCCCCGAAGAGATCGCGCGCTTCGCCGAACTGCTCGAGACGCTGCCGCGGCCGATCCTCGCGTTCTGCCGCAGCGGTGCACGCTCCACACGCCTCTATCTGCAAGCGACCCAGGCTGCCTGAAGCGCGTTGGGGCTTACCCTAGGCCGCGGCGCGTTTAAGGCGGTTTTCAGTGCCTTTTCCTTACAGTCCGCCTGCGCGACTGAAATGGAGAAGACGTGTCTGCCCTACTGCAACTATCCCGGTTCATCGACCGACTGAGCGAATGGATCGGCCGATCCGTGGCCTGGCTGGTCTTGCTGGCGGTGCTGATCAGCACCGGCAATGCCACCTACCGCAAGGCCTTCAGCAACAGCTCGAACAGCCTGCTCGAAATCCAGTGGTACCTGTTCTCCGCGGTGTTCCTGCTGGCCGCCGGCTACACGTTGATGCGCCAGGAGCACGTGCGCATCGACGTGGTCCTCGGCCGCTTCGCGCGCCGCACTCAGGTGAAGGTCGAGATCTTCGGCATCGTGGCTTTCCTGATGCCGTATGTGTTTGCGGTGGTCAAGGAAGTGATACCGCTGGTGCTGCGCGCCTACCACTCCGGCGAGATGTCAGAGAACGCCGGCGGCCTGGTGCGTTGGCCCGTGTATGCGCTCGTGCCGGTCGGCTATAGCCTGCTGGGCTTGCAAGGTGTGTCGGAGCTGATCAAGCGCGTCGCGTTCCTGATGGGCGTGGCCGACGATCCGGGCAAGAAGGTCGCGCAAAAGAGCGCTGAAGAAGAGCTGGCGGAAGAGATCCTCCGCCGTGCCGAAGCCGAAGCGGCAGGGGGGGCACGGTGATGCTGGAGTTTCTGCAAGCCAACCTGGCACCGGTGATGTTCGCCGGTCTGATCATCTTCCTGCTGATGGGCTACTCGGTGGCGTTCTCGCTGGGCGCCTGCGGGTTGTTCTTCGGCTGGCTTGGCATCAAGCTCGGCGTGCCGGGGCTCGACTCGCTGATGAACGCGCTGCCGCTGCGCATCTTCGGCATCGAGAAGAACGACACACTGCTCGCGGTGCCCTTCTTCACCTTCATGGGCCTGATCCTCGAGCGCTCCGGCATGGCGGAGGACCTGCTGGACACCATCGGCCAGCTGTTCGGCCCGATCCGCGGCGGCCTGGCCTATGCGGTGGTGCTCGTGGGCGCGATGCTCGCGGCGACCACCGGCGTGGTGGCGGCCTCGGTGATCTCGATGGGCCTGATCTCGCTGCCAATCATGATGCGCTACGGGTACGACCGGCGCCTGGCCACCGGCGTGATCGCCGCGTCGGGCACGCTCGCGCAGATCATCCCGCCGTCGCTGGTGCTGATCATCCTGGCCGACCAGCTCGGCCGCAGCGTGGGTGACCTGTACAAGGGTGCATTCATTCCCGGCTTCGTGCTCACGCTTCTGTACGTAGCCTACGTGGCCGGCTGCGCCATCTTCAAGCCGGAGATGGCGCCTGCACTGCCCAAGGAAGCACGCACGATCCGCGAGGATGACGGCTCCGCCGGTCTGCGCTCGCTGGGGGTGCTGTTCGTCCTGTCAGTGGGTGCCTCGCTGCTGTTCGCGCGTACGCGGCCCGACACCACCGCCACCGACGAGTTGATCGTGACCTCGATGTGCGTGGGCATCGGCGTGGCCTTCGTGCTGGCGGTGCTGAACAAGGCCACCGGCCTGCACCTGCTGTCGCGCATGGCCGAGCGCGTCACCTTCGTGCTGATCCCGCCGCTGGCGCTGATCTTCCTCGTGCTGGGCACCATCTTCCTCGGTGTCGCCACGCCGACCGAAGGCGGCGCCATGGGCGCGGTGGGTGCACTGATCATGGCGCTGTCGCGCCGGCGCCTGTCCATGTCGCTGCTCAGGCAGGCGATGGATACCACGATGAAGCTGTCGTGCTTCGTGGTTTTCATCCTGCTCGGCTCCACGGTGTTCAGCCTCACGTTCCAGGGCGTGGACGGGCCTAAGTGGGTGGAGACGCTGCTCACCAGCCTGCCAGGTGGTCAACTCGGCTTCCTGATCGTGGTGAACATCCTGGTGTTTTTCCTGGCGTTCTTCCTCGACTTCTTCGAGCTCAGCTTCATCGTGGTGCCGCTGATCGGCCCAGTGGCCGACAAGCTCGGCATCGACCTGGTGTGGTTCGGCGTGCTGCTGGCGATCAACATGCAGACCTCGTTCATGCACCCGCCGTTCGGCTTTGCGCTGTTCTACCTGCGCAGCGTGGCGCCGCACGACGACTACAACGACAAGATCACCGGCAAGCGCATCGGCAAGATCACCACCGGCCACATCTACTGGGGCGCGATCCCGTTCGTGTTGATCCAGATCGTCATGGTGGCGCTGGTGATCGGCTTCCCGAACCTCGTGTCCGGCGGGCTGGGCAAGCACGCCAACATCGACACCACCAACCTGAAGATCGACGCGCCGCCACCGGTGGATTACGGTACCCCGGAAACCATGCAGGAGCTGTTCGGTACGCCGCCGGCCGCCAGCGCGGCCAGCGCCGCGAAGTAGCGGGCGGGGGTTCCCGCTTCACCTGGGAGGGCCGTCGAAAGACGGCCCTTCTTCATGGGGCAATGACACGGGGACCGCAAGCATGCTCCGATGGCGCAGGTCGTGCGGCTCCAGTCGGCGCTTGAACTCGGCGCTAGAACTGCCATGAAAAAAAACCGCCCGGAGGCGGTTTCTTTCTTCGGGGCACGGGGCCTTACAGCTTTTGGGCCCACATGAACTCGTCGAAACCCGCCTCACAGAAGCGGAACCACAGGTTCTCGTCGCGACGGAAGTTGGCGTAATCCTCGTAGACCTTCTTCCAGCGCGGGTTCTTCGCCGAGATGTCGCTGTACAGCGCCATCGACTCCTTGAACGCGGCTTCCATCACATCCTTCGGGAAGCGGATCAGGCGCGTGCCCGAGGCCACCAGTTGCTTCAGGGCCTGCGGGTTCTTCGCGTCGTAGTTGGCCTGCATCTGCACGTGGGCCTTGTGCGTGGCCACGTCCACCATCGCCTTGTATTCCGACGACAGCGCGTTGAAGGCCTTGGTGTTGACGAAGAAGTCGAGCTGCGGACCGCCCTCCCACCAGCCGGGGTAGTAGTAGTTCGGCGCCACCTTGTTGAAGCCCAGCTTCTGGTCGTCGTACGGGCCCACCCACTCGGCCGCGTCGATCGTGCCCTTCTCCAGCGCCTGGTAGATCTCGCCGCCCGGAATGTTCTGCGGCACGCCGCCCATGCGCTCGATCACCTTGCCGGCGAAGCCGCCGACACGGAACTTCAGGCCCTTGATGTCGGCCAGCGACTTGATCTCCTTGCGGTACCAGCCGCCCATCTGGGCTCCGGTGTTGCCGCCCATGAAGTTGATGATGTTGTAGCTCTTGTAGAACTCGCGCATCAGCTTCAGGCCGTTGCCCTCCATCATCCAGGAGGTCATCTGGCGCGAGTTCAGGCCGAAGGGGATGGCGCAGCCGAGCGCAAAGGTCTCGTCCTTGCCGAAGAAGTAGTAGGGGGCGGTGTGCGCCATCTCGACGGTGCCGTTCTGCACGCCGTCGACCACGCCGAACGGGGGCATCAGTTCGCCACCGGCATGCACCGAGATCTCGAACTTGCCACCCGACATCTCCTTGATCGCGTTCGCGAACACATCGGCGGCACCGAAGATCGTGTCCAGCGAGCGCGGGAAGCTCGAGGCCAGACGCCAACGAACGTTGGCTTGCGCATGAACGATGGCCGGTGCGGCGCCCGCAGCCAGCACGCCGGCCAGACCTGCACCGCGTACGAAGGAACGACGTTCCATAGGGTCTCCTCTCAGGGATGGTTGAGCAAAGCGAGTCCGATTGTGCAGTCCTGCAGCTTGAATCTGCCTGAACAGGCCTTGCCGAATTGCCTAGGAAAAACCCGGTCGGCAGCGGTGATCAAGATGCGTTCAACTGCCTGCGATCTTCATGCGCTCGATCAACACGGAGCCGATGGTCTTGGTGCCCATCGTGTAGGCGTCGGCACCCACGGCCGCGATCTGCTTGAGCATGTCGCGCAGGTTGCCTGCGATCGTGATCTCCTGCACCGGGTAGGCGATGCGGCCGCCTTCTACCCAGAACCCGGCGGCACCTCGCGAGTAGTCGCCGGTGACGTAGTTGACGCCTTGCCCCATCAACTCGATCACGAACAGCCCGCGATGCAGCTTGCGCAGCATCGCGTCGAGGTCGTCGCCGGGCTGGGTGAGGCGGCTGGTGAGCATGAGGTTCTGCGAGCCGCCCGCATGGCCGGTGCTGCGCATGCCGAGCTTGCGTGCGGAGTAGCTCGACAGGAAGTAGCCCTGCACGACGCCGCCGTCCACCACCGTGCGTGCATGCGTGGTCACGCCCTCGTCGTCGAAAGGCGCGCTGCCCTTGCCCTTGCGCACGTGCGGATCCTCGCGCACGTCGATGTGCTCGGCCAGCACCTGCTTGCCCAGGCTGTCGGCAAGGAAGGTGGCCTTGCGGTACAGAGCACCGCCGCTGGTGGCCTGCACATAGCCGCCCAGCAGGCCCGACGCGAGCGTGGATTCGAACAAAACCGGCACCTCGCAGGTGGGCACCTTGCGCGAGCCCAGCCGCGACAGCGCACGCTCGGCGGCATAGCGGCCGACGGCGGCGGGCGCAGCCATGTCGGCCGCGTCGCGCTCGGAGGTGTACCAGGCATCGCGCTGCATGTCGTCGCCGCGGCCTGCGATAGGCGCCACCGACAGCGAATGGCGCGAGCTGGCATAGCCGCCGCGAAAGCCGCGCGTGTTGCCGGCGAAGAAGTGAGACTGTTGGGCCGACACGCCGGCACCCTCGCTGTTCGTGATGCGCTTGTCCGTCTGCAGCGCGGCCGCCTCGCATTGCCGCGCCAGTTCGGCCGCACCGGCCGCGTCGATCGCCCAGGGATGGAACAGGTCGAGATCGAGCGCCGCCTGCTCGGGCGTGGCCAGATCCGCTTCATCGGGCAGGCCGGCCGCCGGGTCCTCTGCCGTGAAGCGCGCGATGTCGTAGGCGGCGCGCACGGTCTGCTCGAGGGCGGCGCGGGAGAAATCCGACGTGCTGGCGTTGCCGCGCCGCTGCCCGAGGTACACCGTGACGCCCACCGACTTGTCGCGGTTGCGCTCGACGTTCTCGAGCTCGCCCTTGCGCACCGAGACCGACAGGCCGACGCCCTCGGACACCTCGGCGCCGGCGTCGCTGGCGCCTACCTGGCGCGCGATCGTCAGCGCGTCCTCGACGATCTGCTGGAATTGTTCGCGCGAGTAGGCGAAACCGGAGTCATTGCGGCGGGGTGCGTGCATCAACTTATCATAGCGACCCCTCCCGCCTGCGCCCGCCGCCGATGTCCTTGCGCGACGCCCCCGAAGACTCCGCCGACCGGCCGAGCAAGACCCAGCTGAAGAAGCAGTCGCACGACCTGCAGTCGCTCGGCGAGGCATTGGTCGACCTGCCCGACCATCGGCTCGAGGCGCTGCAGGCGCCGGAGCTGCTGGTCGAGGCGATCCGCGCCTACAAGCGCACGCGCTCGCACGAAGGCCGGCGCCGCCAGATGCAGTACATCGGCAAGCTGATGCGGCAGACGGACCCCGAGCCGCTGCGCGAGGCGGTGGCTGCCATGCAGGTGCCGCACGCGCGGGACACGCTGGCCCTGCATGAGGCCGAGCGCTGGCGCGACGATCTGATCGCCGATGACAGCGCGCTGGAACGCTGGATGGGGCAGCACCCCGACACCGACACGCAGCAGCTGCGCAGCCTGATCCGCGCAGCGCGCAAGGAGGGGCTGCTGCCGCCCGAGCAGCGGCACGGGCGCAGCTACCGCGAGCTGTTCCAGTTCATCAAGCGAGCCCGAGCATGAGCCTGGACAGCGTGCGCGTCGGCATCGTTTCGGTCAGCGACCGCGCCTCCACCGGCGTCTACGAGGACAAGGGCCTGCCCGCATTGCGCGACTGGCTGGCCCTCGCGCTGCGCAATCCGATCGAGTGGGAGAGCCGGCTGATCCCCGACGAAGCCGAGCTGATCAGCGCCACCTTGCGCGAGCTGGTGGACGAACGTGGCTGCCATCTCGTGCTCACCACCGGCGGCACCGGGCCCGCGCTGCGTGACGTGACGCCGGAGGCCACGCTCGCGGTGGCGCATAAGGAGATGCCGGGCTTCGGCGAACAGATGCGGCAGATCAGCCTGCGCTTCGTGCCCACGGCGATCCTGTCGCG
>CAMLIZ010000133.1 GCA_946480245.1 uncultured Pseudomonadota bacterium
CATGCTGCTGAGCATCCAGGACCTGAAGGTCGCGTTCCGCATGGGCAAGGTCGACGGCGTGCCGTTGCGCGCCGATGCCGTGAAGGGCGTCAGCTTCGACATCCCCGAGAACAGCACCGTCGCGCTGGTGGGCGAATCCGGCTCGGGCAAGAGCGTGACGGCGATGTCCATCCTCAACCTGCTGCCCAGCAACGCCGAGCGCGGCGGCCGCATCCTGTACCAGGGGCGCGACCTGCTGCAGGCCGGCCTGGCCGAGCTGCAGGCGCTGCGCGGGCGCGAGATCTCCTGCGTGTTCCAGGATCCGATGGGCTCGCTGAACCCGGTGTTCACGGTCGGCGACCAGCTGGTGGAGCCGCTGGCGCGCCACATGGGCCTGGGCCGCCGGCAGGCCCTGGCGCGCGCCGAGGAGCTGCTCAACGAAGTGGGCATCCCGGAGCCGAAGCGGCGCCTGGGCGCCTACCCTCACGAACTCTCCGGCGGACAGCAGCAGCGCGTGATGATCGCGATGGCGCTGGCCTGCGGCCCGAAGCTGCTGATCGCCGACGAGCCCACCACCGCACTCGATGTCACCATCCAGCGCCAGATCCTCGAACTGCTGGCGCGCCTGAAGCAGCAGCACCGCATGAGCGTGCTGTTCATCAGCCATGACCTCGCGCTGGTCGGCGAGATCGCCGACCAGGTGGTGGTGATGCGCCATGGCGTGGTGCGCGAGCAGGGGCCAGTGGACCGCATCTTCAGCGCCCCGCAGGACGCCTACACGCAAGCGCTGCTCGCCTGCCGCCCCAGCCTCGCGCAGAACCCCCCGCGGCTGATGGTGATCGACGACCACATCGCCGGCCGCGCCGCGCGCGCCGACGCGCGCGCCAAGGATCCGGACGCGCCGGTGCTGCTCGAGGTGCGCTCACTGGGCAAGTCGTTCTGGCTCAAGGAGGGCTTGTTCGGCCGGCGCGAGTTCAAGGCCGTGCAGAACGTGAACTTCCAGCTGCGCAAGGGCCACACGCTGGGCGTCGTGGGCGAGTCCGGCTCCGGCAAGACCACGATGGGCCTCACGCTGCTGCGCCTGCACGAGCCCACCAGCGGCGAGGTGATCTTCGACGGCCGCAACCTGCTCACCTTGAGCGACCGCGAGCGGCAGGCGATGCGCCGCCGCATCCAGATCGTGTTCCAGAACCCGTATGCGTCGCTGAACCCGCGCTTCACGGTGGGCCAGACGCTGGTGGAGCCGATGGCCATCCACCACATCGGTGCCGACACGCGCGAGCGCGAGCAGCGCGCGCGGGCGCTGCTGGAGAAGGTGGGGCTGGACGGCAGCGCGTTCGCCAAGTACCCGCACGAGTTCTCGGGCGGCCAGCGGCAGCGCATCGCGATCGCGCGCTGCCTCACCTTGAACCCCGAGGTGCTGGTGCTGGACGAAGCCGTGTCCGCGCTGGACGTGTCGGTGCAGGCGCAGGTGCTCAACCTGCTGAAGGATCTCCAGGACGAGCTCGGCCTGGCCTATGTGTTCATCAGCCACGACCTCGCGGTGGTGCGCTTCATCTCCGACGAGGTGCTGGTGATGAAGGACGGCGTGGTGGTCGAGCAGGCCAGCGCGGAGGAGATACTGCGCGCGCCGCGCGAGGAGTACACGAAGCGGCTGCTCGGCGCAGTGCCACGTGGCTGGCAGCCGGCCTGAGACAAGAAACCTCGAGCGCGTTGCGGGCTCTCGCACGGTCGTGCTAAATTCGCGCCCATGGAGACCAAGACCGAACGCAGCGGGCTCACGCTGGCTGCGATCCTCGACACTGCGTTGCGCATGGCGGCCGCCGAAGGGCTGGAGAGCCTGACGATCGGCGAGGTGGCCAAGCGGCTGAACCTGTCGAAGAGCGGCGTGTTCTCCCGCGTCGGCTCCCGTGAGGCGCTGCAGAAGGCGGTGGTGGAGGAGTTCGATCGGCGTTTCCTGCAGGACGTGTTCGTACCTGCGCTGCGCGAGCCGCGCGGGCTGCCGCGCCTGAACGCGATCATGCGGCTGTGGCTGCAGCGCGTGCGCACGGTGGCGGCCTCCGAGGGCTGCATCTACACCAAGAGCGCCTTCGAATACGACGGCCGCGAAGGCCCGGTGCGCGATCTGCTGGAAGACGGCGTGCGGCGCTGGCGCACGGCGCTCAAGCGCACCGTGATCCAGGCCATCGACGCCGGCCACCTGCGCCCCGACACCGACGCCGAGCAACTGGTGTTCGAGATGGACACCTTGTTCGTCGGCCTGATGCACGACGCCCGCTTCCTGCGCGACAGCCGCGCCGCCGAGCGCGCATGGACCGCCTGGCAGCGGCTGCTGCGCAGCGAGCTCGCGCCCGGCGTCGACCTCGATCCCGCCCCCACCGGGGCACCTCCCGCACGCTGAGATGACAACCTCATCCCGCGTGTTCGCAACCTCAATTTCGCACGATCGTGCGAACAGGAGATCGCCATGTTGGCCTTGCTCGTGATCCTCGCCCTCTTCGGCGGCCTGCGCAGTGTCCGGCTGCTGCGGCAGTGGTGGCGCCTGCTGCCGCGCCGCAATGCGGACTTCGGCCTGGAGTGAGGCGATGAGCGCCGCCTCTTCCACTCCCGCAGGCGCCGCGCAAGTGGGCGCGTTCTACGCCGGCAGCCCCATCGCCCGCTGGATGGGCCGCAGCATGCGCGTCGCCCAGCGTGTATCTCCGGCGCTCGCGCTGCGCCTGGCGATGCGCCTGTTCTTCACGCCGCTGCCGTCCAAGCTCGCAGCCCGCGCCCGCACCGTACCGGCCGCCTGGCAGCGAGAGCACCTGCGCTTCGAGCACGGGCGCATGGCGCTGTGGCGCCGCGCTGAGCCCGCCAGCGGACCCACGGTGCTGCTGGTGCACGGCTGGGCAGGCGACGCGATGCAGCTGCGCGCCATCGGCGACGCCTTGCACGAGGCCGGCTACGCCGCGCTGCTGCTGGACCTGCCCGCCCATGGGCGAAGCGATGGCTGGCGCAGCACCTTGCCGCAGTTCGTGCGCGCCCTGTTCGCGGTGCAGGCCCGCGTCGGCCCGCTGCACGGCGTGGTGGCGCATTCGCTCGGGGCCCTCGCCGCCGTGCATGCCGCGGCGCGCGGCCTGGGGGCCGGCCGCCTTGCGCTGGTGTCGGCGCCGATCCCGCCGGCGGCGTTCATCCGCGGTTTTGCGCAGAGCTTCGGCTTGAGCCCCTCGCTCGCGGGCGGCATGCGCGAGGCGATCCAGCGCCTTGAAGGCGTACCGCTCGCGCAGTTCGAGCCGGCGTGGCTGGGCGAGCGGGTGACCCAACCCACGCTGCTGCTGCATGACCGCGACGATCGCGCCGCCCCCGTCGAAGCGAGCAAGCGCCTGGCGCAGGCACTGGCGGGTGCCCGGCTCGAACTCACCGCCGGGCTCGGCCATCGCCGCATCCTCGCCGAGCCCGCGGTGGCGCAGGCCATCGTGAGCCACTTCGAGCTGCCTACGGCTGCACACGATGGCCACATGCGGACACACGCGGAACCGCAAGCGTCAGCCTTGTAACTCAAGGCTTCCGGCGGAAGTGGGCAGTAGCGCTGCGCATTGACGCATTGCGGCTGCCGCGACGCCCAGTCGTGAACCACGTCACGCGCCGATCACTGGCACGAAAGCTGCGCTTGCCGACCATCCGCCGGGGCGGTCGGCAGTGGCCCCGGGGACCTTCGCAGTCGTAGGAGTGCCCGCCATGGTCCGCAGTCGCCACCCCCGCATCAAACCGCGCCTCACGGCCGCCGGCCCGCGCCGGCATGGGGCGCTTGCCTCCATGCTGCGGCTGTCGCGCGCAGGCGAGCGCCTGCCCAGCCGCACCGCGCTGTCCGCCTGGCTGGAGCGCGCTGCGCTGCCGCTTGCCGCCGAAGACCATCCGTCACGCCAGTGAAAGCCGCCGCCATGTGGAGCAAGACCATGAAGCCCACCCTGCCGACCAGCACCCACAAGCCGGCTCAGGCCGCGATGCCCGCCACGGTGCAGCGGCCGCCGCAGGCGCGCGTGCTGCAGAGCAGCCGCACACCGCAGCAGTTGTCGTTCGAGTTCCGCCGCGGCTGAATCTTCAGCCCCGGGATGCCGGCGCGCGGGTCTGACCCGCCCGCGGCCGGCAGCGTCGACCCTCGGTTGACGTCCAAGGGGAGCGGGCGCCAGGGGTGTTGAGAGCGAACCCCCAGGATCTCCGTCCCGCTCCCCTTTTTTTTCGCGGTTTCCGCGCCAAAGCTGCCGCACGTCACGCCCGGGCGCACTGCCGCGGGCCGGCGCCCTTCCGGGGCAGCGCCGCCCCTCCTACACTGCAGCGGCTGTGCCCACCCGGCATGGCGAGCGGGCGCCGCCGCATCGGGCGGCCGACGATACCTACAAGAGGAATCTTCATGAGCGTGATTCCGCAATGGCGCGAAGTGCAGGCGCGCCAAGGCGCCGTCGTGGCGCCTGACGAGCGGCTGCCCTGGCCGCAGACGGCGGCGCTGGGCGTGCAGCACGTGATCGCGATGTTCGGTGCCACCGTGCTGGCGCCGATCCTGATGGGCTTCGACCCCAACCTCGCGATCCTGATGAGCGGCATCGGCACGCTGATCTTCTTCGTCTGCGTCGGCGGCCGCGTGCCCAGCTACCTCGGCTCGAGCTTCGCGTTCATCGGCGTGGTGATCGCCGCCAGCGGCTACGGCGGCTCCGGCCCCAACACGCACCTCGGCCCGGCGCTGGGCGGCATCGTCGCGTGCGGCTTGGTATACGCGCTGATCGGCTTGCTGGTCATCGGCATCGGCACGCGCTGGATCGAACGCCTGATGCCGCCGGTGGTCACCGGTGCAGTGGTGGCGGTGATCGGCCTCAACCTGGCCGGCATTCCAGTGAAGAACATGGCGCCCACCGGCTTCGACGCCTGGATGCAGGTGGTCACCTTCGTGTGCGTGGGCGCGGTGGCGGTGTTCACGCGCGGCATGGTGCAGCGGCTGCTGATCCTGGTGGGCCTGATTGTGGCCAGCGTGATCTATGCGCTGCTCACCAACGGCCTCGGGCTAGGCAAGCCGATCGATCCGTCGCTGATCGCCAACGCCGCGTGGTTCGGCGCGCCGCACTTCGCGGCCCCCGTGTTCGACCCGAAGGCGATGTTGCTGATCGTGCCGGTGGCGGTGATCCTCGTGGCGGAGAACCTCGGCCACATCAAGGCAGTGAGCGCGATGACCGGGCAGGACCTGGACCGCTACATGGGCCGCGCGTTCCTCGGCGACGGCCTGGCCACCATGGTGTCGGGTGCCGCCGGCGGCACGGGCGTCACCACCTATGCCGAGAACATCGGCGTGATGGCCGCCACGCGCATCTACTCCACGGCGATGTTCGTGGTGGCGGCGCTGATCGCGGTGCTGCTGGGCTTCAGCCCGAAGTTCGGCGCGCTGATCCAGACCATTCCGCTGGCCGTGATGGGCGGGGTGTCGATCGTGGTGTTCGGGCTGATCGCCACCGCAGGCGCCAAGATCTGGGTCGACAACAAGGTCGACTTCTCGGACAACGCCAACCTGATCACCGCGGCGGTGACGCTGGTGCTGGGCACGGGCGACTTCACGCTGCGCTTTGGCGGCTTCGCGCTCGGCGGCATCGGCACCGCCACCTTCGGCGCCATCGCGTTGCACGCGTTGCTGCGACGCGGGCGCTGAAGCCGGCGGCTGTCAACGCCCAAGGCCAACCCAGGCAGAGCAGTGATGCACAGCGCCGGCGCCAAGGCCTGGCCGATCCTGACGGCGTTGCTGTGGGCGACGCTCGCCATGCAGCCCGCGCTCGCCGCGTCGGGCGGCGACACCGCCGAGCGCATCCAGGCGCTGCGCATGGAGGGCCGCGCGCGGCCCGAGGCGGCCGCCGACCAGCTGGTGGCGCTGGTGGCCGCGCTGACGCCCACCGACCCGCAGCGCCTGGCCGCGCTCGACCTGCTGGGCTGGCTGCGCGCCGGCGTCAACGATCCCGAAGGCGCCGAGCGCGCCGCGACCCAGCTGGACACGATGGCGCAGAGCAACTCCCCGCTGCGCGCGCGCGCTGAAGCGGCCGCCAGCCTGGTGCGCGCACGGCTCGCGTACCAGCGCGGGCCGGTGAGCCGCGCCGAGCGGCTGATCGGCGAGGCGCTGGCGCGCCTGCCGGAGGATGCGCCGGCACTGGAGCGGGTGCGCTATCTCGCGCTGGCCGGCGACATCAAGGACCGCGCCGGCCGGCTCGACGAGGCGGTGAAGCTGCAGCTGCAGGCGCTGTCGCTGGCCGACAGCGGCGGCGCGCCCGCCTGGCGGCGCAGCGACCTGCGCAGCGCGCTGGCCTACACGCTCTACCAGGCCGGGCAGAAGGATCGCGCGCGGGCCATGAACCGCGAGGCGATCACGATCGCGCGCGATGCGCACGACGAGCTGAGCCTGGCCAGCGCGATGACCACCGAATCGATCCTCGTGGTCGACGACAAGAACGACGCCGCCGAGCTCGCCGCGCTGCGCTCGGCCATCGAGCATGCGCAACGCGCGGGGGCGCAGCGCGACGAGATCCTGGGGCTGGCCAACCTCGCCGACTTCTACCTGCTGCGCGGGCAGTACCAGACCGCCCTCGAGATCTCGGAGCGCGCGCAGCCGCTGGCGCACGAGATCAAGAGCCTCAGCTCGGAGAGCCTGGCACTGGCCAACAAAGGCCTGGCGCTGATCGGCCTGCATCGCAAGGCCGAAGGCATGGCCGCGGTGCAGGCCGCGCTGGCGATGAACGAGCGCACCGGCTCGATCACCGACATGGCCGGGTTGTACGAAGAGCTGGGCTCCTACCTGGAGAAGACCGGCGAGGCGAAGGACGCGCTCGACGCCTACCGCCAGCACCGCAAGCTGGCCGACGAGGTGTTCCGCCGCGAGCAGCAGCAGGCGATCCTGGAGTTGCAGGAGAGCTATGACAACGAACGCCGCAACCGCGAGATCGAGCTGCTGAACCGCGACAACCGGCTGAAGGAGGAGCAGCTGTTGCAGCGCGAACTGCAGCAGCGCCTGTGGGCCGTGGGCGCCGCGCTGGCGGTGGTCACGCTGGGCGTCGTGGCGCTGCTGGTGCAGCGCGGACGCCGCGTCAACCGCGCGCTGGCCGACACCAACGAGCTGCTGCGCGTGCAGAGCGAGCGCGATCCGCTGACCGGCCTGGCCAATCGCCGCCACTTCCAGCAGGCGATGCGCCAGCTGGCCGCCGATGGCCGCCTCGCGGGCACCTTCTACCTGCTCGACATCGACCACTTCAAGCAGATCAACGACGTGCACGGCCATGCGGCCGGCGACGCGGCGCTGGTGGAGATCGCGCGCCGGCTGCGCAGCACGCTGCGCGACGAAGATCTGGTGGTGCGCTGGGGCGGCGAGGAGTTCCTGGTGGTGGTGCGCGCGCTGTCGCCCGAGCAGGTGGAGGCGCTGGCGCAGCGCCTGCTCACGGCCGTCGGCGGCGCGCCGGTGACCACCGACAACGGCAGCTTGAACGCGACCGCGTCCATCGGCTTCGCCACCTTCCCGCTCGAGCCGGGCGGCGTGGCGCTGTCATGGGAACAAGCGATCGAGCTGGTCGACACCGCGATGTACCTCGCCAAGGCCCACGGACGAAACCGCGCCTACGGCGTGCGCCTGCTGCACGCCACCGACGAGGCCAGTGTGGAGCCGATCATCCGCACGTTGGAGCAGGCGTGGCGCGAAGGCCGTGTGGCGCTCACGCTGCTGCAGGGCCCCGCTGCGAGCGGAGCGCCCGCATGAAGCGGCTGGCCTGGCTGGCTGCGCTGCTGGCGGCCCTCACCGCGCACGCCGCCGAGGCACCGCAGGCGGCGCTGCAGGTGCGCTTGGACGCGCTGGTGCAACGCGGCTACGACGCGCCGGACACCGCGCTCGCCGAATGGCAGGCGCACTACCCGGCGCACCCCGACACCAGCACCGAGCGCGCATGGCGGCTCGCGCGCGGCCTGATCGAGGCGCGTGCCGGGCTGGAAGCGGCCGCGCAGGCCAGCGCCGCGCAGCTGGACGCGCTGCGCCGCGCCGCCGACGATCCGCTGGCCAGCGCCGACGCCGAGCTGGTGCGTGCGGTGTCGGACGAGAACGCCGGCCGGCTGGAACGCGCGGGAGAACATGCGCAGAACGCGCTCACCGAATACGAGCGCCTGTGCGGCAAGTCGGCGATCGCGCCGCGCCCCGACTGCGACCACCGCTCGCGCTGGGCGGCGATACGCGTGCTGGCGGTGCGTGCCGGCACGCAGGGCCTGCAGCTGCTGCAGCGGCAGGAGTGGGAGAACGCGGTGACGCTCGCGCAGCAGGCGCAGGATCTGTATCGCGAGGCCTACAGCCTGGCCGCGCTCGCCACGGTGCATGCGCGCGCCAACGAGTTCGATCCCGCAAACCGCCTGATGGGGCAGGCCTTGCGGATCGCGCGCCTGCACGGCTCTGCCGAGCTGATGGCGCGCGTGAAGATGGGCCAGTCACGCGTGAACGCGCGCCGTGGCGAAGGCGACCGCAGCGCCGCGATCGCCGCCGACGAGGAGGCGCTGCGCCTGGCGCAGGAGGCGCACTCGCCGCGCCTGGAGGCAGTGATCCTCGCCAACCTCAGCGACGACCGGCTCAAGGCCGGCCAGCCGAAGTTGGCGCTGGCGGCCGTGGAGCGTGCGCTGCCGGTGATCCGGCGCTATCACGAGGTGCGCGCCGAACGCACGCTGCTGCACAACGCCAGCCTGGCGCGCCTGGCGCTGCACCAGGTGGGCGCTGCACGGCAGGATTTCGAGCGCGTGCTCGCGCTGTGGCGCGTGATCGGCGAAGGCGACGAGGCGATCGTGCTGCGCGAGTTCGGCGACGGCCTGGCCGCCGCCGGCGACCTGCCCGGTGCGCTGGAGCTTTATCACCGCGAGCGCAAGCTGGTGGCCGACATCATGGCGCGCAACCGCGAGCTGGCGCTGCGCGAGCTGCAGGGCCGCTACGACCGCGAGGCCAAGCAGCGCAACATCGAGCTGCTCGAGCGCGACAACGCGCTCAAGAGCGCGCGCCTGGCCAATCGCGCACTGCTGCAGAAGGTGTGGGGGCTGCTGGGCGTGACGCTGTCGCTGGCGATGGTGTTCGCGGTGCTGCTGTACCTGCGCGTGCGCGAGACGCAACGCCAGCTCGAACGCAGCCACGCCAAGCTGCGGGTGCAGAGCGAGCGCGACCCGCTCACCGGACTGGCGAATCGGCGGCACTTCCAGGACGTGATGCGCCAGCGCGAGGGGCACGTGGCCTTCGAGGGTGCGCTGCTGCTGCTGGACATCGACCACTTCAAGCACATCAACGACAGCCACGGCCACGCGGCGGGCGACGAGGTGCTGACAGAGGTGGCACATCGGCTGGCGGACGCGGTGCGCGCCGACGACCTCGTGGTGCGCTGGGGCGGCGAGGAGTTCCTGGTCTTCGCGCCGCAGCTCGACGTGGCGCAGCTGGAGGCGTTTGCGGGACGCCTGCTGCATGCCGTGGGCGACGCGCCGGTGGGCAGCGGGCGCGAGCCAATCCGCGTGACCACCTCCATCGGCTACGCGCACTTCCCGATCGCGCCCCAGCGGCAGCGCGTGGGCTGGGAGCGCGCGTTGAACATCGTCGACATGGCGCTCTACACCGCCAAAAGCCTGGGACGCAACCGGGCGGTCGGCATCGTGGCGGCCCACACGCCGGGGGTCGACGAGCTGCAGGCGGTGGAACGGGATTTCGAGCGCGCGTGGAGCGAAGGGCGCGTCGAGCTGCGCATCACTGAAGGGCGCTGAGGCACCCCTGGCGCGGCTACTCGGCCAGCACTTCGGCCGCCTTCTGTGCGGCACGCATCACCAGCGCCTCGTCCAGCGGCACCTGCGGTGCCACGCGCTGCACCACCTCAGGCACCGTGGCCGGCGCCACCAGCAGCGCCTGGGCCACGGCCGACAACGCGCTGACGCCACGACGCGGCAGCAGCATCGGCAGCGGCTCGCCGGCCTGCACCGCCACGTGGTGACGCACGCTGGCCACCGCGGCGGGGCCCAGACCCCAGCTCTCGCACAGCGCGGCGCCGAGCGCGTCATGGCTGACGCCGAAGCCGGTGCGCTCGAGCTGCAGCAGCTCGGCGTCTTCGGCGGCGGCGCGCAGCATCGAACGGTAGTGGTCCTGTGAATGGCGCAGCAGCACCGCCTTGCCGCATTCCTCGAACAGCCCGGCCGAATGCGCAGCCCAGGCGTCGACGCCGAGCTGCTGCGCCATGCGGCCCATCAACAGCCCGCGGCGCGTGGCACGCTCCCACAGCGCCTCCAGCTCGGGCACCGGCGGAAAGGCCGCACGCAGCGCCATCTCGAAGGTGACCGCGGCGACCTCGCGCATGCCCAGGTAGGTGATGGCCTGCTGCACGCTCTGCACGCGCCCTTTCAGCCCGTAGAGCGAAGAGTTGACGGCCTTCATCACCGCTGCGGCCAGCGCCATGTCGGCCTCGATCAGGCCGGACGCCGCCTGCAGGTTGATGTCGTCTTCGGCCAGCAACAGCGAGAGCTTGACCAGCGCTTCGGGCTGGGCCGGGATGTCGATGTCGAGCGAGCGCAGTTCGGGATCAACGGGCATGGGACGCAACAGCAGGAAGGCGGGCGGATCATCGTACGCCCGCAGGCGCCAAAAGAAAGGCGCCCGCAAAGGGGCGCCGTGTAATGTGTGCGTTTATCGCCTGCCGTTCGTTCGCCAGTGCGAGCACGTCCGTCTGTTCGAGTTGCTGCTGTCTCCTCAGTCCCCCGTCCAGCGGTGCACCTGGGGGCACCGCCACGAGTGGGCGCACTCTAGGGCAGTTGCCGTGGAGGTGGCATCAGGGCTTACCCGGGCGCTGCGCGTCCGACCGGATCCACTCGGCGGCCCGCTCCGCGATCATCAGCGTGGGCGAGTTGGTGTTGCCGCTGGTGATCGTGGGCATCACGCTGGCGTCCACCACGCGCAGTCCCGCCACGCCGCGCAGCTTCAGCCGCGCGTCCACCACGGCGTCGGCATCGTCGTCGCGGCCCATGCGGCAGGTACCCACCGGATGGAAGATCGTGGTGGCGATGTCGCCGGCCAGGCGCGCCAGCTCCTCGTCGCTCTGGTACTGCGGCCCTGGCTTGAGCTCCTGTGGCCGGTAGGCGGCCAGCGCGGGTTGCGCGCAGATGCGGCGCGTCAGGCGCAGCGAATCGGCCGCCACCTGGCGGTCTTGCGCGGTGCTGAGGTAGTTGGCGCGGATCAGCGGCGCAGCGTCGTGTCGCGGCGAGGTGATGTGCACGACCCCACGGCTGGTCGGGTTCAGGTTGCACACGCTGGCGGTGAAGGCGTTGAAGTCGTGCAGCGGCTCGCCGAAAGCCTCCAGCGACAGCGGCTGCACGTGGTATTCGAGGTTGGGCCATTGCAGGTCCGGGGCGCTGCGCGCGAACGCGCCGAGCTGCGACGGCGCCATGCTCATCGGCCCGCTGCGCTTGAGCGCGTATTCGAGCCCGATCATCGCCTTGCCCCAGGCGCTGCGCACCATCGTGTTCAGCGTCTTCACGCCGTCCACGCCGTAGACCGCGCGGATCTGCAGGTGGTCCTGCAGGTTGGCGCCGACACCGGGCAGCTCGTGCAGCACCGGCACGCCGTGGCGCTGCAGCAGCGCGCCCGGCCCGATGCCCGACAGCTGCAGCAGCTGCGGCGAGCCGATGGCGCCGGCCGCCAGCACCAGCTCGCGCGCGGCGTGCACCGTCTCCACGCCATGCGGCGTGACCACCTCGGCGCCGGCGCAGCGCAGCTGGCCCGACGGATCGCGGTCGAACACCAGCCGGCGCACGTGCGCACCGGTCCACATCTCGAAATTCGGGCGGCCGTAGCACACCGGCCGCAGGAAGGCCTTGGCGGCGTTCCAGCGCCAGCCGCGCCGCTGGTTGACCTCGAAGTAGCCCACGCCCTCGTTGTTGCCGCGGTTGAAGTCGGGCGTGGCGGGGATGCCGGCCTGCTGTGCTGCGGCGGCAAAGGCGTCCAGCACGTCCCAGCGCAGGCGCTGCTTCTCCACCCGCCATTCGCCGCCGTGGCCGTGGTAGTGGCCGAACTCCTCGCCGGCGTGGGCGGCGTCGTCGCCGCGCCAGTGATCCTCGTGGCGCTTGAAGTACGGCAGGCATTGCTCCCAGCGCCAGGCCGCGTCGCCGCTGGCATCGGCCCAGCCATCGTAGTCACGGCTCTGGCCGCGCATGTAGATCATGCCGTTGATGCTCGAGCAGCCGCCGAGCACCTTGCCGCGCGGGTAGCGCAGGCTGCGTCCGTTCAGCCCGGGGTCGGGGTCGGTGCTGTACAGCCAGTCGGTGCGCGGGTTGCCGATGCAGTACAGGTAGCCCACCGGGATGTGGATCCAGTGGTAGTCGTCGCGCCCGCCGGCCTCGATCAGCAGCACCCGCTTGGTGGGGTCGGCACTCAAGCGGTTGGCCAGCAGGCAGCCGGCCGTGCCGGCGCCGATGATCACGTAGTCGAAAGCGGTGGCGCCATCCATGGCCGGGGATATTACGGCGCGGGGCTGAACGCCCGCTGTCGCCCAGGCGGCGCGCGCTACACGCCGCGCGCGCGATCAGCCGTGAAGCGCGCACGCCACGCGGCGAAGCCGCCCGACTCCAGCGCCTGCCGCACCTCGCGCATCAGGTTCACGTAGAAGTGCAGGTTGTGGACGCTGGTGAGCATCGGCCCCAGCATCTCGCCGCAGCGGTCCAGGTGATGCAGGTAGGCGCGGCTGAAGTGCGCGCAGGTGTGGCAGGCGCAGCTTTCGTCGACCGGGCGCTCGTCGGTCTTGTAGCGCGCGTTGCGCAGGCGCAGGTCGCCGAAGCGCGTGAACAGGTGGCCGTTGCGCGCATTGCGCGTGGGCATCACGCAGTCGAACATGTCCACGCCCTGGGCCACGCCTTCGACCAGGTCCTCCGGCGTGCCCACGCCCATCAGGTAGCGCGGCTTGTGCGC
>CAMLIZ010000134.1 GCA_946480245.1 uncultured Pseudomonadota bacterium
AGCACGCGGGCCAGGTGGTGGAGCAGGTGGTGCGGCCCACCGGGCTGGTCGATCCCGAGGTGGAAGTGCGGCCTGCCGCCCACCAGGTGGACGACGTGCTGCAGGAGATCCGCGAGCGCGTCAAGGTGAACGAGCGCGTGCTGATCACCACCCTGACCAAGCGCATGGCCGAGCAGCTCACCGACTACCTGGCCGAAAACGGCGTGAAGGTGCGCTACCTTCACTCGGACATCGACACCGTGGAGCGCGTGGAGATCATTCGCGACCTGCGGCTGGGAGCGTTCGACGTGCTGGTCGGCATCAACCTGCTGCGCGAGGGGCTGGACATCCCCGAGGTGTCGCTGGTGGCGATCCTCGATGCTGACAAGGAGGGCTTCCTGCGCGCGGAGCGCAGCCTGATCCAGACCATCGGCCGCGCTGCGCGCAACCTGAACGGCCGCGCCATTCTCTACGGCGACAAGATCACGGAGTCAATGCGACGCGCCATCGACGAGACCGAGCGCCGGCGTGTCAAGCAGGTGGCGCACAACCTGGCGAACGGCATCACGCCGCGCAGCGTGAAGAAGCAAGTCAAGGAGATGATCGACGGCGTTGTCAGCCAGCAAGATGACCGCAGCAAGCTCAAGAACATGGAGGAAGCAGCGAAGGTGGAGGCGATGTCCGAAAAGGACCTCGCCAAGCGCATCAAGCTGCTGGAGAAGCAGATGCTCGAGCATGCGAAGAACCTCGAGTTCGAGCAGGCGGCGCGCGTGCGCGACCAGCTGGCGCTGCTGCGCGAGCAAGCTTTCGGCGCGGCGCCGCACGACACGAACGTTGTGCCCTTGCAGGGTGGCGGGCGGGGCTGAACTGCAGCGCAACCCCTGATTCGAGTGGGGTTGCGATGGGGAAACCATCACGCATCCCCGCCGGTCGCTTGCCGGAACACCGGATCGGGGGTGGCAGCGAGCGGATGCTGTAACGCACAATTCGCGTCGTTGCGGGGAGCGCATCAGCGCCTCGCAGTCTTGCCACCGGAGCGCAGCGTGCGCCCGGCCGACAACATGGTGTACCGGGTCTACGATTCCGGCTGTGGCCACGAGCCCTATTCGTCGCCCGCTGGTCCAGGTGTACCGCAGAGTGAGGGAACACGAGCGTGGATTCGCTTGAGCCGTCGATCCGCGTGGGTGCGCGGCCAGCCGAGGCCGCCAATGCGGCGAGCGCTCGGCGCCGCATCCTGATGGTGGTGGACGGTTTCTACCCGAGCACCGGTGGTGCCGAAATGCAGGCGCGCCTGCTGAGCAGGTCATTCGCCGCCGCCGGCCACGACGTCACCGTCATCGTTCCCCAACTCGATCGCTCGTTGCCCGTGCACGACACGCTCGACGGTGTACGGGTCGAGCGGATTGCCTATCCGCGCGTGAAGCTGGTCGGTGCCGTGGTGCTTTACCTTCGCTTTGCCGCTTTGCTGTTGGCCCGCCGCGCCGCCTACGATGCAGTGCATGTGCACACGGCCCACTTCCTGGCCGCCGTGGCGGGCCTGGTGCGGCCGATGACGCGCCGCACGCTGATGGTGAAAGTGTCCGGCGCCTGGGAGTTCGACGGCGGCGTGCTGGATCCGAAGCTGCGTGGCAAGCCGCTGTACCGGCTGACAAACTGGATGCTGCGGCAGGCCGACCACATGCATTGCATCAGCGACTACACGCGCCAGATGCTGCTCGAAGCCGGCTATGCCGATGACCAGGTCTGCATGATCCCGAACGCCGTGGACCTGCAGCGCTTCGTGCCCACGCCACCTGTGCTCGATACGCCGACCGTCGCGTTCGTCGGCCGGCTGGTGCCGGTGAAAGGTCTGCCGGTGCTGCTGGCCGCGTGGCGGCAGGTGATCGACCGCCTGCCTGGCCGCCTGGTGATCGCCGGTGATGGTCCTCAGCGCGCCGAACTCGAGCGCCTGGTGGCCGAGCTGCAATTGGGCGACAGCGTGGAGTTCAAGGGCAACGTCAGCGACGTGCCCTCGGTGCTGGCTGGTGCTGCGGTGTACGTGCAGCCCTCCTATCAGGAGGGCATGCCCAACTCGGTGCTCGAGGCCATGGCGTGCGGGCTGCCGGTGGTGGGCAGCCGTGTCAGCGGCAACGTGGATCTGATCGCCAGCGGGGAGAGCGGGCTGCTGGTGCCACCCGGCGACCCCGACGCACTCGCCGGCGCCTTGGTGGAACTGTTGAGCGCCCCGGGGCGCGCGCAGGCCATGGGCCGGCGCTCACGCGAGATCGTCGAGCAGCGTTTCGCGGTGCCCAGCGTCCTTCAGCGCCTGCTCGGTGCCTACCAGCGCCGGCGTGGAGGCGCCCGATGAGCCGCGCCCTGTTGGCGCACGCCTCCAAGTACACGATCGGCAACCTGCTGGTTACGGTGGCCGGCGTGGTGTCGTTTCCATTGTTCACGCGCCTGTTCGCCGTGGACGAATATGGGCTGATGAGCTTGGTGGCCACCACGCTGATGCTCGTGGTGGGTCTGGGCAAGCTGGGATTCCAGCATTCGATGGTGCGCTTCTATGCCGAGACGCGCGCTGGCAACAACAGCTTCACGCTGCCGCAGTACTTCGGTACCGTGCTTGGTGCCATGGCCGCGCTAGCGTGCGCCGCCACGCTCTGCTGGCTGGCCGTCGTGGAGCTGATTCCTGCCGGCGCATGGAAGGATCCGCGCCTGCTCATGCTGCTGCGGCTGACGTCCGTGCTCGTGTTCATCCGCATCTTCGAGAGCGTGTTCATGAACCTGCTGCGCGCCGAGCAGCGCAGCGGTTTCTACAGCGCCTACATGGTGGTGCGCAAGTATGGCGGCCTGGCAGCCATCATCCTCACCGTCCTGTACGTGGTTCACGGCTTGAAGGGCTTCTATGTAGGCTCGATCGTCGGCGAGGCGATCATCGTCTCGGGCCTCGGCATGGTGTACCTGCGCCAGCAGCCGATCGGGCTGTCCAACTTCCGCAGCGAGCTGTTCAAGCGCATGCTGATGTTCGGGCTGCCGATGATCGGCTATGAGATCGGCGGCGTGATCCTCAGCGTCGGCGACCGCTACGTGCTTCAGGCGCTGGCAGGGCCAGAACAGCTCGGTTTCTATTCGGCCTCGTACAACCTCTGCGAGTACGTTCAGACCACTTTGCTGGTGTCAGTGGGCCAGGCGCTGATCCCGATGTACACCCGCATCTGGGAGGAGCGCGGCGCCGAAGAGACGATCCGCTTCATTTCGCGCGTGCTGCACTACTACCTGATGCTGGGCGCGCTGGTGGTGGCGGTGCTCGCGGCCACCGGGCATGACGTGCTGGCGCTGCTCGCGTCCGAGAAATACCGGCCGGGCGGCGTGATCGTGCCGTGGGTCATTGCCGGCATGGTGCTCGAAGGCGGGCTGCCGATCGTGGCGGCCGGCATCTTCATCCGCAAGCAGACGCGCATCATGATGATTCTGGTGCTCGGCTGCGCAGTGCTGAACATTGCACTCAACTTCGCGCTGGTGCCGCACTTCGGCATCATCGGCTCGGCCGTGGCTACGCTGCTGAGCTACATGGTGCTGACCGGCAGCGCCATGGTGATCGGCCAGCGGCGACTGGCTGTGCCGTTCCCCGGCCTCGCGCTGCTCAAGTTCTCGGCGCTCGCAGGGGTGGCCTACCTCCTGATGCGCGGCGTCAATACCGGCTCGCACCTGATCATCGAACTGGCGCTGCGTTGCATCGTCGGTGCGCTGGCCTTCGCCCTGCTCGTGCTCGTCTTCGACAAGCCCGCGCGGGAGATGGTGCAGACCATGTGGGGCCGAGCCAAGCTCGCCTGGCAGCCATGAACGGCTTTGCTGTCGCCTTCTGGTGTGCGCTCGCCTTCGTGGGCTACACCTACGTCGGCTACCCGGTGCTGATCTGGCTGCTGGCGCGGGCGCGGCCGCAGTCACCGGTGGAGGAGCCGGCCGAGTGGCCGGCGGCGACGGTGGTCATCGCCGTGCACAACGAGCGTGAGCGGGCATTGCGCAAGGTGGCCAACCTGCGGGAGCTCGACTATCCGGCCGACAAGGTGCACATCGTGTTCGCATGCGATGGCTGTACCGACGGCACCGACGAGGCGCTGGCTCGACTGCCCGGCGTGCGCGTCGTGAGCTACCAGCCGCGCCAGGGCAAGCCTCACGCGCTGAACCAGGCGATGGCGGTGGTTGACACACCTGTCGTGGTCTTCGCCGACGTGCGGCAGCAGCTGGGCCGGCACGCGCTGCGGGCTCTGGTGGCGCGGCTGGCCCAGCCCGGCATCGGCGCCGTCAGCGGCGAACTGGTGCACGTGGACCCGGTGTCCCACACCGCGTCGAACATCGGCCTGTACTGGCGCTACGAGAAGTGGATCCGCGGCTGCGAGAGCCGCTTTGCATCCACGGTGGGCGCTACCGGCGCGCTGTATGCCATCCGTCGGGAAGACTACACGCCGCTGCCGTCCGACACCTTGCTCGATGACTTCGTGCAGCCGATGCTCATAGCACGCACCGGCGCCCGGGTGGTGCTGGAGCCGCAGGCGCCCATCTACGACGAGCTGCAGCAGGACATCGGCGGCGAGCGCAAGCGCAAGGTGCGCACGCTCACCGGCAACTTCCAGGCATTCGCGCGCCTGCCGTGGCTGTTCCTGCCCTGGGCGCATCCGCTGTGGTTCCAGTTCGTCTCGCACAAGGCGTTTCGCCTGTTGGTGCCGTATGCGCTGGCCGTGCTGCTGCTGGCCTCGGCGTCTGCTGGTGGGTGGTTCTATGTGGCGGCGCTCGTCGCGCAGCTTGTGTTCTACGCCGCTGCACTCTGCGGCAAGCGTTCGGCGGCGCTGCGCCGCTTGCGCCTGGTCAGCTTTGCCACCGTGTTTCTGGAGCTGAATTGGGCGGCGGTGCTGGGGCTCGGCAACTTCCTGCGCGGCCAGACGGACGCGCGCTGGGAGCGCACGTGAGGGCGCCCGAGGACCGCGGCCGCGTGGTGGTGCTGATGTACCACGGCCTGTATGCAGACGAGCAGGAGCTGGCCGGCATCGATGCCGCGGACCGGCCGTACGCCGTGTCGGTGGCCGAATTCAAGGCCCAGCTCGACGCGCTGCAGGCCCTCGGTGTGGCGCTGATCGATCCCGAGGCGCTGGGGCGGCAAGTGCCTCGCAACGGCGGGGTCGTGCTCACCTTCGACGACGGCCACGGCAGCAACCATCGGCATGCGCTGCCCGAGCTGCTGTCTCGCGGCGCGCGTGCGGTCTTTTTTGCAACCACCGACTTCATCGGCCGGCGCCCGGGCTTTTGCAGCTGGCAGCAGCTGAGTGAGATGGCCGACGCCGGCATGACCATTGGCTCGCACGGTCGCACGCACCGCTTCTTCGACGACCTGAGCGACGCCGAGGCCCAGGCCGAGTTCGCCGACTCGAAAGCGGCCATCGAGCAGCACATCGGCCGCGCGATCGACCAGATTTCGTTTCCCGGCGGCCGCTATGCCCGGCACCAGCGGGCGCTTGCCCGGCAGGCCGGCTACGCGCTGCTGCACACGTCGGCTTTGGGCTCCCATGCACCGCGTCCGTTCGAGCCCGGCGCCACGCTTGCGCGTGTGGCCATCAAGAGTGGCATGCCGCTCGACCGCTTTGTGGCGCTGGCTACGGCGAGGCCGCGCGTGATGTTGCGTGCACAGGCGATCGCGTCTGCCAAGCAGGCGGTGCGGCGCACTCTCGGCAATCGTCTATACCATGCACTTTACGAACGCGTTGCCGGTTGAGCCGCCGCCGCAGGCGCCCTCCGCTCCGGCGCCGGTCACCGATCTGTGGCGCAGCAAGGAGTTGCGCTCCACGTTGGCGTTCGTGTGTGCGCCTGTGCTTCTCTTCCTGGCGGCCACGTTTCTCGATACCGACGTTCCCTCGCCGATCTTCTACGCGATGGTCGCCGTGATGGTGCCGATGATGCTGTGGCGCGTGAAGCGCGACCCGGAGTGGGTGATGGCGGCGTTCATCCTCTACATCCCGCAGGCCAAGAGCTACGTGTTGCCCGTGTTGCCCGGCATCAACGCGACCAACGTGCTGATGGCTGGCATGCTGGTGGCCTGGGTGGCTCGCAGCCGGCGCGAGGGTCGGCCGATGTTCGCCTCGATGCCGCTCGGCGGCGTGATGTGGGCCTGGGCCATCTTGAGCACGCTGTCGTTCGTCACCGCGATCTTCACCCGCGGGTTGAGTGAGTTTCTCGACCTGCGCGTGGGCTTCATCCGTGTCTGGCTGGACCAGTTCTTCGTCTTCTTTGCCTTTCTGGCACTGATCCGCGATGGCGCGATGGCGCGCCGCATCGCGGTGTACTTGTGCATCGGCGGTGCCGTCGTCACCCTGTGCGGCTTCGCCGAGTGGCTTCAAAAGGGCGACGCCTCCAGCATCGAGAAGTCGCGTCTTCTCGGGCCGCTGCAGCAGCCCAACGACCTTGCGGCATTCCTGGTCTACAGCAGCGGCCCCTTCGTTGCATTGTTCGTGCAGTACATGTTCCGCGCACGCACCTGGCTGCTGCTGCCATACCTCGTGATGGTGGCGCGCGTGTTGCTGGGCGCGTTCTCGCGCGGCGGCTACATCGGCTACGCGGTGGAGGCGCTGGTTGCACTGAGCCTGCGCGGCAAGTTGATCCTGATCGCCGCCATTGGAGCGGCGGTACTCATATTCACCACGTTCCCCGAGGTGCTGCCCGACTCGATGGTTGCGCGCATCAACGAAACGCATTCCGACGAAACCCCGCAGGGTCTGGACAAGAGCTCCGAGACCCGGCTGATCCTGTGGAACGCGGCGCTCAAGATGGTGGAGGAGAGCCCGATCTTCGGCAAGGGCTTCTACACCTTCCCTTTCCTGAAGGCGCAGTACACCGAAGTGGAGGTGATGGAGAGCGACAACCACAACATGTACCTCTACATCGCCTCACAGATGGGCGTGCCGGCGCTGCTTGCCCTGCTCGCCGTGTTCGCGCGCCTGTACCTGCTCGGCTCGCGCGTGTACCGGCGCGCCACGGACGGATGGGCGCGCGTGGTGGGGTTGGGGGCCGCCTCCATGTGCGGCGGTGCCCTCGCCGTGAATATGTTCGGCTCACGTCTGCTCGACGTGTCCGTGATGGGCTACGTGTGGATGTATGCGGCAGTCATTTCGCACCTGTGGTGCGAAGTGCGGCCGCAGCCGGTTCCATTTCCCGATGACCTTCCGCCGCCCGGAGCGCGTGCATGAACGCCAATGAATCGTCGCTGCCGTTGGTAGCGCATGTGATCGACGAACTGCCGCCCGATGGCGCCGAGCGCTTGCTCGTGGACCTGATGCGCCGTCGCTCAGGCCGTTACCGGTATGCGATCGTCTGCCTGGTGAAAGGTGGTCCGCTGGAGGCGGAATTCGCCGCGCTGGGTGTGCCCGTGATCGTCATCGGCCGGCGCCAAAAGCTCGATGTCGGCATGGTGTTGCGCCTGGCGGCTTGGCTGCGGCGCGAGCGCGTGGCCGTGGTGCACACACACCTCTTCACGGCCGATGTGTTCGGTCGCCTCGCGGCCTGGCTGGCTGGCGTGCGCGGCGTTTTCTCCACGAGCCACAACGTGAACGGCTGGAAGGGGCGCGCACATCGCTGGTTGGACCGCCTGCTGGCGCTGGTGTCCGATCGCGTGGTGGGCTGCACCGAGGAAGTGGGGCGTGTGCTCGTCTCGCGCGACCGCATCGCGCCGCGCAAGGTGGCAGTGGTGGAGAACGGCGTCGATCTGCGGCGCTTCGAGAGTGTGTCGGCCGAAGGTGTGCGTGCGGAGTTTGACATCGCGCAGGACGCGGTGTTGATGGGCGTGGTGGGCCGCCTGCATCCGCAAAAGGGCCACCAGGATCTGCTGCAGTCCTTCGTGCGCCTGCGGGCTCTCACGCAGCGCCGTTTCCAGTGCCTGTTCATCGGTGACGGCGATTTGCGTGACGCGCTGGAGCAGGAAGTGGATCGCCTCGGTCTGCGCGACGTGGTGCGCTTCACCGGCCTGCGCAGCGACGTGCCGCGCTTGCTGGTGGCGCTGGACCTGTTCGTGATGCCGTCGCGCTGGGAGGGCCTGCCGATGGCGCTGCTCGAGGCCATGGCCTGCGGCAAGCCGGTGGCCGCGACCGCCGTGGGCGGCATCCCGAGCGTGATCGACGACGGCACCAACGGCTTGATGCTGCCGCCCGAACAGCCCGAGGCCATGGCGCAAGCGCTGGCCCGCCTGATGGCGGACGATGCGCTGTGCCGTGCACTCGGCAAGACTGCGCGTGACTGTGCCTTGCAGCGTTACGACGTGGGCCGCGCGCTGCAGGCGTATGAGGCGATGTACGACGAGGCGCTCGGTCGCACGGCACCAGCGGCGCCCGTCGCAGTGGGAGGTGCGTCGCGATGAGCGCATCCGCCTGGCTGCGCAGCACGGCAGCGGCCGCCTGCCTGCCGTGGTCCGCCACGGCTGCGCGCCTGTGCCCTGGCGTGCGCGTGCTGATGTACCACCGCGTGGTGCCATGCGAGCGGTTCGACCAGCTGAGCGTCACGCCTGCGCGCTTCGAGCAGCAGATGCAGTGGCTGGCGCGCTCGTGCCAGGTGGTGTCCCTGGCCGATGCGGTGGCCCAGTTGCAGGCCGCACGACCGGCGCGCCCGTGCGTGGCCATCACCTTCGACGACGGCTACCGCGACAACCTCGTGCATGCGCTGCCTGTGCTGCAGCGTCTCGGCCTGCCGGCCACGGTTTTCGTGACCACCGCGTTCTGTGACCAGGCGATGCGCCATCCGCGCTATCCGTCCGAAGACGGCCAGTTGCACCTCGACTGGCACGAGGTGCGCGCGCTTGCCGCGGCACCGGGCATCACCATCGGCTCGCACACGCTGACCCATCCGTACCTGCAGCGCGTGTCGCCGGAGCAAGCGCGCGCCGAGATCGCCGACAGCCGCCGGCGCATCGAGCAGCAGATCGGCCGCCCGGTCGAGTTCTTCTGCTATCCCTCGGGAGACGTCGGTCCACGCGAGCTGGCCGGGGCGAGCGCAGCGGGCTACCGTGCGTCCGTCACCGTGCATCCCGGCCTGAACCGGCCGGGCATCGACCTGCAGGCCCTGCGGCGCACCGAAATCACCCAGAACGACGGCCGGCTCGACTTCGCTTTGAAGCTTGCCGGTGCTTACGACCCACTGCACGCCCTGCTGCACTGGCGGCGCCGTCGGCGCTTCGCCGCACAGGCCCACGCCACCCTCAGATCCGCATGAGCACCCGACGATGAAGATCCTCTACTTGATGACCGAGCCGTTCGGAATCGGCGGCGTCCAGTCCGACATCCTCACCCTGTCCGAAGACCTCACGCGCCGCGGCCATGAGGTGCACGTCGCCACCACCACCGGCGTGCTGCTGGAGGAACTGAAAGGCAAGGGCGCCATCCATGTGGACATCGACTTCCACTACCAGGGCCTGCGCGGGTTGTGGCGCGCCGCCCAGGCGTTGCGCCGGGCTGTGCGCGCCGGCGGCATCGAACTGGTGGCACCGCAGTCGGTGCGCTCCAGCATCGTGGCCTGGTTTGCGCTGCGCGTGCTGCCCTTCAGCTACCGCGTGCCGGCCACGGGGCGGCGCGTGCCCATCGTGACCACCATCCACAACATCCACAACCCGCGCCATTTCAGCTATGCCGGCCACATCCTGCGGCGCTGTGCGGACTATGTGATCTTCGAGTCGCACTACGAGCGCAACCGGCTGCTGCAAAGCGGCCTGCCGGAAGCGCGGTCGTGCGTGATCCACAGTGGCATCGACACCGACCGTTTCCTGCCCCGAGAGCGCGATGCGGCTCTGGCGGCCCGCTATGGCATCGACCTGCAGCAGCACACGGTGTTCGGCATCGTCGCGCGCCTGTCCGAGGAGAAGGGTCACTGCTACCTGATCGACGCCTTTGCACAGGTGCACGCGCAGGCGCCCGAAACTCGCCTGATGATCATCGGCGACGGGCCGTTGAAGCCCGACCTGGAGGCCCAGGTCCAGCAGCGGGGCCTGGCCGACAACGTGGTGTTCACCGGCATGCAACGCAACATCCCGGACTTCCTTGCGGTACTCGACGCATTCGTGCTGTCGTCCACGAGAGAGTCGTTCCCGCTCGCCGCGCGTGAAGCCATGGCGGCCGGCCGCGCGGTGATAGCACCGCGCATCGGCGGCTGCCCCGAAGTGGTGGACGAAGGCGTCACGGGCTACCTGTTCGAGTCGCGCGACGTCGCGCAACTGGCCGAGTGCATGAGGCGCGTCGTCAGTGAACAGCGCCACGTGAGCTTCGGCGTTGCCGGCCGGCAGCGCGTTGAGCGGCTGTTCTCGCGCCGCTCCTGGGTGGAGGGTGACGAGCAGGTCTACCTGCGCGCACACGCCGCCGCGTAGTGGAGGACATCCGTTTCGTCGCCCGCGTGCTGTTGGAGCCGCTGGCGCTGGTCACGTGGGCGCTGCTCGCGCTCAACCTGCTGTTGTGGCGCCAGCGCGCCGCGGCGTCGGCACGCTGGCTGTGCGCGCTTGCCACGCTGTTCCTCGCCGCTTCGGCCTGTCCCTTCCTTGCCAATGGCGTACTGGCCTTGCTCGAGCGCCGGGCCGCTGCGCAGGCCGACTGTGCGCGCCTGCCTGCGGGCAGCGTCTTCATCGTGCTGGCCGGCGGCATCGACCGCGCTGCCGGCAACACCGAGGACATCGGCCATCTCAGTGAAGACAGTTATCGACGCACGATTTCCGGCGTTCACCTCGCCGAACCGGTGCCGGACAGCCGGCTCGTAGTTTCCGGCGGCTACGGAGGCCATGTGCGCGAGGCCGACCTGATGCGCACGTTGGCGCAGGCCCTGGGTATGCCCGCGGGCCGCATCACGGAAGACCGCGACTCGCACACCACGTACGGGAACGCGCAGCAGGTGAAGCTGCTGCTGGCCGAGTTGCCGGGGCGCCCGGCTTACCTGGTGACCTCCGCGATGCACATGCCGCGAGCACTGGCCACCTTCCGTAGCGCGGGGCTGCAGGTGCGTGCATGCCCGGTCGACTTCCGGCACGCCGAGCCCGAGGGGCTGGACGCCATCGTGCCGCGCGTCGACGCACTGCTGAAGACCTCCGATGCGGTGCGCGAGATACTTGCCTACCTCGTCTACAGCATTCAGGGGCGCATCGATGCAGGCGCAGCCGCACAGCAAAGGGCTTGAGATGCGCGTGCGCTTCGGCGTTCTGCTGCTGGCGCTGGCCGTGGCGCCCGCGTGGGCCGCGCCGCCCCCAACTGCGGCCTCTGCGTCCGCACGTGGCCGCTCGCTGGGGCGAGACACCGACGAGCGCAGCCCCCACATCCGCCTGCGTCTGCCTCCGGTGCTGCCCGGCAAGGCTGCCAAGGTGTCGCTGGCATTGCAGGTCGACGAGAACCGGGGCTATCGCTTCGAGGACCGGATGCCGGGCGCGCTGCTCGACCTGGGGCATCTGGAGCATGGATGGAATCCGATGCGGGTGGTGGAACTGCGCCTGTTCGCGCTCGATGCGCATGGCAAGCCGGTGCCGGTCAAGGAGCGCTACGCCTGCAGCACCGGCTTCATGGCGCAGCAGGACGGCGAGCTGCAACTCGTGCTGAGCCTGGAGGGCCGGCGGCTGCGTTGCGACGTGCGTTAGCGCGCTCAGCGCTCGTCGGCCATGAGCGCAAAGAAGTCCACCGGCATCACCATCTCGTAGCCGTAGAAGCCATAGGCTTGCGTATTGGCGCCGACCCTGACGTCCACCAGCGCGTCGTAGTCTCGCTTGGCAATCTCGTGCCAGATCGGCTGTGTGCCATACCACTCGGGATGCGCCACCCGCCCCTCGGCCATGCGTTGCCGGTACAGGCGGTCCAGGTAGGCCAGCGGGTAGTCGATCAGCGTGTGGCCGCCTTCGTAGTTGCGGGTTGCCTCCGAATACACGAACCACTTGTGGGCGGGATCGTAGCCGTACTTGACCACGTAGTTCATGCACTGGAACAGCATGTCCTCGATCGTCGCAGCGGGAATGCCGGCGCCCTTGCCGGAAGCCGCCATGAGCTTGTCCTGCTCGTAGAACGTGATCACCGCGCTCAGCAACGGGCCGGCCATCCACGGGTTCGTGCCCGTAGCCTGCGTGCCGTTGGCGTTGTCCATGCGGGTCATCGTCCAGTAGCCAGTGCCCATGACGGCATCGTTCACGTTGACGAGCTTGTCGCTCACGGCTTGCGTCGCGGGGTTGTAGCCGATGTGGTTCATCGGCGTCTGCCACCACTGGATGAGGTAGTTGACGAGCTGTGCGTTGACCATCTTGTGGTAGGTGGCGTCGCCGGTCACGCGCACGTACTCGTTCATGGCGTACAGCGGCCAGGCGTAGTCGCGCTCGGCCTCGCGGAACCGGGTCTTGTCGAACGGCGTCTTGAAGAAGTAGGGCGTGACGAACTTCCACCAGTTGGCGATCTCGGTGAGCACCTCCAGCGAGCGCTTGTCGCCGGTGAGCAGGTACATGTCGCTCAGGCCGCTGACATGCGTATGCCCCCAGTGCAGATTGCGCACCTGGTGGTCCTCGTTGTTGTGCCCCTGCGCGTGGATCTCGCCGGGTGGTTGCTGGCCCATGCGGTAGGCCGTGTCCCAGTAGCCCTTGCGCGGACCGTGCGCGACGTCGACGTCGCCGA
>CAMLIZ010000135.1 GCA_946480245.1 uncultured Pseudomonadota bacterium
GCTACTTCGAGAACGTGGGCGGCATGATCCTCGACGCGGTGATGCTGCGCTGCAATGCCTTCGCCCGCATGGCCATGTGCGGGATGATCTCCGGCTACAACGGCGAGCCGATCCCGATGAGCAATCCGCAGCTGATCCTCGTGAACCGCATGCGCATCCAGGGTTTCATCGTCAGCGAGCACATGGAGGCCTGGCCCGATGCGCTGAAGGAGCTGGGCACGCTGGTGGCCACCGGCAAGCTGAAGTACCGCGAGACCGTGGCACAGGGCATCGAGTCGGCGCCGGAGGCGTTCCTCGGTTTGCTCAAGGGCCGCAACTTCGGCAAGCAGCTGGTCAAGCTTGTCTAGACAGGCATGGCGCTGCACTGGCACTGGTCGCGCTTCGAGGAGCTCGGGCTGCGCGAGCTCTACGAGGTGCTGGCGCTGCGCCAGCGCGTGTTCATCCTGGAGCAGGGGCCGTACCTCGATGCCGACGGGCTCGACCAGCATGCCTGGCACCTGCAGGGGCGCGACGCCGACCGCAAGCTGATGGCCTACCTGCGCGTGGTGGACCCGGGCTTCAAGTACCCGGAGCCCTCGATCGGTCGCGTGGTCACCGACGCTGCCGTGCGCGGTACCGGCGTCGGCCGCCTGCTGGTGGCCGAGGGCGTGGCGGGCTGCGAGCGGCTGTGGCCGGGGCTGCCGCTGCGCATCAGCGCGCAGGCGCACCTGGATCGGTTCTACGCCGACGTGGGTTTCGAGGTGGTGGGTGAGCGCTACCTCGAAGACGGCATTCCCCACGTCGAGATGTTGCGGAGGCCATCATGACCGACATCGTGACGCACGAGGTGTTCAACCAGAGCACGCCGCTGGCCGACGTGAACCTGTTCACCGCCAACAAGCCGCTGCAGGACGGGCTGGCGCTGTTCGATCCGGCGTACGACCGCGAGCACCTGCATGCGCTCGGCGCGGAGGCCGGGTCCGCCGCGATGCAGCAGCACGCGCGGCTGGCCAACCTGCACCACCCGCAGCTGCACACGCACGACCGCTTCGGCCGCCGTGTCGACCAGGTGGAGTTCCACCCCAGCTATCACGTGCTGATGGGCAGCGCGCTGCGCCATGGGCTGCACGGGGCACCGTGGAGCAAGCCGGCCGGCGCGCACATCGAGCGTGCGGCTGCCTTCATGCTGTTCACCGAACTCGAGCCTTCGGTGCTGTGCCCGGTGTCGATGAGCTATGCCGTCACGCCGGCCTTGCGCGGCAACCCGGCCGTCGCGCAGGCGTGGATGCCCAACATCACGGGCAACGAATACGATGCGCGCTTCCTGCCCTTCGAGCAGAAGAGTGCCGTGTCGCTCGGCATGGGCATGACCGAGAAGCAGGGCGGCTCCGACGTGCGGGCCAACACCACGCGCGCCGAGTTCGACGCCGACACGCCCTGGGGTCGCGCCTACCGCATCACGGGCCACAAGTGGTTCTTCTCCGCGCCGATGTGCGACGCCTTCCTGGTGCTTGCGCAAACCACCGCCGGCCTGAGCTGCTTCTTCCTGCCGCGCATCCTGCCCGACGGGCAGGTGAACGCGCTGCGCATCCAGCGCCTGAAGGACAAGCTGGGCAATCACGCCAACGCGAGCTCCGAGGTGGAGTTCCATGGCGCCACCGCCTGGCTGGTGGGCGACGAAGGCCGCGGCGTGCCGCAGATCCTGGCGATGGGCGCGCTCACGCGGCTCGATTGCGCGCTCGGCACCGCCGGGCTGATGCGGCAGGCGCTGTCGATCGCGTTGCACCACTGCGCCGAGCGGCAGGCCTTCGGCAAACCGCTGATCGAGCAGCCGCTGATGCGCAACGTGCTGGCTGACCTGGCGCTCGAAAGCGAGGCCGCAACGCTGCTCGCGCTGCGCCTGGCCACCGCGATCGACCGCACCGAGCACGGCCAGGACGCGACCGGCCTGGAGGCGGTGATGCGCCGCCTGATCACGCCGGTGGCCAAGTTCTGGGTCTGCAAGCGCGGCAGCGCGTTCGCGCAGGAAGCCATGGAGTGCCTGGGCGGCAACGGCTACGTCGAGGAGCAGGGCGAGGGCGTGATGGCCCGCATCTACCGCGAGATGCCGCTCAACTCCATCTGGGAGGGCGCCGGCAACATCATGGCGCTGGACCTGCTGCGCGCCCTGCGCGGTACGCAGGTGATCGACGCGCTGATGCAAGAGCTGGAGCCCGCGCGCGGCGCACATCCCGGCTTCGACGCCGAGGTGGCGCGGCTGCTGCACACGGTGGACGCCGTGGCCGACGAGGCGCAGGCGCGTCGCCTGGCGCGCTCGCTGGCGCTCGTGCTGCAGGCCGCGCAGCTCAAGCGCGCGAGCCCCGACTTCGTGTTCGACGCGTTCTGCGCCTCGCGCTTCGAAGGTGAGCGCGCCGGCGTGTTCGGCCTGCTGCCGGCCACCACGGATTTTGATTCGATCGTTTCGCGCGCCATGCCGCACTGACCCCTCCATGAACCTGCCCATCCTGCATCACTACGCCGCCTCTCCGTTCTCGGAGAAGGTGCGCCTGATCCTCGGCTACAAGGGGCTGGCCTGGGCCTCGGTGACCGTGCCGGTCATCATGCCCAAGCCCGACGTGCTGGCACTCACCGGCGGCTACCGCAAGACGCCGTTCCTGCAGATCGGCGCCGACATCTACTGCGACAGCGCGCTCGTGGCGCGCGTGATCGACCAGCTGGCGCCGCGGCCCACGCTGTACCCGGCCAGCGCCCCGCTGGCGCCGGTGCTCGCCCAGTGGGCCGACAGCACCCTGTTCTGGACCGTGATTCCCTACGTGATGGGCCAGCCCGCCGGCGCCGCGGCCGTGTTCGGCAAGACGCCGCCGGAAGCCGTGCAGGCTTTCCGCGAGGACCGCGCCGCGCTCACCGCCGGCATGGCGCGCCTGCACCCGCGCGACGCTGCCGTGCACCTGGCCACCTACCTCGGCTGGCTGGACGCGCAGCTGATCGACGGCCGGCCGTTCCTGTGCGGCAACGACGCCTCGATCGCCGACTTCTCGGTGGCGCACGGCCTGTGGTACCTGCGCCGTGCACCCCCGGTGGCCCAGATCCTGGAGCCGCACGCGCGCCTGAGCGCTTGGCTGCAGCGCGTGCAGAGCTTCGGCCACGGCCGCCCCGAGCCGATGGACAGCACGGCCGCCATCGAAGTGGCGCTGCATGCCGCGGCGCACGCGCCGGCCGCCGTGCAGCACGGCCTGGGCTTCGAGGCCGGCGCGCGCGTGCGCGTGGCCGCCACCGACTACGGCACCGACCCCGTGCGCGGCACGCTGGTGGGCCTGAGCAACGACGAGGTCGTGGTGTCACGCCACGACGAGCGCGCCGGCACCGTGCACGTGCACATGCCGCGCATCGGATTCCAGCTGTTGAAGGACGACGCATGAAGACATTCAAGGGCCGCACCGCGGTGATCACGGGCGCCGCCTCCGGCTTCGGCCTGGAGGTGTCGCGCATCGCGGCACGCGAGGGCATGAACATCGTGATGGCCGACGTGCAGGCCGATGCGTTGCAGCGCGCGACTGCCGAGATCGAAGGCCTCGGTGCCACGGTGCTGCCGTACCGGCTCGACGTGTCGAAGGCGGCGGAGGTGGAAGCCCTGGGCGCGGCCACGCAGCAGCGCTTCGGCGCGCCGCACTTCGTGTTCAACAACGCGGGCGTGGGGGCCGGCGGCCTGATCTGGGAGCACAGCGAGCGCGACTGGGAATGGGTGCTGGGCGTCAACCTGATGGGGGTGGTGCATGGCGTGCGCGTGTTCACGCCGATGATGCTGGCCGCGGCCGAGCAGGATCCGGGCTACGAAGGCCAGATCGTCAACACCGCGTCGATGGCCGGGCTGGTGTGCCCGCCCAACATGGGCGCCTACAACGTCAGCAAGCACGCCGTGGTGGCGCTGAGCGAAACGCTCTACCAGGATCTGGCGCTGGTGAGCGACCAGGTCACGGCCTCGGTGCTGTGCCCGTTCTTCGTACCCACCGGCATCTCGCAGAGCCATCGCAACCGGCCGGCGGACATGCCCTCGGAGCGCCCCACCCGCAGCCAGCTGATTGCACAGGCGATGAGCGACAAGGCGGTGACCAGCGGCAAGGTCACTGCGCAGGACGTGGCGCAGCTGGTGTTCGACGCGCTGCGCGAGAAGCGCTTCTACATCTACAGCCACCCGAAGGCGTTGAAGAGCGTGCAGCTGCGGCTGGAGGACGTGATGCAGGCGCGCAACCCGAGCGACCCTTTCGCCGACAAGCCGGAGATCGGCGAGCAACTGCGCCAGGCGCTGCGCGCCAAGGCCTGACGACGCCAGGCGCCGGCTCAGGCCGGCGCGTGCCGCACCACGCGGTTGCGCCCGTTGGCCTTGGCCGTGTAGAGCGCGTCGTCGGCGCGCTGCATCAGCGTCTCCAGCGTGTCGCCGGGCAGCAGCGCGGCCACGCCGAAGCTGGCGCTCAGGTACCCCGCGCCGCTGAACGGCGTGCGCTCCAGCGAGCGGCGCAGCACCTCGGCGAATGCGGTGGCGGCGTCGAGGTCGGTGTGCGGCAGCAGCAGCGCGAACTCCTCGCCGCCCAGGCGGTACAGGCAGTCGCGGCGCTTGCTGATCTGCAGCATGCGTTGCGCAAACTCCTTCAGCACCGCGTCGCCCACCGCATGGCCGAAGCTGTCGTTGATGCGCTTGAAGTGGTCGATGTCCACCGCCACCAGCGCAAGCGGTGCGCCGCTGGCGCCGCATGCGCCGATCAGCGCGCGCGCCTGCTCGTCGAAGCTGCGGCGGTTGGGCGCGCCGGTGAGGGGATCCTTGCTGGCCAGTTCGCGCCACGCGCTGCTGCGCGTCTCGATCGGCGCGATCACGGTGCGGCTGAGCACGCGGTTGAGCACGACGAACAGCGCGCTGAACACCGTGAGCGTGGCGGCCACGTGCCACCACCAGGCTTCGCGCGCCTGCGAGATCGCGTGGTTGATCGGCACCGAGACGATTTGCGCGCCCACCGTGTCACCCAGCGCCCAGCCGGTGCCGTGGCCCTCATAGCGCGCCAGCAACTGCGGCGGCGCCTGCGCCACGGGGCCGTGGCAGCTCATGCAGTCCTTGGTGGGGCGCACCGGTCGCAGCACGCGCATCACCCGGCCGGCGGATTCCTCCGTGAAGAGCGTGATCTCCGTTTTCGACGGATCGGCGCGGAAGGCCTCGATGGCTTGCACCTGCCAGTCGATCGCATGATTGGCCGGGTTCATCGGATTGAGCGCCACTTCCTTGTAGCGGTACAGCGGGTGGTCGCTTTCGAGCAGGGCCATCGAGCGGTTGGCGGCGAAGGCCGGGATGGCCGGTGGCTCGTAGCCGTGGCCGCTGGCCAGCAGCAGGGGCTGCACCTGCTCGGTGGTGTAGTGCCGCACCGCCAGCGCCATCTCCATGCGCAGCATCGATTCGCGCCGCACCTCGCGCAGTGCACCCTCCATCAACGAGCGGTAGAGCACCGCGCTGGTGGTACAGAACACCACCGCGAAGGTGAGGCCGAGATAGAGGTTGAGGCGGGCGCGGGTGTCCATGCGGGCGGGTGTGTGCCGAATGATCGCCCAGCGCAGGCGCGCGGCCGTGCGACTATTTCACAGCGATGCACCACGAGCGGGCCCGGTGCCCGGCAGGAATCAACAGCCCAGCTCGAGTGCCTGCAGCGGGCGCCCACTGGCCGCATCGGTGACCACCAGCACCACGCGTTGCGCGTGTCCGCCTTGCGGCGCATCGAGGCGCAGCTGCTGCGGCTGCGCGCTGGTCCAGGCCGCCACCGGCTGGTAGCGCCGCACCACGTGGTCGTGGTGCAGCGTGGCGCCGCTGTTCTCACCCGCCTTCACCTGCGACACCTGGCCGTCCTCCACCACGGCCCACCAGGCGGCCAGCCGCGCCGGCAGCGCTGCACTGCGGAGCGCGCTCACCTGGGCCAGCACCGTGTTGCCGTCGCGTTGCAGGCGGATCTGCACGGCCGCCGGTGTGCCGGCCGCGGGCAGGCCCGGCCAGCCGCGCCAGTCGCGCCCGTCCACCAGCACCTGCGGCGTGTAGACGAAGCGTGCCCCCGATGTCTTCTGCTGCTGTGCCTGGCGCTCGGTGTAGGCCGGGCTGGCGAAGCGGTCGGTCCAGCCCAGGCGATCCCAGTAGTCGACGTGGAAGGCGAGCGCCACCACGTCGCCGCCGGGCGGCAGGCTGCTCAGCCAGCGGTCGGCCGGCGGGCACGAGCTGCAGCCTTCGGAGGTGTAGAGCTCGACCACCGTGGCGCGCTGCGGCCCGCTGCTGCGCTGGCATTGCGCGGCGTTGCCCGCGGTGGCGGCCTGCGCGAGCAGCAGGGCGCCGGCGCTGGCGGCGATGAAGGACGGAAGGCGGGGCAGGACCATGGCGGGCTCCGGTGACCAGGCCCGTCTGTCGCACAGGCCGGTGCGCACCTTACGCCGGCTCAGGTGCCCGTGGGGTTGAAGTGCGCCTCGTTGAGCGCGCGCGGCATCACGTGCTGCATCAGCGCCTCCAGCGGCATCGCCTTGGCGAACAGCCAGCCCTGGCCCATCTGGCAGCCCAGGCCGCGCAGGAACTCGGCCTGCGCTTCGGTCTCGATGCCCTCGGCCAGCACCTGCAGGTTCAGGCCGTGGCCCATGGCCACCACCGCGCGTGCGATGGCAGCGTCGCGGTCGCTGTGCGGCAGGCCACGCACGAAGCTGCGGTCGAGCTTGAGCTTGGCCACCGGGAAGCGCGTGAGATAGCTGAGGCTGGAATAGCCGGTGCCGAAGTCGTCGATGGCCAGGCCCACGCCCATCGCGTGCAGACGGCGCATCGCTGCCATCGACGCTTCCGGGTGGTCGATCATCATCGACTCGGTGATCTCCAGCTCCAGGTCCTCCGCGGCCCAGCCGGAGCGCGCCAGCGCATCGGAGATCACGGTGCCCAGCTGCGGGCTGCGCAGCTGGCGCGGGCTCAGGTTGACCGCGACCTTGAGGCACTGGCCGGTGCGTTGCTGCAGCAACTTCAGGTCACGGCAGGCGGTGCGCAGCACCCATTCGCCGATCGGCACGATCAGCCCGGTGTCCTCGGCGATCGGGATGAAGTCGACCGGCGAGACCATGCCGCGCTGCGGATGCTTCCAGCGCAGCAGCGCCTCCACGCCCACCACGCGGCCGTCCGCCAGCTGCAGCAGCGGCTGGTAGTGCAGCGCGAGTTCGTCGCGCTCCAGTGCCTGCCGCAGCTCGCCCTCGAGCGCCAGCCGCTCGGCCAGCGCAGCGTGCATCTGCGGCGTGTACAAGGTGTACCCGTTGCGCCCGCCGTTCTTGCTCTGGTACATGGCCACGTCGGCATTGCGCAGCAAGGTGGTCAGGTCGTCGCCGTCGCGCGGGTAGCAGGCGATGCCGATGCTGGGCGTCACGTTGAGGCGGTGAGGGCCGGCCTGCACCGGCTCGGTCATCGCCTGCAGCAGCTTGTCGGCCACGCGTTCGGCCTGGGCCGGCGAATCGATCCGCGGCAGCAGGATCACGAACTCGTCGCCCCCCATGCGCGCCACGGTGTCCGTGCCGCGCAGGCAGTCCTTCAGGCGCGCGGCCACCGCGGTCAGCACCACGTCGCCGGCATGGTGGCCGAGCGAGTCGTTGATCTGCTTGAAGCGGTCCAGGTCGATCAGCAGCACGGCCAGCTGGCCCTGGTTGGCGCGCACCACCTCGATCGCCCGCGCCGCGCGCTCCTGCAGCAGCGCGCGGTTCGGCAGGCCGGTGAGTTCATCGTGGTGCGCCATGTGGCGGATGTAGGCCTCGCTGCGGCGCCGCTCGGTGATGTCGCTCGCGATGCCGAGGAAGCCGTTGAGTTCGTTGTCCGCATCCAGCAGCGGCGCCAGCGCCAGCACCACCGGCACGTGGCTGCCGTCCTTGCGCACGTAGGTGCATTCGATCTCGTCGCGCTGGCCGCGCAGCGCGCGCACACCCAGCGCCTCGGCCGGGGGCACCGGGCGGCCGATCTCGGCCGTCAGCTTGGCGGCCAGTGCCTTCAGCTCCTCGCTCTGCAGCAAGGTGCGTGAGGCGTTGCAGCCGATCAGCTCGCCCGGCGCATAGCCGAGCATGCGCTCGCCCGCCGGGTTGACGCTGCGCACGCGGCCCGCCTTGTCGGTGGCGATCATGCAGAACGGCGCATTGGCGAGGATGGTGTCGTTGAGCGCGCTGGCCTCGTCGGCGCGCGCGCGAGCCAGCTGCAGCTCGCTCACGTCCGACAGCAGCAGCACGTAGCCGCGCCGGCCTTCGGCCAGGTGCACCTCGCTTGCGGCCAGCAGCAGCGTGAGCTCGGCCTGCCCTTCCACGCGGCACAGGCGGATCTCCTGTCGCCAGGTGCGCGGCGCGCCGTCGGCTTCCAGCGGCTGTTGCGCCATCTGCGCGGCCAGCTCGTCCATGTCCAGCGGCAGCAGGGCGGGCAGGCGCTGCTCGATGGTGTCGCCCGGGGGCAGGCCGAGCAGCGCGCGTGCCGCGGGGTTGGCGCTGAGCACGCGACCGCGCAGGTCGACCGAGAGAATCCCTTCGGCCGCGCTGTCCAGCAGCGTGCGCACGCGCGCCTCGCTGCTGCGGTAGGCGGCCGACAGGTCGTCGGCCAGGCGCAGCGCGCGCGCACGCATGTCCAGCAATGCAGCCACCAGCAAGGCCACCAGCGCGGTGATGCCGAACCCGCCGATGAGGATCAGCGTGCTGCGGCTGGCAGGTGCGCCCGCATCGAAGGTGGGCAGTGCGGACACACGCAGCATCCAGTGCCGGCCCCCGACCTCGAGCGCGCGTTCGGCGCTGAAGCTGGGGCTGAAGTGCGGCAGGTTCGCTGCCATGTCGGCATGGGCCTCGTACAGCCGGGTCTGGCCGCTGCCGGCGCCGTCCCACAAGGTCACCATCATGTCGTCGGCGCGTTCCTGCACCAGCCGGCCCATCATCTCGTTGACCTGGATCGGCACGTACACCCAACCCACGAGGGCCGCGCGGCGCTGCTGCAGCGTGTCCACCACCGCATGCTTGCGATAGGTGGGCAGGAACAGCACCAGGCCCTGCCGGGTCTGCCCGTTGGCCTCCTTGACGACCAGCGTCCCCGAGGACAAGGCCGCCTCGCCGGTGTCGCGGGCGCGCTCCATCGCCGCGCGGCGCCCGGTGTCGCTGAACATGTCGAAGTCAAGCGCGCGCCGGTTGCGCTCGGTCATCGGCTCGCGATAGAGCACCGGGGCATACCAGTCGCGCTCGGCGGCGGGCCACAGCGCGAAGTCGGGCACGCCATCGCGGCGCGCGTCGGCCAGCCAGGCGGGCAGGGCCTGAGCAGGCACCAGCTCGGCATAGCCCAGCCCCATCAAGCCGGGGAAGTCGCTCTCCAGGTCCTGGCCGGCGGCAAAGGCCTGCCATTCGCCGCGGCTCACGTCGCGCGAGGCCGCGAACAGCGCCGCGGTGCTGCGCAGCAGCCGCACGCTGTCGTCGAAGCGCTGCTGCAATGCCAGGGCGGTGTCCTGCACGCGGCGCTCGAAGCGGCTGCGCTCGGCCTCCCGCTCGGTGCTGCGGCTGTAGCGCCAGGCGGCGATCGACACGCCCGTGCCGGCCAGCACGACGACCAGCAGGATCAGCCACGCCCCGCGCGGCATGCGGGAGGCCGCGGCGGGCAGGGCGGGGCTGGCGCTCGGGTGTCGCATCCACCGCTTATCGGCCGCGGTGGCCCCGGCTTGAGCCCGGGGCAGGAGTCAGCGGGCCACTTCGTCGAAGGCCTTTAGCCAATCGTTCACGAAGCGCTCGATGCCGAAGCGCTCCTCGGCCGTGCGGCGGGCGTTGTCGCCCATGCGGCGCGCCTCGCCGGGGTCGGCGATGAGCTGCTGCATCGCATCGACCAAGCGGTCGACGCGGGTGTCCACGAAGCCGCTGTCGCCATTGCGGATCACGGTGACCAGCTCGGTGGTGGCCAGGCCGACCACCGGCAGGCCGATCATCATGGCCTCCACGATCGACAGGCCCAGGCTGGTATAGCGGATCGGGTTGAAGAAGAAGCGATGCCGCGCCATGAAGCCGGGCAGCTCGGCGTTGGGCAGCTCGCCGTGGCCTCCCACCTGCTGCGCGTTCATGCCCACGAGCGTCAGCGGCACCAGCGCCTGCGCGGCGGCGAACACGTCGGCGCCCAGGCGCCGGCCGCGCGCGCCGATGTTGTTGACCACCACCACGCCGCGCCCGATCTCGCCGCTGTAGCGTGCCGGTGCCAGCAGCCGCACGCCGTGCTCGATGATCTTGGTGGGGCTGTCGCCCGAGTCCCACATCAGTGCATTGAACGGCGTCACGTGCACCAGCAGCACCTTGCTGTCGTTGACCCAGTGGCGCGTGTTGGTCGGGTGCTCCTGCGGCGGATCGTGCTCCAGGTACACCATCGGCAGCCGCTGCTGGGCTGCACTGAGCAGGCGGTACTGCTCGCGCTCGTAGGCCTCGCGCGACTGGAACAGGATCACGTCGAACTCCATCTCGTGGATGCGATCGACATGGGCCTCGCGCACGTTGGGGCCCCACGGCAAGGTGCCGCTGCGGCCGCTGTGGTGGGTGGAGCGCTCGTCGTCCACCACCAGGTAGAACTCGTGCGGTACCTGCGTCAGGTAGTAGAGGTAGTTGCCGTGCACGTGCCAGGTGAGGATGCGCAGCGGGCGTCGGGGTGTGAGGGCCATGGCAGGGTCTGCGTTGTGCGTTGGAGGAGTCCGAAGGCCGCGGCCAGCACCTCGTCGGCGCCGATCGCGGTGGCGCATTCATGGGCGGTGGGGCACACGGGGTGCCCGCAGGGCCGGCAGGCCAGCGCATGCCACAGCAGGCGATGGCGCTCGCGATCCAGCGGCGCCCAGCGCGCCGCGTCACCCCCCAGGCTGACCACCACGCTCGGCGTGCGCAGTGCCGCGGCGATGTGCGACACGCCGGTGTCGTTGCTCACGAGCAGGCTGGCGCGCTGGATCAGCGCGCCCAGGGTCCACAGGTCGGTGCGGCCCGTGAGCACGAGCAGCGGCGCCCTGCAGGCCTGCTGCAGCGCGTCGGCCAGGGCTGCCTCCTTGGCGGTGCCGGTCACCACCACCTGCCAGCCCGCCTCGGCCAGTGCCTGCGTCACGCGTGCAAAGCGGCCCACCGGCCAGCGCCGCGACGCGAGCTGCGCGCCCGGATGCACGACGACATAGCGCTCGCCCAGCGACGGGCACAGTGCGGCCAGGCGCCGGTGATCCGCCGCGTGCACCGGGAAGTCCAGTTGCTGCCCCTGGCGCGGCAGGCCGAGCGCGTCGGTCAAGGCCAGGCAGCGCTCGATCTCGTGACCGCGCGTGGGCCAGGGCACGAACACGCCGGGCTGCGGCGCAAAGCCGCCGGGCGCATGGAAGCCGGCATTGCGGCGCGCGCCGAGCGCAGCCACCAGCGGGTTGGTGATGCGGCCGCTGCCGTGCATCTGCAGCGCGAGGTCGAAGTCGCGCGCCTGTGCCGTGGTGAGGAACGCCGGCAGCGCCGCCAGGTCGGGCTGGCGCTCGGGCAGGCCGGGGTGGCCGGGGAAGGGCAGCAACTCGTCCACCGCGTCCAGGCGCTGCACCAGCTCGCTCGCCCACGGCAGGCCGATCAGCGTGATCGTGGCTTCGCGGTAGGCCGCGCGCAGCGCGCGCAGGGCGGGCACCGCGCACAGCAGGTCGCCCAGCATCAGCGCGCGGAACACGGCGATGCGGCGGACCTGGTGCGCGGGGATCATGGCGGCCAGGCGCTAGAAGAACGGCACGCGAAAGCGCCATCCGCCCTTGATGCGCCAGTACAGCGACAAGAACGGAATGGCGGCCGAGGTGAGCAGCATCTCCGCCACGTGCTGCGGCGTGCGCGCGGTGCCCCGCAGGCGCTTGAACGCCAGCCGCAGGATCAGCGCCAGCACGAGCGCCAGCAGCAGCGCGGCCGCCGGCGCGTGGCCGGCCAGCGCCAGCAGCGGCGCGGCCAGCGTGCCCAGCACGATCGCGTAGTACGGGGCCGGTGCGCGCAGGCGGCCCACCTTGCGGCGGTACAGCTCGGGGTGCTTCTTGAACAGCAGCGCGTCGAACATCATGTTGGCCTGCTGCTTCAGGCTGATGCCGAACGGCGCCTCGCGCACCGGGTGCTGCACGATCGCCAGCGGCGCCTTCGGGATCTCGCCAAAGGCCTGGAGCAACTTGAAGTGCAGGTCGGAATCCTCGCGCCAGGCGCGCAGGAAGCGCTCGTCGAAGCCATCGACCGCGTGCAGGGCAGTGCGCCGCACAAAGCAGTTGGCGGTGACGAACTCGGCCACCTCCAGGCCCTGCGTCATGCGTGCATGGTCGGTGGGCGGCTCGCTCAACGGCACCTGCACCTGGCCGCGCACGGCCGCATGGTGGGCGCCGATCGCGCGCAGACCTTCGCGCAGCCAGTCGACGTCGGGCACGGTGTCGTCGTCGGTGAAGGCCACCACCTCGCCTTGCGCGGCTCGCCAGCCGCGGTTGCGCGCCGCCGCCGGGCCGCGCGTGCCTTGCGGGCGCAGGTAGCGCAGCGAGGGCAGGCCCTTCGTCTGCGCGGCCAGGCGCTCGACCAGCGCGCGCGTGTCGTCGGTCTGCCCGTCGTCGACG
>CAMLIZ010000136.1 GCA_946480245.1 uncultured Pseudomonadota bacterium
AGTGACCTGCTGACGCCATGAATCAGCAGATCCTCTCCCAAGACGAAGTCGATGCCCTGCTGCAGGGCATCACCGGCGAGAGCCAGAAGCTCGAGCAGGAGGAAGTGGCCGAAGGGGCCATCCGCGACTACGACCTGGCCAGCCAGGAGCGCATCGTCCGTGGGCGCATGCCCACGATGGAGATCATCAACGAGCGCTTCGCGCGCAACGTGCGCATCGGGCTGTTCAACTTCATCCGCAAGAGCCCGGAAGTCTCGATCGGCGGCATCAAGGTGCAGAAGTACAGCGCCTTCCTGCGCGAGATCGTGGTGCCCACCAACTTCAACATCGTCAGCGTGCGGCCGCTGCGCGGCTCCGGGCTGATCGTGTGCGACCCGAACCTGGTGTTCGCGGTGATCGACGCGCTGTTCGGCGGCGCCGGCAAGTTCCACACGCGCATCGAGGGCCGCGACTTCTCGCCCACCGAGCAGCGCGTGATCCTGCGCCTGGTGGAAGTGATCATCAACGAGTACCGCAAGGCTTGGCACGGCATCTATCCCCTGGAGCTGGAATACCAGCGCTCGGAGATGCAGCCGCAGTTCGCCAACATCGCCACGCCGAGCGAGATCATCGTGGCCACCTCGTTCACGCTGGAGATCGGCGACACCTCCGGCTCGGTGCACTTCTGCATCCCCTACAGCACGCTGGAGCCGATCCGCGACGTGCTGTATTCCACCGTGCAGGGCGACTCCTCCGAACCCGACCGGCGCTGGGTGAACCTGCTGAAGACGCAGATCCAGTCCGCCGAGGTGGAGCTGGTGGCCGAGCTGGGCCACGCGCCGGCCACGGTGGAGCAACTGCTGTCGTTCAAGCCGGGCGACTTCATCGAGCTCGACCTCGAGCAAGTGATCCAGGCCAAGGTGGACGGCGTACCGGTGTTCGACTGCTACTACGGCACATCCGATGGCAAGTACGCCATCAAGATCGATCGACTGCTGACCAGCTCCAACGCCGGCTGGCTGGGAGAAACGAATGGCAACTGACAACTCCGCACCGATGTCCGAAGAGGACCGCATGGCCGCCGAATGGGCCGCCGCGCTGGCCGAGACCAAGCCCGGCAGCGAGGTGGCCTCCGAGGTCACCGGCGCGGCCGACCAGGTGGCGCCGGCGGCCTTCACCAACTTCGCGGCGGCGGCCGCGTCCGGTGCGGCCGGCAACGACATCAACATGATCCTCGACATCCCGGTGCAGCTCACCGTGGAGCTGGGCCGCACGAGGATCCCGATCAAGCACATCCTGCAACTCGCGCAAGGCTCGGTGGTGGAGCTCGACGCGCTGGCCGGCGAGCCGATGGACGTGCTGGTCAACGGCTACCTGATCGCGCAAGGCGAGGTGGTGGTGGTGAACGACAAGTTCGGCATCCGCCTCACCGACATCGTGACGCCGAGCGAGCGCATGCGCCGGCTGTCCAGGACCTGAACCGCATGAACTCCGGACTCTCCTCGCTGCTGTGGTTCGTGGCGATCGTCGTGATGATCCCGGTGGCGCTGTGGCTGCTCAAGCGCACGCCGATGGGCGGCGCCGGCGGCCAGGGCCTGATGCGCACGGTGGCCGTGCTGCCGCTGAGCGCCAACCAGCGCCTGGTCACCGTGGAGGTGGGCTCGGGCGACGAGCGCCGTTGGCTGGTGCTGGGCGTCACCGGCCAGCAGATCAGCACCTTGCACACGATGGCACCGCAGGCCGAAGCGCCGGCGCCCGCCGCGCCCGGCTTTGCCGACACGCCGTTCGGCCAGGTGCTGGCCCGGTTCAAGCGCGACGGAGGCGGCCAGTGAGCTCGGCTCGCATCGCAGGCCGCGTTGCGCTGCTCGGCAGCTTGCTGCTGGCCGGCACCGCTGCCTGGGCGCAGCAGGCGCCGGGCGGCGCCAGCCTGCCGCTGGTGGTGGCGCAGAACGCGGGCGGCACCAGCTACTCGGTGCCCATCCAGACGCTGCTGTTCTTCACCGCGCTGAGCTTCCTGCCCGCGGTGCTGCTGCTGATGACGGGCTTCACCCGCATCGTCATCGTGCTCTCGCTGCTGCGCCAGGCCCTGGGCACGCAGTCCGCGCCGCCCAACCAGGTGATCATCGGCCTCTCGCTGTTCCTCACCCTGTTCGTCATGGGCCCGACGCTGGACAAGGTCTACAACGAGGCCTACCAGCCCTACACCAGCAACCAGATCCCGTTCGACCAGGCGCTGGACCGCGCGCAGGGCCCGATGCGCGAGTTCATGCTCAAGCAGACCCGCCAGAGCGACTTCGAACTCTTCGCCCGCCTGGCCAAGCTGCCCGAAGACGTGAAGGCCGAGACCGCGCCCTTCCGCGTCATCGTGCCGGCCTTCGTCACCAGCGAACTCAAGACCGCGTTCCAGATCGGCTTCATGATCTTCATCCCCTTCCTGGTGATCGACATGGTGGTCGCCAGCGTGCTGATGTCGCTGGGGATGATGATGCTCTCGCCGGTGCTGGTCGCCCTGCCCTTCAAGCTGATGCTGTTCGTGCTGGCCGACGGCTGGAACCTGCTGCTCGGTTCGCTGGCCGCGTCGTTCGCCACCTGAGGTCGCTGCAAAGATGGATCCCCAACTCGTCTTCACGTTCGGCCAGCAGGGCCTGTACACCTTGCTGATCGTGGCCGCGCCGGTGCTGCTGGTGGTGCTGGTCGTTGGCCTGCTGGTGAGCATCTTCCAGGCCGCCACGCAGATCAACGAATCCACCCTGAGCTTCGTGCCGAAGATCGTGGCCGCGATGGCGGTGCTGGCCATCGCCGGCCCGTGGATGGTGACCACGCTGGTGGAGTACCTGCAGCGCACGCTGCAGGCGATTCCTACCGTGGTGGGCTAGCCGGCGCTTCGTGATCACCTTCTCCGAAGCGCAGCTGCTGCAGTGGGTGACGCCGCTGCTGTGGCCGTTCCTGCGCGTGCTGGCGCTGTTCTCGGCCATGCCGGTGTTCAACCAGCGCTCGATGCCGACGCGGCTGCGCGTGGCGCTGGCCTTCCTGATCGCGCTGTGCTCGCAGGTGTCGCTGCCGCCGATGCCGATCGTCGCGCTCGACTCGCCCGCCGCGATCCTGCTGGTGGTGCAGCAGGTGCTGATCGGCGTGGCGCTCGGCTTCGCGGTGCGCGTGGTGTTTGCCGCGGTGGAGTTCGCCGGCGAGCTGGTGGGCCTGCAGATGGGCCTGAACTTCGCCGCCTTCTTCGACCCGATGACGGCCAGCAGCGGCAACGCCGCGGGCCGCTTCTTCAGCACGATGGTGGCGTGGCTGTTCATCGTGATCAACGGCCACCTCACGGTGATCGCCGCGGTGATCCAGAGCTTTCAGGCGTTTCCGGTCGGGCCGGAGCCGTTCGCGTTCCTGCATGCGGCGCAGCCGCAGCTGTGGGGCGCGGAGCTGTTTCGCCTGGGCACCTGGATCGCGCTGCCGATGCTGGCCATGCTGCTGTTCGTCAACCTGGTGCTGGGCGTGATCGCGCGCGTGGCGCCGCAGATGAACGTGTTCGCGATCGGCTTCCCGATCACGCTGGGCGTGGGCCTGCTGGGCATGCTGCTCACGCTGCCGATGATGCAGGTGCCGTTCACGATGGCGCTGGAGCGGATGCTGTCGGCGTTCCAGTGAGCTCAGCCGCCCACCAGCCCGTGTCGGATCGCGTACACCGTGAGCTCGGAGTTGTTGGCCAGGGCCAGCTTCTCCAGCACGCGCGCCCGGTACACCGACACCGTCTTCGGTGACAGCATCAGCTCTTCGGCGATGTCCGACAGGCGCTTGCCGGAGGCGATCATCACCAGCGTCTGCAGCTCGCGGTCCGACAGCTTCTCATGCGCGTTTTCCGTGACCGGGGTGGTGAGGCTTTCCACCAGCATCTGCGCGATCTCGGGCGTCACGTACTTGCGACCCTGCGCCACGGTACGCACCGCCTGCACCAGCAGCTGCGGGTCGCCGCCCTTGTTGACGTAGCCGTAGGCGCCGGCGCGCAGGGCGCGGATTGCGTACTGGTCCTCGGGGTACATGCTGACGATCAGCACCTTCACCGGCGAGCCTTCGTCCTTCAGCACGTGCAGCACGTCCAGGCCGCTGCGGCCGGGCATGTTGATGTCCAGCACCAGCACGTCGCAGGCGGCGCTGCGCATCAAGGTGCGCAGCTCGCCATAGTCGCCCGCCTCGCCCATCACCTCGATGTCGGGCGCGTCGGACAAGGTGTCGCGGATGCCGCGCCGGATCAGCGCATGGTCGTCACACAGGATGACTTTGATCACGAACGCCTCCGATACGTCTGAGATACGGCACTGCGCTTCGGGGGGTGAGTCACAAGTCCCCCCAGCGCGACGGATCGTGCTCGTGCGCGCTGTCCTCGAAATCCTCGTCGCTCATCGCGCCGGGGTGCAGCGGCACCGACAGGATCAGCGTGGTGCCCACGCCGGGCCGGCTGGACAGCTCCACCCAGCCGCCCACGGTGCCGGCACGCTCGTGCAGCCCGCGGATGCCGAAGCTGCGCGCCTTGGCCAGGTCGCCCTGCCCCAGGCCGCGGCCGTTGTCGCTGACCTCCAGCGACAGCACCTTGCGCGCCAGCGACAGGTCGATGCTCACGCGCGTGGCGCCGGCATGCTTGCTCACATTGGTGAGCGCCTCCTGCGCCGTGCGGTAGGCCACCAGCGGCACGCCCACCGGCAGCTGCATCGTCTCGTGGCTGGTGCGGAACGCGCACAGGATGCCGGTGCGCTTCTCGAAGCGCGCCGCCATCCACTGCAGCGCTGCCACCAGGCCCTGCTCGAGGATGGCCGGGCGCAGGTTGTGCATGATGCGCTGGCTGGCCTCGATGGCGTGGTTCACGGTCTCCTGCGCGGCGCCCACGCGCTGCCGCAGCTCGGCGTTGTCGGTATGGCGCGCGATCCAGGCCAGGTCGAACTTGAGGGCCGTGAGCGAGCCGCCCACGTCGTCGTGGATCTCCCGGGCGATGGCGGCGCGTTCCAATTCGATGTTCGTCTGCAGGTGTTGCGCCAGCTCTGACAGGCGCTGGCGCGACGCCGCGAGGTCACGGTCGGCGGCCACGCGGGCGCGCCGGGTCTCGTTGGCCTCGATGGCGTGCTCCACTGCCGGCACGAGGCGTGCCAGGTTGTTCTTCAGCAGGTAGTCGCTGGCGCCGGTGCGCATGGCCTCCACCGCCGTGTCCTCGCCGATCTCGCCCGACACCAGGATGAACGGCACCAGCTGACCGCTCTCCTTGAGCACCTCCAGCGCCATCAGGCCGGAGAAGCCCGGCAGGTTGAAGTCGGACAGCACCACGTCCCAGGGCTCGCGCAAGGCGGCCCGGAAGCCGGCCTCGGAATCGACGCGCAGGGTGTGCACCTGCAGGCCGCCGCGGCGCAGGTGTGCCAAGGTCAGCTCGTGGTCGAGCTCGGAATCCTCGATGTGCAGCACGCGCAGGGCGCGGCCGGAGGCGGCAGGGGCAGGCATGGCGAAGGCATTTTGCGCGCTGTGGCCACCGCCGCAGCGGCCACTCGTGCACTGTTCCAGCAAATTGCACTGGGATTCTGCCCGTGATCCCCTCAACTCCTGCCACCCCCGTGCCGAAAATCCCGGCCAGCGGCAACCGAATGTGCACACCAACTTGCGCCTTCGTGCCCCCGAGAACAAGCGGAGCGACGATGCTGATGAACGATGCGAACGCCTCCAGCCCCGACGGCGGGCTGCCGCTGGCCGCTGCGGCCGACCTGCAGGATCACCTGCTGATCGCGTCGCACGACCTGGAGCGGTTGCAGACGCTGCTGTCCGACGCCTGCAACGCGCTGATCGCCAGCTTTCACGGCGCGAACGAGCAGTTGCAGGGTCTGAAGGAAGCGGCCGAGAGCGGCGCCGCCATGGGCGACCTGCAGGCGCACCTGGTGTCGGCCATCACCGCGCTGCAGTTCCAGGACATGGCCTCCCAGCTCATCGCCCACACCTCGCGCCGGCTGCGCAACTGCTGCGACCGGCTGGCCGCCGAAGCCATGGGCGACGACGAGGAAGGCGCGGCGGTGGTGGAAGAAGCACCGCTGCGGCCCAACCCGGTCACGCAGGACGAGATGGACGCAGGCTCCATCGAACTCTTCTAAAGATTCAAGCCTCACGCCCGAAAACCCTCCTCAGGAAATCCGGAGAAAGCGATGCACTCAATCCTCGCCGTCGACGACTCGCCGTCCATGCGTCAGATGGTGGCGTTCACCCTCAAGAACGCCGGTTTCAACGTCGTTGAAGCGGTGGACGGCCAGGACGCGTACGAGAAAGCCGCGGGCCGCGACTTCAACCTCGTGCTCACCGACCAGAACATGCCGCGCATGGATGGCATCAGCCTGACGCGCAAGCTGCGCGAGAACCCGAAATTCAAGGCCACGCCGATCCTGATCCTCACCACCGAGTCGAGCGACCAGATGAAGCAGGCCGGCCGCGCCGCGGGCGCCACCGGCTGGCTGGTCAAGCCCTTCGATCCGGCCAAGCTGATCGAGGTCATCGGCAAGGTGATCCGCTGAACCGCACGCCACCGGATACGAGGAGAACGATATGGGTGAGATGAGCTCGGAGGGCGGGCACCAGAACGCAGGCATCGACCTGAGCCAGTTCTATCAGGTCTTCTTCGAGGAGGCCGCGGAGAACCTGGAGAACATGGAGCAGCTGCTGCTGGAGGTCGACATCGAGTCGGCCGACGACGAGGAGCTGAACGCGATCTTCCGCTGCGCGCACTCGATCAAGGGCGGCGCGGCCACCTTCGGCTTCCAGGACGTGGCCGAGCTGACGCACCAGATGGAGACGCTGCTGGACAAGCTGCGCCGCCACGAGCTGCAGATCAACTCCGCGATGGTGGACGTGCTGCTGGCCTCGGGCGACGCGCTGAAGGCCCAGCTGGCGCGCCACCAGGGCAAGGGCGGCACCGAGATCGACACCTCGGAGCTGCTGTTCAACATCCGCGCGCTGGTGGCCGGCGAAAAGCCGATCACCTCGGTACCGGTGGCCTCGCCGGTGGCGCCCGGCGCGGCCGCACCGGCGGCGCCTGCCGCGGCGCCGCGCGCACCGCTGAAGACCGACGTGCGCCAGATCGAGCTGGTGGTGGGCCCGCTGGAGCGGCCCGAGCTGGCCAACAACCTGATGGAGCTGTTCCAGGAGATCACCGACCTGGGCACGATCGAGGCCATCGACGGCGGCAAGGACGCCGACGGCGTGCGCCGCTTCCGCGTGGTCACCGCGTCGACCGACTCCGACCTGCTGGACCTGTTCACCTTCCACGTGGACCGCGACAAGGTCAAGCTCATCGAGCACGGCCCCGGCTATGGCTTCTACCAGGGCGCCCCGGGCGCACCGAGCGACGAGGAGCTGGCCGCCGACGCGGCGCGCCACGACCCGGGCTACGGCTTCTTCGACGACGCCCCCGGCTCGCCCGGTGAATCGGGCGCCGCGCCGCAGCACGCCGAATTGAGCGCGCCCAGCAGCGCGCCCGCGACACAGGCCGCCAAGAAGCCCGCGGCTCCCGCGGCCAAGGTCGAGCCCAAGGGCAGCGCCACCATCGAGGCCAGCACGCTGCGCGTCTCGGTGGAGAAGGTGGACCAGCTGATCAACCTGGTCGGCGAGCTCGTCATCACGCAGGCCATGCTGGCGCAGAACAGCAAGAACGTGGACACCGCGCTCTACCAGCAGCTGGCCTCCGGGCTGGCGGACCTGGAGCGCAACACGCGGGACCTGCAGGAATCGGTGATGTCGATCCGCATGATCCCGATGTCGATCGTCTTCAACCGCTTCCCGCGCATGCTGCGCGACCTGGCAGCCAAGCTCGGCAAGAAGGTCGAGATGGTCACGCAGGGCGAGGCCACCGAGCTCGACAAGGGCCTGGTCGAGAAGATCACCGACCCTCTGACGCATCTGGTGCGCAACAGCTGCGACCACGGCATCGAGTCGCCGGCCGACCGCCTGGCCAACGGCAAACCCGAGACCGGCACGATCACGCTGATCGCCAGCCACCAGGGCGGCAGCATCGTGATCGAGGTGCGCGACGACGGCCGGGGGCTGAACCGCGACAAGCTGCTGAAGAAGGCGCGTGAGAAGGGCATCGACGCGCCCGACTCGATGAGCGACGCCGAGGTGTGGAACCTGATCTTCGCGCCCGGCTTCTCCACCGCCGAGCAGGTGACCGACGTGTCGGGCCGCGGCGTGGGCATGGACGTGGTGAAGAAGAACATCACTGCGCTCGGCGGCACGGTGGAGATCGACTCCGCCGAAGGCTACGGCATGAGCGTGAAGGTGCGCCTGCCGCTCACGCTGGCCATCATGGACGGCATGAGCGTGGGCGTGGGCGACGAGTGCTACATCCTGCCGCTGTCCTCGGTGGTCGAGTCGTTCCAGGTGCGCGACGGCATGATCAAGACCATCGGCGGTGCCGGCCGGGTGGTGGAAGTGCGCGACGAGTACATGCCGGTGATCGACCTCGAGAAGGTGTTCGAGGTGCCGCGCTTCGACTTCGAGCACGTGAGCAACATCATGGTCGTGGTGGAGGCCGAAGGCGGCCGCGTCGCGCTGCTGGTGGACGAGCTGCTCGGCCAGCAGCAGGTGGTGGTGAAGAACCTCGAAGCCAACTACCGCAAGGTCAACGACGTGTCGGGCGCCACCATCATGGGCGACGGCCGCGTCGCGCTGATCCTCGACGTGGGCTCGCTGGTGCGGCGCTCGCGCCACTGAATTCCCGCATCCCTTACTGACAGTTCCCATGCAAGCTTTGAACGCGCTGATGCGCCGTTTCACGATCCACGTGCGCATGCTCGGCGCCATCGCCATGGTGGTGACCCTGCTCGCGCTGGTGGGAGGCGCCGGCCTGGCCGGCATGTTCCGCATCCAGAGCCTGGGGCAGAACTTCGTGGACACCGCGTTCACGCAGTCCAACCACCTGTCTGCGTTGTACGAGCACTTCGGCGAAGTGCGCCACGAAGAGAAGCAGCTGGTCAACCACCACTACGACACCGCCCAGCAGATCGACCGCTACAAGCAGCGCTGGGAGCATGCGGTGCAGTTGGTGGACACCGAACTGCGCAGCCTGCGCGACGGCGGCGTCACGGCCGACGAAGAGGCGGTGATCGCCAGGTTCCAGCAATCGGTGCAGGCCTATCGCGCGGCGTTCGAGCCCGTGGTGGCGCAGATCCGCGACGCCAAGTTCGAGAGCACGGCCGCGGTGAACAAGGAAACCGAGAAGGCCGAGGCCGAGGCGCAGGCCGCGGCCGACCAGCTCGACGCACTGCAGCGGCTGCTGCTGAAGGCGGCCGAGCAGACGCAGGCCTCGATGAACGCGTCGTCGGGCAACACGCTGCTGGCCTTCGGCGCTGCGCTGGCCGTGGCGCTGGTGCTGGTGGTGCCGCTGACGCTGATGAACTCGAACTCGATCGTCAAGCCGATCCGCGAGGCGCGCGCGCTGGCCCAGGCCATTGCCACCGGCGACCTCACGCACGACGTGCAGGCCCAGGGGCAGGACGAAGCCGCCGACTTGCTGCGTGCGCTGCACGGCATGCAGGAGCACCTGCGCTCGCTGGTGGGCCAGCTGCGCCAGGCGTCGGAGAGCATTCACACCGCCAGCCGCGAAGTGGCCTCGGGCAACCAGGATCTGTCGCACCGCACCGAAGAGGCGGCCACCAGTCTGCAGACCACCGCCAGCGCCGTCACCCAGCTCAACGGCACCGTGCGCCAGAGCGCCGAGGCCGCGTCGCAGGCGAACCAGCTGGTGTCCTCCGCCTCCACCGTCGCGCTGCGCGGCGGCCAGGTGGTGGGCCAGGTGGTCAGCACGATGGACGAGATCAACACCAGCTCGAAGAAGATCGCCGACATCATCGGCGTGATCGACGGCATCGCGTTCCAGACCAACATCCTGGCGCTCAATGCAGCGGTGGAAGCCGCGCGCGCCGGCGAGCAGGGCCGCGGCTTCGCGGTGGTGGCCGGCGAGGTGCGCAGCCTGGCGCAACGCAGCGCGGAAGCCGCGCGCGAGATCAAGACGCTGATCGGCACCTCGGTGGACCGCGTGGAAGTGGGCGCGCGCCTGGTGCAGGAAGCCGGCAGCACGATGAACGACATCGTGGCCAGCGTGCAGCGCGTGAACGACATCATCGGAGAGATCAGCGCGGCCAGCACCGAGCAGGCCGGCGGCATCGGGCAGGTGCACAGCGCGGTGACCCATCTCGACCAGATGACGCAGCAGAACGCCGCGCTGGTGGAGCAGAGCGCGGCCGCCGCAGAAAGCCTGAAGGAACAGGCGTTGAAGCTGAACGAGGTGGTAGCCACCTTCCGCCTGGGCACCGCCGGCGAACGCCGCATCGCAGCGACGCCGGCCAAGCCGGCACCCGCGGCCGCCCCGGCCAAGCCTGCCGCGCATCAGGCGGCCGCCAAGGCGCTGATCGAGCGCGTGCGCCAGCCCGCGCCCGTCGCTCCTGTGCTTAACCCCCCTGCCCTTGTGCCCGCGCCCACTCAGGTGGCCGGCAACAGCCACGGCGACTGGGAGACTTTCTGAAGGGTCCACCCTACAGAACCCCCTGCGCCTGCCGATAACCCCATAGCCAGCCCTGAACCCGCCGAAGGAGTCCCGAATGGACATGATCTCCGAAGCCACCCACGTCGCCCGCCACGAAGCGGCGCGCAACGCCGGCCCGGCCGGCGCCCCCAAGGGCCCGAACGCCGGGGAGTTCCTCACGTTCCGCCTCGGCGCCGAGGAATACGGCATCGACATCCTGCGCGTGCAGGAGATCCGCTCCTACGAGCAGCCCACGCGCATCGCCAACGCGCCCGCCTTCATCAAGGGCGTGGTCAACCTGCGCGGCGTGATCGTGCCGATCGTCGACCTGCGCCTGAAGTTGGGCTGCGCGACGGCCGAGTACAACAGCTTCACGGTCGTGATCGTGCTCAACGTGCGCGGCCGGGTGGTCGGCGCCGTGGTGGATTCGGTGTCCGACGTGATGGAGCTCACCCGCGAGCACATCAAGCCGGCACCGGAGATGAACACCACGGTGGACACCAGCTTCATCACCGGCATCGGCAGCGTGGGCGACCGCATGCTGATCCTGATGGACATCGAGGCGCTGATGAGCAGCGCCGACATGGGCCTGATGGAGACGGCTCTCGCCGCCTGAAGCCCTGCGCCTTCTTACCAGGGGCCGCGGCAGCGGCCCCTTTTCATGTCGGAACCCCTTATGAAGAGACTGACAATCGCCGTTCGCCTATGGCTCCCGGTGCTGCTGCTGGCGGTGATGGTGGTGGTGATGACCGCCGTGTCCACCGTGCGCACGCTGCATTCGCAGGCCGCCTCCGCCGAAGAGCAGCAACGCCAGCAGACCAAGTTCACGCTGGCGATGCGCTGGGCCGCGGCCACGCAGGTGAATGCGGGCCGCACCTATGCCCTGCTGTCCAGCACCGATGCGGCCCTGGCGGCCGCGCTCAAGCCGCAGATGGCGCAGACCTCGGCCAGCATCGCCGAGCTGCAGAAGCAGCTCGAGCCGATGCTCGACACGCCGCAGGAACAGGACGCGCTGAAGCACGCTTCCGAAGTGCGCAAGACCTACCTCGCCGCGCGCGACGACGCGCTGCGCGCGCAGGCCGGCGCGGACACCACCGCGCTGAGCACCGCGGTGGCGGCCTACAAGCAGCAGATGGACGCCTACGCCGCCGCGCAGCAGGACCTGATCAACCTGCTGGACGCCGGCGCCACCGCGCTGCGCGCGGCGGTGGGCCAGCAGCGCATGCACACCGTGTACTTGGTGGCCGGCGTGATGGCCGCCATCGTGGGGTTGCTGGCGCTGTCCAGCCTGCACCTCGTGCGCGCCATCAGCGGGCCGCTGCGCAACATGGTGCGCGCCACCGAGCGCATTGCCGCCGGCGACCTGAGCCAGAGCATCGTGCCGCGGCGCCACGACGAGATCGGCGACGTCGAGCGCGCACTGGCCCGCATGACCGCGTCGCTGCAGACGCTCGTGGGCCAGGTGCGCCACACCGCGCAGAGCATCTCGCACGCGTCGGTGGAGATCGCGCAGGGCAACCTCGACCTGTCGCAGCGCACCGAGCAGGCCGCCTCCAACCTGCAGCAGACCGCCAGCTCGATGGAGCAGCTCACCGGCACGGTCACGCAGTCGGCCGACGCGGCGCGCCAGGCCAACCAGCTCGCTGCTTCCGCCGCCCACGTAGCGCAACGCGGCGGCACGGTGGTGGCCAACGTGGTCAGCACGATGGACGAGATCAACACCAGCTCGAAGAAGATCGCCGACATCATCGGCGTGATCGACGGCATCGCGTTCCAGACCAACATCCTGGCGCTCAATGCAGCGGTGGAAGCCGCGCGCGCCGGCGAGCAGGGCCGCGGCTTCGCGGTGGTGGCCGGCGAGGTGCGCAGCCTGGCGCAACGCTCTGCCGAAGCCGCCAAGGAGATCAAGGCGCTGATCGGCACCAGCGTGGACAAAGTGGAGACCGGCTCGCGCCTGGTGCAGGACGCCGGCAGCACGATGACCGAGATCGTCGCCAGCGTGCAGCGCGTGACCGACATCATCGGCGAGATCACCGC
>CAMLIZ010000137.1 GCA_946480245.1 uncultured Pseudomonadota bacterium
GGCGTGACGGTGCTGATCTACGAGCAGACCTGCGCCGCCGAAAAGCGCCGCCGCCGCAAGAAGGGCGAGATGGTCGATCCTGCACGGCGCCTGTTCATCAACGAGGCAGTGTGCGAAGGCTGCGGAGATTGCTCGGTGCAGAGCAACTGCGTGGCGGTGCTGCCGCACGAAACCGATCTCGGCCGCAAGCGCAAGATCGACCAGAGCAGCTGCAACAAGGACTACTCCTGCGCCAAGGGCTTCTGCCCCAGCTTCGTGGGCGTGCTCGGCGGGCAGCTGCGCAAGAAGGCCGGCGCGCTGGCCTCGAACGCGGGCGACTTCATGCAACGCGTGGACGCACTGCCGCAGCCCGCCGCACACGCCTGGACCGGCCCCTACGACCTGCTGGTCACCGGCGTCGGCGGCACCGGCGTGGTCACGGTGGGCGCACTGATCACGATGGCGGCGCACCTGGAGGGCAAAGCGGCAAGCGTGCTCGACTTCATGGGCTTCGCGCAAAAGGGCGGCTCGGTGCTGAGCTTCGTGCGCTTGGCCGACGTGCCCTCCCGCCTGAACCAGGTGCGCATCGACACGCAACAGGCCGACGCGCTGCTCGCCTGCGACCTGGTGGTGGGCGCCGGCGCCGACGCGCTGCAGACCGTGCGCCACGGCCGCACGCGCGTCCTCGCCAACACGCACGAGGTACCGGTGGCCGAGAGCCTGCACAACCCGGATGCCAGCCTGAAGGTGCCGCAGCTGCTCGAGAAGCTGCGCTTCGCGGCTGGCGAGGAACAGGTGCAGACGCTGGACGCGCAGGCGCTGGCCGAGGCGTTCCTCGGCGACTCGATCGTGTCCAACATCCTGGCGCTCGGCTACGCCTGGCAGCGCGGGCTGGTGCCGGTGAGCCTGGCCGCGCTGCTGCGCGCGATCGAGCTCAACAACGTCGCGGTGCAGAACAACAAGCTCGCGTTCTCGCTCGGCCGGCTGGCGGCTGCCGACCCGGCCGCCGTAAAGAAGCTGCTCCAGCCCGAGCCCCAGGCGCCGGCCGCGGCCGAGACGCTGGACGTGCTGATCGCGCGCGGCGTCGGCCATCTCACCGCCTACCAGAACGCCGCGTATGCGCAGCGCTATGCCAACCTGGTGAACCAGGTGCGGGTGCGCGAGATGCAGGTGGGCGCAGACCCTGCGCTGCCCTTCACGAGCGCGGTGGCGCGCAGCCTGCTGAAGCTGATGGCCTACAAGGACGAGTACGAGGTGGCGCGGCTGTACACCGACGGTGCGTTCCGGCAGGCGCTGCAGCAGCAGTTCGAAGGCGACCTGCGCCTGGAGTTCTACATGGCGCCGCCCGTGCTCAGCCGCGCGCGCAACGGCCAGGCACCGAAGAAGGTGCGCCTGGGCGGCTGGATGCTGCCGGCGATGCGCCTGCTGGCCCGCGCCCGCGTGCTGCGCGGCAGCGTGCTCGACATCTTCGGCAAGACCGAGGAGCGCCGCATGGAGCGGGCACTCGTCACGCGCTACATCGAGCGCGTCGAGTCGCTGCTGCCGGCGCTGACACCAGAGCGCCTGCGCGTGGCCACCGAGATCGCCGCGCTGCCGCTGACGATGCGCGGCTTCGGCCACGTGAAGATTGCCAACGTCGCGCTGGCCCGCGCGCGCGAGGCCGAGCTGCTGCACCGCTTCGACCCCGCCACCTACGGGCGGCCGGCGGCCAGCGCAACGCCGGGGCAGATCCGCGGCATCCGGGTCACCGCGGCCTGAGGCGCGCGGTGACCGGCCCGATCAGTTGCTGCTCAGGTCGAGCGCGCTGGTCAGATCGCCCATCGCGGTGCCACCGTTGGCCTTGAGCGCGTCGTCGCGCGTCTTCAGGCCGGCCAGCGTGTCCAGCCCGAAGCGGCGCGTGATCAAGCGCAGGATCGACGCCGTGTCGTACTGCGTGTGGTCCACGGTGCCCTTCTTCGCGAACGGCGAGATGATGATCGCCGGGATGCGCGTGCCCGGACCGAGCTTGTCGGCCTTGGGCGGCGCCACGTGGTCCCACACGCCGCCGAACTCGTCGTAGGTGATCACGATCACCATGTTCTTCCACTGCGGGCTGGCCTGCAGCTGGCCGACCAGCTCGGCGATCTTCTGGTCGCCGTCGCTCAGGTTGGCGTAGCCCTCGTGCTGGTTGTACACGCCTTCGGGCTTGTAGAAGGCGACGGCGGGCAGCGTGCCGGCGGCCGCGTCGGCGACGAGGTCGTTGTAGTCCTTCAGGTGCGCCGTGCGGTCGGCCGCATGCGTCACCGGATCGAACTCGGCGTAGTAGTTGAAGGGCTGGTGATGCGGCTGGAAGTCGACATTGGCCGTGGTGGCCACGCCATTGGCGTTGCCGGCGTAGATCACCTGGTGCGTGCTGCCCGGTGCCTGCGCCCCGTCGGTCATGGCAGCGTTCCAGGAGCCGGCGTACCACTTCCAGCTCACGTTCTTGGCGCTCAAGAGGTCGCCGATGTTCTGCTGCGTCAACGGCGGCAGCGTCGTCGCCTTGCTGGGGTCGGCGTATTGCGCATCGGTGCCGTTGGTATCCAGAGGGAAATTGCCGCTGGGCTGGTAGGCCGGCTGCATGGTGTTGACGGCGTAGAACTTGCCATCGCCGAAGTAGTTGGCCGGGGTGAGGTTGCCCGACAGCACGAACTTCGGCGGGCCGTCCATCGCGGAGGCGGGGCTGGTCGCGGTGTTGACGGTGAGGTTGGCGGTGAAGTTGCCGTTGGCGTCCTTGTCCAGCGCCGAGATCGAGCCCTTGGCGGGCGAGGTGTCCGCGTTCGGATACTCCGGCGCGCAGGCGCAGACCAGGTACTGGTGGTTCAGGAACGAACCGCCGAATGCGCCTTCGAAGAAGTTGTCGGCCAGCACGTACTGCTGCGCCAGCTTGTAGATCGCCGAGCCGCTGTAGTCGAAGTGGCCCATCGTCAGGCCACCGGCGTCGGCCCACGCGGCGAACATGTCGTTCTTGCCGCCGTCGATCTGCATCTGGTTCTCGAAGAACCGGTGGTACAGGTCGCGCGTGTTGGTGCCGAGGGTGAGCGTGGCATTCGCGCTTTGCTGGAACGCGGTCTCCACCGAGAACGGCTGGTTCGGCAAGCCGGCGCTCTGTGCCTGTGTCACCGTCACCGCCATGCCGGGCGCGGTGACGCCGCCCCAGGTCTGCGGCAGTGTGGCCAGCACGGTGCTGCCGTCACGGTCCTTCTGGGCGATGTAGGCGCTGGTGGGCTTGCCGTCGCTGCCCATCACCGTGCTCAGGCCGTTGGCGCCCGGGAAGTTGCCGAACAGGTTGTCGAAGGAGCGGTTCTCGGCGTAGATCACGACGATGTTCTGCACCTTCGACTGCAGGCCCTGGTCGACGCTGGTCGACGAGGTGCTGTCGCTGCCGCCGCAGGCGGCCAGCGCCGCGGCCGCCACCACGGTGAGTGCGAGTGCGCGGGCGCGCCTGGGGAGTCGGACGAGAGCGGTCATGGGATGGGGGGTTGTAGGTGAGCGGATCGAAGAGCGCATCCTGGCAGCCGGCGATGACGCTCGCGTGACGGCATGCCGCTGTCATACGCGCGACCCGACGTGCCGCTACGCTGACCTGCGATGCGTTTGCTCTCCCTGCTCTTGCGCGTGCCGCGCGTTGCCGCCGCCCTGGTCTCGATCGCGAGCTGTGTGGCCTGGGCTGCACCGCCCGGCGCCGACTCGTTCTACGGCACGTCCTTCGAGCGCCGGCCGGACGTGCCCGAACTCACCGCCCTGGGTCGCAGCCTGTTCTTCGAGCGGCAGTTGTCGGCCTCGGGCCGCATGGCCTGCGCGAGCTGCCATGACCCGCGGCATGCATTCGGCCCACCGAACGCACTCGCCGTGCAGCGCGGCGGCGCCCGCGGCTCGTCGCCGGGGCTGCGCGCCGTGCCCTCGCTGATGTACCGCTCGTTCACACCGGCGTTCGATGCGCACTTCCGCGAGGCCGACGGCAACGACGCGGAAGACCTCGGCCCCAGCGGCGGTTTCGACTGGGATGGCCGCGCGGCCTCGGCGCACGAGCAGGCAGCGGGCCCGCTGCTGTCGCCGTTCGAGATGGGCAATGCCGATGCGGCGGCGGTCGTCGCGCGCTTGCGCGCCTCGCGCTCGGCCGCCGCATTTCGCGCGGCGTTCGGCCCGCACGCGCTCGACGACGAGGCACGGGCCTGGAAAGGCCTGCTGTGGGCGCTGGAGGTGTTTCAGCAGGACCCGGCCACCTTCTCGCCCTTCAGCAGCCTGTACGACGAGGTCCTGCGCGGCCGCGCCCAGCTGAGCGCAGCGCAACGCCGCGGCCTGCAGGCCTTCGACGACCCGCAGCGAGGCAACTGCGCGTCCTGCCATCCGAGCGGGCGGGTGCACGGCGGCTTTCCGCTGTTCACCGACTTCGGGCTGATCGCGCTCGGCGTGCCGCGCAACAAGCGCATTGCACGGAATGCCAACCCGGCGTTCTTCGATCTCGGCCTGGCCGGCCCGCTGCGCACCGACGCCGCGGCGCGCGCACCGGACGCCTGCGGCCGCTTCAAGGCGCCCTCGCTGCGCAACGTGGCCACGCGCTCGGTGTTCTTCCACAACGGCGTGTTCACCCGGCTGGCAGATGCGGTGCGCTTCTACGCCCAGCGTGATCTGCAGCCGCAGCGCTACTACGGGCGCGACGCGCAGGGCCGGCCGCGGGCGCCAAACGATCTGCCTGAGCAGTGCCGCGACGCCGTGCACCGCGAGGCGCCGTTCGGTGCGCGCGCCGACGGCCGGCCAGCGCTCACCGAGACCGAGGTGCGCGACATCGTCGCGTTCCTGCGTACGCTGACCGACGGCTATCGACCGCCGACGCTCACGCCGGGCCCAGCGCCTTCGGCGCGCGCTTCTCGTACCAATGGGTGATGCGCTGGCCGTCCCAATGCAGCGCGATGTGGCTGCTCTGGCGCGCTGACTTGAGCGCGCGTGGACGGAACACGCCGGCACACAGGCCGCCTTCATGGCGCACGCTGTGGAACAGCACGCCCCAGCTGCCCTCGGCGCGCAAGCTTCGCCCCAGCGCCTGCGACGCACCGTAGTGGTCCGGGTCGTAGATGTCGGGCGCGCTCTTGCGCAGCGGGCGCAGGTCATGCAGAGGCGCGTCGAGGTCGGCCACGATCATGCGCAGGTCCACGTCGAGTGCGGCCTCATGCGTGCGCGCGAGGAACAGGCCGCGGTGGTGGCTGACCTCGGCGATGGCGGTGTCACGGTCGTCCGCCGCGTAGTACACGCCGTAGCTGCCGTCGGAAAAGCGTGAGCCCTCGGGATTCAGGTGCGTGAAGGCGGCCATGATCGGCGTGGTGCCCGGGCCGCTGACGCGCTCGTGCGGCGCCACCAGCGGCAGCTGGCCGATCTCGTCACGGATGCGCGGGTTCGCGAAGGCCTCCACCGCGAACGCCACCTCCAGGTCCGCCGGGTCGGCGATGGCGTCGTACAGGCCCACGGTGGGATAGCGCGACGGAATCAGCCGATAGCAGGGGCGCCAGACGACCGGATGAACAGCGACCTTGCGCCCCGCCGCCGTCAAGCCTTGCCCCCGCGCTGCGCGTCGAGGTACTGGCGCACGACGAACAGGTCGGACACCTGGCCGCCCAGCATGCGCTCCAGCGCCGGGCGGCCGCCGAACAGCGGCGCGTCGTTGGGCTTGCGCACCCAGGCGTTGGCCCGCTCGGGCAGCGGCAGCAGGATCTGCAAGGCCGCATAGATGCCGAACAGGTGCGACAGGCGCTCGAGCACATGGCGATCGAGCGGGCCCACCTTGCCCTGCTTCCACTGGTACAGCGTGGTGCGGCCCACGCCCAGCAAGGTGGCCTGCTCCGCCGCGGAAAGCTCCCAGGCCTCGGCCAGGCGCCAGAACACGCGCAGCGCGGCGGCTGCAGCCGCCGGCGAGCCGAGGTCGACATGGGGGTGTTCAGGAGCACGCAATGCAGCAGACATGCCGGCAGTCTAGTTCGTCGCCGCACATATTTCAAGAATGTGTTCGCTGACGAACCAGCGATACGCGGTCAACGGAGGCCCTCGTGGAACGCGCGGGCAAAGGCCAGCGGCGCCTGCGGCACGCCGCTGCAGGCAGCCGATGCGCCAGGCTGCGGTGCCGCGCAAGGCGCATCCCGGTCCAGCGACCACCAGTGCAGGCCGCCCAGGCCATGCTCGCGCACCGCGCGGCCCAGCCACCGGGCATCGACGAGGGTGAATACGTTCTCCACCACGTCGTTGACGCCGATCATCGCGGTCAGCTCGATGTGATCCAGCGGCACCCGGTAGCGCGCATGCAGGTTCTCGGCTGCACGCAGCGCCGACCGTGCCATGTCGCAGCGCGGCCCTTGCGGCGTGCGCCGGAGCACGCAACGGCTTGCACGCGCCGCACCGTAGTCCATCACCATCAGGTTGATGTACGGGTCTCGCACAGCATGGCGGCGCAGCGCTTGCAGCACGCGCTGACCGACGCGGTTGAGGCTGCGCGCACTGCCGTCGCTGGCCGCGAAGGTGGGCAGCGTGAAGCTGAAGCGCAGCGCCGGGTGGCGCGCTTGCGCGCGCGCGACCGAGCGCACGAGCGCGTCGATCGACGCATCGCTCTGGCCGGCCTCGATGTCGAAGTCGAAGCCGACCAGCTGCGGCGATGCGTAGCGCGCAATGAAGCGCTCCATGCCCTCGTCGCTGTCGCATACGAACTGCTGGCCCTGGCCGCCGGTGGAGACGATATAGCGCGCCCTCGCATCGACGAACGCTGCCACGTTGACGTGGGCAAAGCGGCCGGTGTCGATGCCCTCGCCCCAGCGTTCGTCGCCGCAGGTGCCGGTGGCGAAGGCCCAGGTGACGACGCCCTCGGGGTCGACCGGCCGTGCCGCGATGCGTTGCGTGGCGGCGTCGAAGGCCATCGGCACGTGCTTGTACGGCCCCACCACGGGCGCGGCCCAGGCCGGCGCAGTGCATGCCAGCAGCACGCCCGCCCAGGCTGACTTGATCGATCTCTGCATGGTTCGAATGAAAAAGGGCGACGCGGCCGAAGCCGTCGTCGCCACCCCAGAGAGCGCAGCGGCCGCGGCTACAGCGCCGCGCGCAGCGTCAGGTAGTACTGCCGGCCGTTGACATAGAACGCGGTCGGCTGGTCCGGGTTGTTGGCGTAGTACTTGAGCTTCGGGTTGTTCAGGTTCAACGCGTCGAGCGACAAGGTCAGGTTGTCGGTGATCTTGTAGCCCAGCGACGCCGCCAGCGAGGCAGTGTCATCCTGGAACTGCGCACTGCTGCGGTCCAGGCCGTTGTAGAACTTCGAGCGGAAGGTGTAGGCCACGCGCACGTTGAACTTGTCGTTCTCGAAGAAGCCGGTCAGGTTGTACGTGTTCTTCGAGGCACCCACCAGCGGCCCGCCACCCTTTTCCTTGGCATCCGCATAGGTGTAGTTGGCGAAGGCGCCGAAGCCCATGCCCAGCGGCTGCGACCACGACAGCTCGAAGCCCTTGACCTTGCCGCTGCTGTTGATCGGCATGGTGACGTTGTAGGTCTCGTCCACCCCCGTGCGGATGTTGCGGAACTGCATCGCCTGCGTGCCGTAGCTGACGTAGTTGGTCAGGTCCATGAAGAAGACGCCGCCTTCGAGCAGCGCGCGCGGCGCGAAGTACCACTCCACGTTGGCGTTGTAGTTGGTCGACCGGATCGGCTTCAGGTTGGCGTTGCCGCCGCTGCCGGTGTGGTTCAGGTCATCCAGGCTGACGGCGCCGCCCAACGCACTGAAGTCCGGGCGCGTCATGGTCTTGGCCACGCCGAGCTTCAACTGCGTCTTGCTGTTCAGGTCGAACGTGAGGTTGGCGCTTGGCAGCGGATCGTTGTAAGTGTTCTTGACGAGCTTGCGATAGAACGAGCCGAAGGCCGAGGTGGTGATCGCGCCCGGCACCGTGCAGGCCGGGTCGAGCGCAGCGCACACGTCACCCGGGATGGCGACGTTGACGTTCACGTTCTCCTCGGTGCGCACCAGCCGCAAGCCCACGTTGCCGCGCCAGCCCTGCCCTTCGAGGTTGGCCATCGCATAGGCCGAGCTGATGTTCTCCTTGAGCGAGAACTCGCCGGGGAAGTACTCGCGGCTGACCGGATCACGGTTGGAGAACTTGTCGCCCCAGGTCTCCAGCGCGGCCGGGGAGATCTGCCACACGCCGGTGAGCGGGCCGCCGCCCAGCGTGCTCGCGAAGTCGCTCGGGTAGGTCTCGCCGTTCCACGCCGGCGGGTTGGCGTTGGCGGCCGCGTAGTCGTTGGGCCCCTGCGCGATCCACACCGATTCGCGCTTGTGCGTGGCGAAGCGCGCGCCGGCCTTCACCGAGCTCACCACGCCGGCGTCGAGTGCGTACTCGCCGTCGATCTGGCCGTAGGTTTCCTTGTCGTTGGTGCGCGCAGGGCTGGCGCCGAAGATCCAGTCCAGCCCGGTGCCGGTGAACACCGCCGGATTGCCGGCCAGCACCGAGGCACTGATCGGCGAGCCGATGCCGTGCATCGTGTACGAGGAGCCCGTGCCCAGCACGTCACCCTCGAACACGTCCTGCTTCGGCGTTTCGCCCGTGCCCTGCGACTGGCCCACCTTGGACAGCAAGGTCAGTTTGTCGCTGACCTGAAACTTGCCATCGAAGTCGAAGAACTTGGTGGTCGCGTTGGCACCGGGGCGATAGATGTTGTCGACGATCGCGTACTGGTTCGGCGTGCCGTCGGCCTTGAGCGTCGGGGCAAAGGTGGCCGACACCAGCGTGCCGTTCTTCACCGTGTAGCTGGTCGGATCCTGGATCGCGTTGCCGCCGTTGATCACATGCGCGTTCCACAGCAACCAGTTTCGGTTGTAGTTGGTGGCCTTCATGTGCGAGTAGAACCCGCTGAAGTCCAGCGTGACGCGGTCGCTCGGCTTGATCTGGAAATCCAGCACGCCGCCCTGGCGCTCGCGCACCTGCTCGAACAGCGCCGAGCCGACGTCGTTGGGGTACATCACGCCCGCCAGGTCTGGATGCGGGGTGAGCGCGGCCACGTTGTTCGCCGGATCCGCGGCGCGGCCGGTGACCAGGGCGCTGTTCGGGTCGATCGTGCCGTAGCCCAGCGTCTCCTGGCCATCGCGCCGCAGGTGGCGCTTCTCGTAGAAGGCCTGGAACAACACGCCGACGTTATTGGCGGCGTTCTTCCAGTTGATCAGGCCGTTGAACTGCGGGTCGTACTTCTTTGGCAGGTCGGAATACACCTCGCCCGCGGACGCGCGAAGGGTGAGCTGATCCTTGAACGACAGCGGCCGGTTGGTCAGGATGTCCACCGTGCCGGCGATGCCGCCTTCCACCAGATCGGCCTGCGAGGCCTTGCGGACGTACACCGTGTTCACCAGTTCGGAGGGCAGCAGCGAATAGCTGACGCTGCGCCCGACCGTGCCCACCTGGTTCAACACGAACCAGTCGCCGGAGCTGATCGAGTGACCGTTGATCAGCGTGAGCGTCAGGCTGGGGTTGGTGCCACGCAGGCTCACGCGCTCGTTCTCGTCGAAGCCGCCTTCGCTGGCCCCGGCCGAACTGATCGTGACGCCGGGAATGCGCTGCAGGGAATCCGCGACGTTCTTGTCAGGCATCTTGCCCACGTCCTCTGCCGTGAGCACCTCCACCAGGGAGTCAGAATTGCGCTTTCGATTGATGGACTGCTCCATCGAGGCCCGGATGCCGGTGACGACCACCGTTTGCACCTCGTCACCCTTGGCAGCCGCGCTGGCAGCGCCGGCCGGCGCCGGTGCCGCCTGTTGCGCCTGCGCCGCCACGACCATGCTCATCAGCGCGAGCGCGACCGCTGATGCAATGGGTGTGTGTTGAATCTTCATGAGCTCCTCTTGACGATGTGGCCCCGATGACGACGCGGCCTTCCAAGACCCTGCCGGTGACGCCACCCCACGTGCCGCCGCCAGCCCCCTTACAAGCATCTCTCCGAATGCGTACCACTATACTACCACTGCGTGCCAGCATGCTACCAATTTTCGACAAAATTGTTTCAGCGCTGTCGCCCTGGTCTCGCCAATTCATTCAGGTGACAAGGGAAAGCCCTAGGGCACGCGTAACCGACGCTGCGAAGCTGGTACCAACCCTGGTACCGTATTGGTATCATTACCGGTTGAAAAACACAGGAAGGAGGGGTGCATGACCACACTGGCGCAGATCCTCGGCACGCTCGACCCCAACAGCAACCTGCCGCTGTACCAGCAACTGCAGCGCGCCCTGCGCGAAGCGATCGAGAAGCGGGTGCTGGGCCCGGAAGACGCCTTGCCGTCGGAGCGCCAGCTGGCAGCGGACCTGGGCATCTCGCGCATCACGGTGCGCAAGGCCATCGAGGGCCTGATCGACGAGGGCCTGCTGGTGAGCCGCCAAGGCTCCGGCAACTTCGTGGGCATGCGCATCGACAAGAACTTCGCCAAGCTGACCTCGTTTTCGGAAGACATGCGGGCGCGCGGCCGCACGCCGCGCACCGTGTGGATCAAGCGCAGCGAAGGCACGGTCACACCCGAGGAGGCGATGAAGCTGGCGCTCAGCCCCGGCACGCTTGTCTACCGCTTCCAGCGCGTGCGCTATGCCGACGACCAGCCGATGTCGCTCGAGTACTGCACGGTGGTGGCCTCCTGCCTGCCCTCGCTGCAGGCGGTGGATGCCTCGCTGTACGAAGCACTGGAGCAGCAGGGCTGCCGGCCGGTGCGCGCGCTGCAGCGCCTGCGCGCGCTGGTGCTCGACGTCGAGCAGGCCAAGCTGCTGGCGGCGCAGCCGGGCGACGCCGGCCTGCTGGTGGAGCGCCTGGGCTACCTGCGTGACGGCCGCGCGGTGGAGCTGTCGCAATCCATCTACCGCGGCGATACCTACGATTTCGTTGCGGAACTGAACGCTTCGTAATCGGTCGGTATCGGGGTCCGCCTACACTCCCGGGCTTCGCCGGCCGCCGCAGTCGCGCGGCCGCCCTCACCTCGTTGTAAACGTCCCCACCATGAACACCTCCGGAACGACGCTGCGCGTGGTCGCGGCCGTGGCGCTGGCGCTGGCCAGCTGGTGCGCCCAGGCGCAAACCCCCGCCTCCGCAGCCTCCGCGGCGTCGGCGCCGCAGGAAGGCGCCCGCCCCGAGGTGGCCCAGGCGCTGCAGGCCGCACAGCAGCTCAGCAAGCAAGGCAAGTACGCCGACGCGATGGCCAAGGTGCGCGAGGCCGCCGCCGCGCCCAACCTCACGCCGTACGAGAGCTTCTTCATCGAGCGCATGCGCGCGGCGATGGCGATGGGCACCGGTGACCTGCCGCTGGCGCTGCAGTCGCTGGACAAGGTGGTGGCCAGCGGCCGCCTGGCCGGCGACGAGCTGCGCGACGTGCTGCGCGCGCAGGTGGATCTGTACTACCGAGTCAAGGATTACCAGAAGGCTGCCGCCGCTGCGCAGCGCTACTTCCAGCAAGGCGGCAGCGACGCCAACGTGCGCACCGAGTGGGTGAATGCGCTGTACCTGTCCGGCGACTATGCAGGCGCGGCCAAGGAGCTCGCCGCCAAGGTGCAGGCCGAAGAGGCGGCCGGCCAGGTGCCCACCGAGCAGTTGCTGCGCATGCTGGCCAGCGCGCAGGCCAAGACGAACGACGAGGCCGGCTACACGCAGACGCTGCAGCGCCTGGTGGCGCACTACCCCAAGCCCGAGCTGTGGACCGACCTGATCTACCGCACCCAGGGCAAGGCCAACCTCTCTGACGCCCAGCGGCTCGACCTGTATCGCCTGCGCATGGCCACCGGCGCGATGGAGCAGCCCGCCGAATACGTGGAGATGGCGCAACTGGCCATCCAGGCCGGCTACCCGGCCGAAGCGCTGAAGGTGTTGGACGCGGGCTATGCCAACGGCATGCTCGGCAAGGGCGCCAACGCCAAGAGCCACGACCAGCTGCGCGCCCAGGCCAGGCGCCTGGCCGCGGCCGACGAGCCCACGCTCAAGCAGGCCGCAGCCAACCCGCCCGCCGGCCGCGACGGCAACTCGCTGGCCGCGATGGGCTTTGCGCTGGCCACCGCCGGCCAGCCCGACAAGGGGGCCGCGCTGATCGAGCAGGCGCTGGGCAAGGGCGGCATCAAGCGACCGGATGAGGCACGCCTGCACCTGGGCATCGCGCAGTGGATGGCCGGCCAGAAGGACGCGGCCGCGCAGACCTTCCGCTCGCTGAAGGGCAGCGACCCCACCGCGGCACAGGCCCAGCTGTGGGCGCTGCTGGCCCAATCGCCGGCGGTCAAGACCGCGCAGCAGTAGCCGCGGCAGCCAGGTTGGCCGCCAGCTGGCCGAACCATTCCGCCCAGTAGTCGACGCAGGCCTTGATCTTCGGCAGCCGCTCGCGGGTGCTGGCGGTCACCGCATAGACGGGCGAGGGCCGCAGGTCCACGAACTGCGGCAGCACGCGCACCAGCCGGCCCTGTGCCACCAGCGGCTCGGCGGCGA
>CAMLIZ010000138.1 GCA_946480245.1 uncultured Pseudomonadota bacterium
ACCTTCTGCCTGGTTGCCGCGACCACGGCGCTGATCTCGCTCATCATCGCGCAAATCGGGCTGACGCGGGGAACCGTCGCCTACCTGATCCCGGTGCTGATTGCCGCCACCCAATGGGGGCTCGTCTCCGCCCTGTTCGCGGCGGCCTTGGGCGTCGTGGCCTCGGCCTACTTCTACTTCGAGCCGCGCGTCAGCTTCGATATTTCCGATCCGCAGGAAATCATCAACATCGTCCTCTATATCTTCGTGGCGATTGTGGTCAGCCAGTTGGCCGCGCGGCTGAAACGGCAACTGGAAATCTCGCGTCAGCGCGAGATCGACATGCGCGATCTTTATGCCTTTTCGCGCCGGCTCGCGGTCGCCTTCGATGTCGCCGACATCCAGTCCGCGATCGAGGACCATCTCACCAACGTCATGCAGCGCAAGGCCAATCGTTCCGGCACCTTGAAGGAAGCGATCGCCGTCACCGCCGAACTGAAGCCCACACTGACCCGTGAGGATATCCGCGAACGTTCGATCCAGGTGCTGCGCGCATTGGTACAAGCCGGTACCACGCATGTCCGCGCCCATGCCGAGTTCGACCCCGCCCAAGGCTTTACCGGGCTGGAAGTGGTGCTGGACGCCGGGCCGCGCGCCCGGTGCGAGCTGCTGGGCGGTGCACCGGCCAGCACGACAGTCAACGCTTCGCTCGCGCTGAAGCCCGCGGCCGCGCTGCGCCGCTGGCTGCAGGGCGTGCGCCTGCAGCACGCTTGCTGATCCGTTCGCCTTCGGCCTGCCGCGCGCGCAGCGCGGCGGCCAGGGCCAGGCGTGCCCACGGCGCCATCGCATCCGGCGAGTCCATCGCTTCGTCGGGTGCGCTCCAGTAGGACGTGGCCGTGAGGCTGCCGTCCTTCTTGGGGAACGTGAAGGGCTGGCATCCGGCGGCCTCGAAACGCGAACGCGTGAGGTCGTCGGTCTTCAGGAACAATCGGTCGACGGCGATCAGCGCGATGAACAGCTCGTCCAGGTAGATGCCCTGGCCGCCGAACATGCGCCGTGCGCGCGGCCGGCCAAGCGGGGCGAGCAGTTCCAGGCAGTGATCGAGCAGGCCGGCGTGCGACATGGCGCCCGAGTTTGCCAGCCCGCGGCGGCCCCCGCACAATCCCCGCGATGAGCATTGCACCCGGACTGCCCCTGGAACCCTCGCGCGACAAGCCCACGTTGCGCAAGCAGCTGCTGGCCGAGCGCCTGGCGATGTCGGACCGTCACGAACGCTCGGTGCACCTGCAGCGCGTGCTGCGCGTATGGCTGGTGGCGCGGCGCGAACAGACCATCGGCGCCTACTGGCCGATCAAGGGGGAGTTCGATGCCCTGCCGGCGCTTTACCGCTGGAGCGAGGCCGACAGCAAGCGCCGCATCGGGCTGCCGGTGATCGACCGCGAGAGCCGCCAGCTGCGCTTCCACGTCTGGTACCCCGGCTGCCCGATGGAGGCCGATGCCTACGGCATCCCGAAGCCCAAGGACACCGAGGAGTTCGAACCGCAGATGCTGCTCGTGCCTTGCGTGGGCTTCGGCCCCAACGGCGTGCGCCTGGGCTATGGCGGCGGCTTCTACGACCGCACCCTGGCGGCGCTGCAGCCGCGCCCGTTCACGGTGGGCGTGGGCTACGCGCACGGCTGGGTGCCGTGGCTGGACCCGGAGCCGCATGACATGCCGCTCGATGCGCTCCTCACCGAGGACGGCGTGGCCTGGCAGCGCGAGCGCTGACGCGCTTCAGCGCGCCTTCGGCCAGCGGCCATTCACGTTGACCAGGTGGCAGGTGGCCGCGAAGGCCGGCTGCCGCGCCGCGCAGTCGGCGAGCGCGGCATGGGCTGCGTCGGAGGCGTTGCGGGCACCGGCCTTCCAGCCCCAGCCGCCACCGGCCGATACCGCAAAGGCCTTGTTGACGCGCGCCGGCTCGTAGTCGGTGCGGAAGGCCGCGGCGGCCTCCTCGTTGGGCATCCAGCGCTTCAGCTGAGCCGGCTCCGATTCGTCGGCGGCATCGGGCGCCGACGCCGCAAGGATGGCGGCGGAGGCCGCCGCCTCCGCCATCTGGCGTGCGTCGCTCTCGGCCATGGACAGGCTCAGCTGCTGCATTCGCTCCTGCTGGTGCGACTGGTATCCCATATAGAAACCCCAGCCGCCGAGCACGACGCAGGCGCCCACCGCCACGGCAAGGTGGCGCGGGTCGCCCGGCTCGGGCGGCGGACCGAACTCGTTGTCGGTTTCGGCGCTCGGCAGCCGGGTCAGCAGCAGACAGCCCACGGTGCCGACATAGGGCACCAGCGCAAGCAGCCTCCACCAACGGGGGCCGCCGCAGTCCTGGCAACGCAGCGCGGTCAGCCGCATCGACTGGAAGAGCAGGGGCGCAAGCAGCAGCACCGCAGCCACCAGCCGCCCGGCGCCCGGCCGGCCCAGCACGAAGGCCGCGATCAGCAGCATGCAGGTCAGCAGGCCGACGCTGGCCGTGGCATACCGCAGCGGCGAGATGCGGCCCTCGAAGCCGAGCAGGAGGGCGCGCAGCGAGCGGTCCGGCTCCAGCGGCGCCGGCGGCAATTCGTCGACCTCCACTCCGCCGCCTGAGCGCAACTCGGCCAGCCGCTGCTGCCGCTCGAGCCGCGCCGCTTCGATCCTCGCGGCCACCGCCCGCGCCATGTCGGTGCCGCAGGCGCCGCAGATCTCGCGCCTGGGCTGTCGCTCACCGCAGTTCGGGCACACCACTTCATCCGGCTCGGCTGCAGGCAGTGGGGCCGCAGGCTCGACGGCCGCCGCGGCCGCCGATGCAGGTGGTGCGGCTGCAAGCGCCCGTGCCTGCAACTCCAGCTGCAGCTCGGGCTCCACCTCAGCCGGCGGCCGGGGTGCGACGGCGGAGGCCGCCTCGTCGGCCGGCATGGGCTCCACGTGCACCAGCGCCCCGATCCGCGCCAACTGACGGGCATAGCGCAGCGCATCGGCCAGCGGCAGCGACTGCTTCAGGATCGCGCGCGTTCCGGAGAACAGGGCCTCCACCTGCGGGCCGTCCAGCTTCAGTGCCTGTGCCAGTGCGCGTTGCACGGTGGCACGGTCGTGGCCCGGCTCGGTTTCGCCACGAAACACCAGTTGTGCGCGCGCATCCATGCGGAAACCCGTTGCGAGGGAGAGTGCCGACGGCCGGAATTCTGGAGCCGCAAGAGGGCCTCCTGCCGTCGATCTTCCTCAGCAACGGGCGGCTGCCACGGCTCAGGCGTGGCAGAAGTCACGATGCCGCAGGTCAGAAGCGCTTGCCGACACCCAGGCCGACGAGCAGCGGATCGACCTTGAACTTGCCGGCGTCGGCGCCGCCCACGTAGACCGTGGTGCCGATTTGCACCTTCTTCACGTCCAGGTTCACGACCCAGCCGTTGCCGACCGGCACGTCCACGCCCGCCTGCACCGCCAGGCCCCAGCTGTTGCGCTTCAGGTTGGCGCCGCCATCGAGCAGGTTGACCGACGAGATGTTGGTGTAGTTCACGCCGGCGCCCAGGTAGGGCCGCACGGGGCCGAGGTTGGTGAAGTGGTACTGCGCCGTGAACGTGGGCGGCAGGTGCTTGAAGGTGCCGAGGTCGGCAGCGAGCACCGACGAATGCACCGTCTGCTTCTGCGGCACGGTGAGGATCAGCTCGGCCGCGATGTTGGGCGTGAAGAAGTAGCTGATGTCGACTTCGGGAATCGTCTTGTCGTTGATCGTCAGGCCGAGCCCGGTGTCGTCCTTGTTCGCGGAGCTCAGGTGCACCGCGCGGGCACGTACCAGCCAGTTGCCGGTGTCGGCACTCTGGGCGTGGGCGCCGAGGGCGGGCATCAGCGCCGCGGCCGCGGCGATCAGGGCGATGGAGCGCTTGGTCATGGGGTCCTCTTCGATGAATTGCGAGCTCGTTGCTCGACGCGATTGAAGAGCGATCGCCACCTGGCCGGCTTGGCGCAGATCAAGAGGGTCCGGCGCTGATGCTGCAGCGCAACACGCGCCTTTGACCTGGGTCACCGCATGCGCACGATGGGCTTTGGCAGCCGCTATCGTCCGGCCCTCTGCAACAGGAGGATCCATGAAGACGATGACATGGCGCGCGGCCGCAGCGGCGATCGCGCTCACGCTGACCACCGCCACCGCCTGCGCAGCCGCGCCGCAACAGAAGACGCAGGTGCCGGGCTGGTACCGCACGATGGTGGGTGATTTCGAGGTCACCGCGCTGTACGACGGCTACATCGACCTCGACGCCAAACAGTTGCTGAAATTCACGCGTCCCGGCGAGATCGACCGAGGGATGGCGCGCGCCTTCGAGCCCGGCCCCACCGTTCAGACCTCGGTGAACGGCTTCCTCGTCAACACCGGGCAGCAACTGATCCTGGTGGATACCGGTGCCCGTGGCTTCTCGCCCAACCTGGGCCACTTGGCCGAGAACCTCAAGTCCGCCGGCTACGACCCCTCGCAGGTGGATCTGGTGCTGCTCACCCACCTGCATGCCGACCACGTGAACGGGCTGGAGACTGCGGATGGGAAGCTCGCGTTCCCCAACGCGCAGGTGATGGCGTCGGCGCCGGAGGCCGCCTTCTGGCTGTCGGATGACAACAAGGCGAAGGCGCCGAAGGACATGCAGGGCTTCTTTGACATGGCCAAGGCCGCGGTCACGCCCTACCAGGCGGCGGGCCACTGGAAGACCTTCGAGCCCAACGCGAAGATCGCAAGCGGCGTGACGGCCGTGGCCACCGGCCACACGCCGGGCCACAGCAGCTACCTGTTCGAATCCAACGGGCAGAAGCTGCTGGTGATGGGCGACATGGTGCACGTGGGCTCGGTGCAGTTCGCGCGCCCAGACGTGGCCATCGCGTTCGACACCGACAACCAGCGCGCGATCGCCACGCGCAAGCAGTGGTTTGCGCGCGCGGCCAAGGACAAGCTGCTGCTCGCCGGCGCCCACGTCACCTTTCCGGGCCTGGGCCACCTGCGCGCCGAAGGCAAGGGCTACGTGTGGGTGCCGGTGGAGTACGCGCCGGTGGCCACCGGCAAGTAGGACGCTTTACGCCATCAGGCCCACGCGGCGCGCGATCTCGAGCGTCGCCGTGGCCTGGTTCATGGTGTAGAAGTGGAAGCCCGGCGCACCGCCGGCGCGCAGCCGCTCGCACAAGGCGCTGACCACGTCGAGCCCGAAGGCCTTGATCGACGCGGTGTCGTCGCCGAAGCTCTGCAGCCGCAGTCGCACCCAGCGCGGGATCTCCGCGCCGCAGTTGTCGGCAAAGCGCATCAACCCGCTGGCGTTCGTGATCGGCATGATGCCCGGCACGATGGGGATCGCGACGCCGGCCTTGCGCGCTTCGTCCACGAAGCGGAAGTAAGCATCGGCGTTGAAGAAGAACTGGGTCAGCCCGCTGTCGGCGCCGGCGCTGGCCTTGGCGACAAAGGCCTTCAGGTCGGCCTCCGGCGAGCGCGCCTGCGGATGCGTCTCGGGATAGGCGGCCACCTCGATCCTGAAATGGCCGCCGGCCTCGCTGCGGATGAAGGCCACCAGGTCGCTGGCGTAGCGGAACTCCTGCGAGGCGCCATCGCCATAGCCGCTCGGCAGGTCGCCGCGCAGCGCGACCACGCGCTTGATGCCGGCCGCCTTGAACGCGGCCAGCTTGTCGCGCACCGACGCGCGGCTGGCGCCGATGCACGAGAAGTGCGGCGCGCCTTCCACGCCTTCGGCCAGGATGGCCTGCACGGCCTGCATCGTGCCGTCCTGCGTGGAGCCACCGGCGCCGTAGGTCACCGAGCAGAACTGCGGGTTCAGCACGTACAACTGCTGGCGCACGGCGGCCAGCTTGGCTACGCCGTCGGGTGTCTTGGGGGGGAAGAACTCGAGGCTGATCGGCAGCGTCTTGCTCATGGAATGGTCTCCTCCTGGCGGGGCGTTTGTGCCCACACGAAGAATTCGGTGTTGCCGTCGCCGCCGGCGACCGGGCTGGCGAACCAGTCGCGCACCCGCAGCGGCACGGCCGCGCAGGCCTGGCGGATGCGCGCCTCGACCTGCACGTAGGCAGCGGCATCCTTCACCAACCCGCCCTTGCCGATGTCGGCCGGCTGCAGCTCGAACTGCGGCTTCACGAGCACCAGCAGATCGCCGGCGAGCAGCGGTGCCAGCGCCGGCAGCACGAGGGTGAGCGAGATGAACGACAGGTCGCCGACGATCAGGTCATAGCGCGGGTGCGGCAACTGCCCGGCATCGAGATACCGGGCGTTCACGCCTTCGAGCGCCGTCACGCGCGGGTCGTCGCGCAGCCGTTGCACCAGCTGGCCATGGCCCACGTCGACACCGACCACGTGCTTCGCGCCCCGCGCCAGCAGCACGTCGGTGAAGCCGCCGGTGCTCTGGCCCACGTCCAGGCACACGCGGCCTTCGACCGCGATGCCCGCATGGTCCAGCGCCGCTTCGAGCTTGAGCCCGCCGCGCGAGGCCCAGCGCAACTCGGCATCGTCGGTCACCTGCAGCTCGCAGCCCTCGGGCAACTCGTCGCCGGCCTTGCGCGGCGCGGCCCAGCCGTCGCGCCCAAGCCAGCGCACGGCACCGCGCTCGATCAGCCGCTGTGCAGCCGAGCGGCTGGGCGCCAGGCCCCGGCTCACCAGCAGCTGATCGACGCGCATCGCGGCCTCAATACCGGTAGGTGTCGGGCTTGTAGGGCCCCTGCTTGGGCACGCCGATGTAGGCGGCCTGCTCGTCCGTCAGCTCGGTGAGCTGTGCGCCCAGCTTCTTCAGCTGCAGGCGCGCCACCTTCTCGTCCAGGTGCTTGGGCAGCACGTACACCTTGCCCACCTCGTAGTAGTCGCTGTGCGTGAACAGCTCGATCTGCGCGATGGTCTGGTTGGCGAACGAGCTGCTCATCACGTAGCTCGGGTGGCCGGTGCCGCAGCCCAGGTTCACCAGGCGGCCCTTGGCGAGCAGGATGATGCGCTTGCCGTCCGGGAAGATCACGTGGTCCACCTGCGGCTTGATCTCTTCCCACTCGTACTGCTCGAGCGAGGCGACGTCGATCTCGTTGTCGAAGTGGCCGATGTTGCAGACGATGGCCTGGTCCTTCATCTTCGCCATGTGGTCGAAGGTGATCACGCTCTTGTTGCCGGTGCAGGTGACGAAGATGTCGGCCTTGTCCGCGGCGTAGTCCATCGTGACCACGCGGTAGCCTTCCATCGCCGCCTGCAGCGCGTTGATCGGGTCGATCTCGGTCACCCACACCTGCGCGCTCAGGGCGCGCAGCGCCTGCGCCGAGCCCTTGCCCACGTCGCCGTAGCCGGCCACCAGCGCCACCTTGCCGGCGATCATCACGTCGGTGGCGCGCTTGATGCCGTCCACCAGGCTCTCGCGGCAGCCGTAGAGGTTGTCGAACTTGCTCTTGGTGACGCTGTCGTTCACGTTGATCGCGCGGAACTTGAGCGTGCCCTTGACCGACATCTCGTTCAGGCGGTGCACCCCGGTGGTGGTTTCCTCCGTCACGCCGATGATCTGCGCGCTCTTGCGCGTGTACCAGCTGCCGTCTTCCGCCAGCTTGGCCTTGATGGCGGCGAACAGCTCGCGCTCTTCTTCGCTCGTCGGGTTGGCGATGACCGATGCATCCTTCTCGGCACGCTGGCCCAGGTGCATCAGCAAGGTGGCATCGCCACCGTCGTCGAGGATCATGTTCGGGCCTTCGTGCTCCGCGCCCTTGGGCCCGAAGTCGAAGATGCGGTGCGTGTAGTCCCAGTAGTCCTTCAGCGATTCGCCCTTGTAGGCGAACACCGGCGTGCCGGCGGCCACCAGCGCGGCGGCGGCGTGATCCTGGGTGGAGAAGATGTTGCACGAAGCCCAGCGCACCTGCGCGCCCAGCGCCTGCAGCGTTTCCACGAGCACAGCGGTCTGGATGGTCATGTGCAGCGAGCCGGTGATGCGCGCGCCCTTCAGCGGCTGGCTCTTGGCGAATTCCTCGCGGATCGCCATCAGGCCGGGCATCTCGGTCTCGGCGATGCGGATTTCCTTGCGGCCCCAGTCGGCGAGCGACGGGTCGGCGATCACGTGGTCGGTGGTGGGCTTGAGAACAGCGTTCATCGGGGTCTCCGGAATTGAGGACCCGCACGGATGTGGCTGAGCTGTTCATCGCTCACCCACGACCAAGAACCGTGCGGGTGAGCGCCGTTGCAATGAAGTTCCGAGCCTGGGGCACGAGAGGGTGCCTTGCAACGCTCCTCGGAAGGCGCCGATTCTAGCGTGGCCGCCCGCCGCTGCCGACGCCTTGCGGCGACGCGCGGTGATTCCGCACACCGGGCCGCGCTTCCCTCTCAACCGCCCTTGGCGGCCTGCCGATAAGCAACGAAGCTGCCAGCAAGTCCGATGTGCGCCGCCTCGCCATGAAGCTTTCCCTCAAATCCGGCAACAGGTTGGTCGGCGTCGCGCTGTGGGGTGCGGCCGCCATGGGCGCCGTGCTGGGTGTGGCGGCCGTGATGCGCCACGCGGCCGGCGCACAGCTGGAAGCTGACGCCGAGCATGCGGCCTTGCAGTGGGCCGCGTATGCGCGCGACACCGTGCCCGATCTCGATGCCGCGTTTGCCGGCAAAGGCTTCAGCGCCGACGCGTTGCGCCAGTTGCACCGCTTGCGCGCCGCCGGCGAGGTGTTCCGCTTCAAGCTGTACGACCGTGCGGGCGCTGCGCTGCTGGTATCCGACGCGATGGACGATCCGCGCCCGGGCACGTCGGATGCACTCGGCGAGGAGCAGGGGGAAGACGGCGCCACGGTGCGCGCCATCGTGCTGGGCGGTGCCAACGAGGTGGCGCTGCGGCGCCAGCGCACCGCGGGTGGGCCGCGCGTGTACAGCGAGGCCTACGTGCCGGTGGTGCGCGATGGCCAGGTGCTGGGGGTGGTGGAGGTGTATGTCGATCAGGCGGCGCGCGCCGCGCGCATCGAGCGAGCCTTCGGGGAAGTTGCCCTCGCGGTGGCCGTGTTGCTGTGTGCGATCACCGGCGCGGCGGCGTGGCAATGGAAGAAGCGGCGCGTGCGCGAGCGCAGCGCGGCCGAGCAGTTGCGCTTCATGGCACGGCACGACCTGCTCACCGGTGCACTCAACCGCGCCAGCTTCGGCGAGGCGCTGCAGCGTGCACGGCAGCGGGCAGCCGAGGGCGGCGGCGGCTTCGCGGTGCTGTGCATCGATCTGCACGGCTTCAAGGACATCAACGACACGCTGGGGCACGCCGCCGGCGACGAGTTGCTGCGCGCGCTCACGCAGCGCCTGCGCGAATCGGTGTCGGAGCGCGACCGCGTGGCGCGCCTGGGCGGCGACGAGTTCGCCGTGCTGCAGACGGGCGTGCCCGGCCCGGAGGCGGTGGCGCGCCTGGGCCAGCATCTGGTCGAGGTGCTCTCGAAGCCCTATGCGGTGGCTGGCCAGCCGGTGCACGCGCCGGCCAGCGTCGGCGCGGCGGTTCATGGCACGGACGGGCATGAACACGACGAGCTGCTGCACAAGGCCGCGCAGGCGCTGTACCGCGCCAAGGCCCAGCAGCGCGGCAGCTTCAGCTTCTACGACCCTGCGCTGGACGAGCGCCAGCAGGCGCGGCGCGTGCTGGTGCGCGACCTGCGCCACGCGCTGTACGCGGGCCAGCTGCACCTGCACTTCCAGCCGCAGTACGAGCGCGACGGCCGCACGCTGGGCGGCTACGAGGCGCTCGTGCGCTGGCACCACCCCCAGCGCGGGCCGGTGTCGCCGGCCGAATTCATTCCGCTGGCCGAGGAGTCGGGCCTGATCGAGGATCTCGGCCTGTGGGTGCTGGCGCGCGCCTGCCAGGTCGCGGCGGGCTGGCCGGAGTCGCTGAACCTGTCGGTCAACCTGAGCGCCGCGCAGTTCCGTGGCGGCGACGAGCTGGTGGGCCTGGTGCGCGCGAGCCTGGAGGCCGCAATGCTGCCTGCACACCGGCTGGAGCTGGAGATCACCGAGTCGCTGCTGATGAGCAACACCGAACAGGTGGTGCAGACGCTGCACCACCTCACCGAGATGGGCGTGCGCATCGTGATGGACGACTTCGGCACCGGCTACTCCAGCCTGGCCTACCTGTGGCGCTTCCCGTTCGACAAGGTGAAGATCGACCGCGCGTTCACGCAGCACCTGGGGCAGGATCCGAAGGTCGACCTGATCGTGCGCTCGATCGTCTCGCTGGCGCATTCGCTGAACATCCGCGTCAATGCCGAAGGCGTGGAAACGGCCGGGCAAATGCGCTGGCTGCAGGAGCACGGCTGCGACGAGCTGCAGGGCTTCCTGCTCGGCCGGCCGTCGCCGGCCTCTCAGCTCCAGCACGACGGCGCACCGCAGGCTGCGCCGGAGCCGAAGCTGCCGCGCGCGCAGACCGACTTCGCGGCCTTCGAGAGCCATTAGGCATCAGGCGATGCCGAGGAAGGTGGCCATGCGCTGCAGTTCGTCGTCCAGCGCCGCACGAAAGGCGCGCTCGCGCGGCGCGCGACCGCTCGCGTAGCCGAACGCCGGCTCCAGCCGGCCCTCGCGCACCGACACGTTGGCCCAGCCGATCACCTGGTCGTGCCACAGCAGCGGCAGCGCGTAGTAGCCGCGCACGCGCTTGGCGGCAGGGGTGTAGGCCTCGAAGCGGTACTCCCAGCCCCACAGCAGCGCAAAGCGCAGCCGGTCCCACACGACCGGGTCGAAAGGCGCCAGCAGGCGTACCGCGTCGCCAGGCGCATGGCGCGCGGACGCCGGGTTGGCGTCATCGGGCCAGTACCAGCGCACGCAGTCCACCTCGGCGCCCGGCCAGTGCGAGCGTGCATGCGCCAGCGTGCGCCTGATCTGCAATTGCAGCTGTGGCGCGCCGCCGACCAGCAGCGACGCCAGGGTGCCCAGCGAGCGCGACGGCAGCGGCGCGTACTTCTGCAGCACCAGCTGCAGCAGCGCCTCGGCCTTCTGCGCCGGCGAGCGTTCGTCGGGCGCGTGCGTCACCGCTTCGTACACCCGGGTGCCGGCATCGCGCCGCACCACGCGCAGCATGCCGCGGTAGTGCATGCCGTCGAGCAGGTGGGTGGTGGCGTTCGATTCGCCGCCCCAGTAATTGGTGACGCGGCCGTGGTCGAAGGCGGCCTGCACCTCGCGCGGGTGCGTGGGCCCGCGCTCGCGGATGAAGGCGAGCACCGAACGCGCGCGGCGCTGCGTGGCCGCGTCCCAGCGGCGCCGGGCCACGCGCGGATGCATCAATGCGAGCGTGTCACGCGGCAGGAAGCCGTAATTGACGAAGAAGTCCTCTTCGATCGGCAGGCGCGCATAACGGCGCTCGAGGTCGCCGGCGCGGTAGTCGCGCACGCGATGGCGCAGCGTGAGGTCCTGTGCGCGCGCCGGCGCGCGGATCGGGTCGGCCTGCACGAAGCCCAGGCGCTCGATGGCGCGGCCGAGCGTGGTGGGGGTGAACAGCGTGCGCGCCACGGCGTAGCGGCGCAGGTGGTCGAGCGTGAGCGGCATGGCGCCAAAGAATAAGGCGGCCGAAGCCGCCTTGCTGGCATGCCTTGCGGCGGTGCCTTACAACCCGGCCGCGGCGCGCAGCGTGGCCGCCTTGTCGGTCTTCTCCCACGTGAACTCGGGCTCCTCGCGCCCGAAGTGCCCGTATGCCGCCGTCTTGGCGTAGATCGGGCGCAGCAGGTCGAGCATCTGGATGATGCCCTTGGGGCGCAGGTCGAAGTACTCCTGCACCAGCTGCGCGATCTTCTCGTCGGAGATCACGCCAGTGCCCTCGGTGTACACGGTCACGTTCATCGGGCGGGCCACGCCGATCGCATAGGCCACCTGGATCTGGCACTGGCGCGCCAGGCCGGCGGCCACGATGTTCTTGGCCACGTAGCGCGCCGCATAGGCGGCCGAACGGTCCACCTTGGACGGATCCTTGCCGGAGAAGGCGCCGCCGCCGTGCGGGCAGGCGCCGCCGTAGGTATCGACGATGATCTTGCGGCCGGTGAGGCCGCAATCACCCTGCGGGCCGCCGATGACGAAGCGGCCGGTCGGGTTGATCAGGTACTTGGTGTCCTTGAGCCACTCCTTCGGCAGCACCGGCTTGATGATCTCCTCGATCACCGCTTCGGTGAACTCGGGCTTCATCTTGCTGCCCAGGCTCATCTCCGGCGCGTGCTGGCTGCTGAGCACCACGGTGTCGATGCTGTGCGGCTTGCCGTCCAGGTAGCGCATGGTGACCTGGCTCTTGGCGTCCGGGCGCAGGAAGGGCAGGCGCCCGTCCTTGCGCAGCTGGGCCTGGCGCTCCACCAGGCGGTGCGCGTAGTAGATCGGCGCGGGCATCAGCTCGGGCGTCTCGTCGCAGGCGTAGCCGAACATCAGGCCCTGGTCGCCGGCGCCGGTGTTCAGGTGGTCGTCGCTGGCGTGGTCCACGCCCTGGGCGATGTCGT
>CAMLIZ010000139.1 GCA_946480245.1 uncultured Pseudomonadota bacterium
TCTGGTACTTCACGCCGTTCTACTCGATGCTGCGCGCCACCACCGACGTGATGGTGAACGTGTTGTGCGTGATCGTCGGCCTCACCGCCGTGGTGGCGTTCTTCCGCAGCCGGCTGTCGATGATCGGCAAGCTGGCGGTGGTGGGCGCTGCGGTGGTCGGCATCTTCCTGCTCAAGACCTTTGACGCCAAGTTCTGGGGTGTCGTGATCATGGGCGGCGCCGTGATCATCCTGTTCTTCTTGCCCTGGCTTGACCAGAGCCCCGCCAAGTCGATTCGCTACCGGCCCAAGTGGCACATGTGGCTGTACCTGGTGTTCGTGGCCTTCTTTGTCGCGCTGGCGTATCTGGGCATCCAGCCGCCGTCGGTGGTGGGCACGCTCATCGCGCAGGTCGGTACGGTGTTCTATTTCGGCTTCTTCCTGCTGATGCCGTGGTGGAGCCAGATGGGCGAGTTCAAGCCGGTGCCCGAGCGGGTCATCTTCCACGCCCACTGACGATGCCCGAGGTGACACGAATCATGATGAAGAAACTCATCGCCGGCCTGGTCGCCGCGTTCGCATTGCTCGGCGCGGTGCACGCCTCCGAGGGCGGCATGGTGTGGGACAAGTTCCCTGCCGAGAAGCTGAACGACAGGGCCGCGCTGCAGAACGGCGCCAAGCTGTTCGTCAACTACTGCCTGAACTGCCACTCCGCCGCGTACATGCGCTACAACCGGCTGCAGGACATCGGGTTGAGCGAAGACCAGATCAAGAAGAACCTGGTGTTCGCGAGCGAGAAGGTCGGCGACACGATGAAGGCGGCCATCGACCCGAAGGAGGCCAAGCAGTGGTTCGGCGCCACGCCGCCTGACCTTACCGTGATCGCCCGCTCGCGGGCCAGCGGCAGTGGATCGGGTGCCGACTACCTCTACACCTACCTGCGCACGTTCTATCGGGACGACACGCGGCCGACCGGCTGGAACAACCTGGCGTTCCCGAACGTCGGTATGCCGCATGCGCTGTGGCAGTTGCAAGGCCAGCGCATCGCCAAGTTCGAGGAAGAGGCCGATCCGCACGAGGAGGGCCGCAAGGTTCAGGTGTTCAAGGGCTTCGAGCAAGTCCAGCCGGGCCAGATGAGCGAGCACGAGTACGACAGCGCCGTGGGTGATCTCGTGGCCTACCTGCAGTGGATGGGCGAGCCGGTGCAAGAGCACCGCGTGCGCCTGGGCGTGTGGGTGCTGATCTTCCTCGGCCTCTTCACGGTGATCGCGTGGCGCCTGAACGCGGCCTACTGGAAAGACGTGAAGTGACGCGCGGCCCGGGCGCGCAGAGCCCGGGCAAGCTGCGCAGCGGGCGTGCCCACGCTCGCTGCGCTTTTCGATTTTCAAGAGCCCTTTGATTGGGAGCACACCGACATGATGGTGCTTTACTCCGGAACCACCTGCCCCTATTCGCACCGCTGCCGCTTCGTGCTGTTCGAAAAGGGCATGGACTTCGAGATCCGCGACGTGGATCTCTTCGCGAAGCCCGAGGACATCGCGCTGATGAACCCGTACAACGAGGTGCCGATCCTCGTGGAACGGGATCTCATCCTGTACGAGTCGCACATCATCAACGAGTACATCGACGAGCGCTTCCCGCATCCGCAGTTGATGCCGGGCGACCCCGTCGCACGTGCACGGGTGCGGCTGTTCCTGCTCAACTTCGAGAAGGAGCTGTTCGCCCACGTCAACGTGCTGGAGAACCGCAGTCTCACGGCGAAGCCGACGGACAAGCAACTCGAGAAGGCCCGTTCGCAGATCAAGGATCGGCTGACGCAGCTTGCGCCGATCTTCCTGAAGAACAAGTACATGCTGGGCGACGATTTCTCGATGCTCGACGTGGCGATCGCGCCGCTGCTGTGGCGCCTGGACTACTATGGCATCGACCTGTCGAAGAACGCGGCCCCGCTGCTGAAGTATGCCGAGCGCATCTTCTCGCGCCCGGCCTACATCGAGGCGCTGACGCCGTCCGAGAAGGTCATGCGCAAGTAGGCTCCCCGCGCCATGAGCAGCACGCCCTCCACCCCGGAAAACCACGGCAGTTCGACCCGGCCGTACCTGATCCGGGCATTGCACGACTGGTGCACCGACAACGGTTTCACGCCGTACATCGCGGTGTTCGTGGATCGCGGTGTGCAGGTGCCGATGGAGTACGTGAAGAACAACGAGATCGTGCTCAACGTCGGTTTCGAGGCCACCTCAGGCCTCAAGCTCGGCAACGAGGTGATCGAGTTCAAGGCCCGGTTCGGCGGCATGGCGCGCGAAATCATCGTGCCGGTGGACCATGTGGTGGCCATCTACGCACGCGAAAACGGCCAGGGCATGGCCTTTCCGGTGCCCACCGAGGGCGGGGCCGCCGCGCAGGCGCCCTCGCCTGTCGCCCCCAAGCCTCCTGCCGCGCCTGCCGGTCTGCGACTGGCCAGCCGGGAGCCTGGAGACGCAGAAACCACCTCGCCGGGCACCTTGCCCGGTGGCGACGACCCGGACCAGCCGCCTCAGCCGCCCGCTGGACGCCCCTCACTTAAGCGGGTCAAGTAGCTTCGCACCCTTCTCGGGCACACCCGTTGCCCCTGTCGCTTGGGTTCGCAACCAAGCGTCACATTCGACACAAAGGCCGATCACCCGGGGGTGTTTCAATCCTGTGGATCTTCGGCCGCAAAGGGCGGGTGAAAGAGAGATGGGCATTGCTGCGCAGCTGGCATTCGTGGGTCGTTCTTACCTGAAGCGCGCGTACCGGCACGGCTTACAGCACCAACGGCTGCGGCCGACGCTCGAACATACCCAGCGGCTCGGTCCCGCGGAGCTGAGCGTCTGGCAGGACGAGGCGCTGCGTCGCATGGTGCGACATTGCGTCGAGAACGTGCCGTACTACGCCGACCTTTTCCGCCGATTGCACTTGCGGGCCGACGACATCCACACGCGGGCCGATCTGCACAAGCTGCCGCTGATGGACAGCAAGACTGTGCGCCAGAATCTCGATGCACTCGTGTCGCGCAAGCACCTGAACTGGTTGTGCCAGGAGGGCACGAGCAGCGGGACCACCGGCCTGCCGAGCCGGTTCTTGCGGGATTTCCAGGCGATCAACTTCGAGCATGCGGCGTTGTGGCGCAATTGGCGTGCCGCGGGGGACGATGGCAAGCGTCGCATCTCGCTGCGCGGCGAACTTGTCGTGCCCTCCAGCCGCAGCAAGCCGCCGTTCTGGCGCTACAACCCGGCCGACAACGAACTGCAGCTGTCCAGCTACCACCTGTCCACCGACACGGCGGTGCACTATATCGAAAAGATCCTCTCCTTCGAGCCGCGAATCCTGTACTGCGGGCCGTCGATGGGCCACCTGCTGGCCAAGCTGTTCCACCTGAACGGTGTGCGGTACCGGTTCGACGCGGTGTTCACCTCGTCCGAGACGCTACCGCCCGAAGTGCGGCGATTCATCGAACGCACCTTCGACACGCGGGTGTACGACTGGTACGGCCAGGCCGAACGGGTGGCTGCGATTGCGCAGTGCCACGAAGGCAGCTATCACGTGCAGGAGGATTACTCGATCGTCGAGCTCGAGCCGGCCCAGGACGGCTTGCTGGAGATCGTTGGCACACAGTTGCACAACCACGTGATGCCGCTGCTGCGCTATCGCACCGCCGACTACGTGCTGCCCTGCAGCGGCGACGCGCCCTGCGCGTGCGGTCTGCACTTTCGGCGCGTCGAGCGCATCGTGGGCCGGTACTACGGCTATCTGGTCACCCCGGAGGGCTACCACATCGCCATCACGGCACACATTCCAGTGGGCATCGACAACCTGATCGAGGCCCAGTTCCATCAGGAGCGGCAAGGCGAGGTGACGGTGAAGGTGGTGACCAACGGCCGTTTCGGCCCCGCCGATGCGCAGAAGCTGGTGGCCAGCGTGCGCAAGCACACCTCGCCGGCGATGCAAGTGCGCGTGGAGGAGGTGGCGCACATTCCGCGCGGCCCGAACGGCAAGTTCGTCAACATCGTCAACCGTATGCGCACCGATGGGCTGCTCGCCTCCGAGCCCCGGGCGGCCTGAGCACGGCTGCGCAACCCCTGCTCGTACAATGCGCCGGCGCTTCAAGCAGCGCCGGCTTAGCTCAGTTGGTAGAGCAACCGCCTTGTAAGCGGTAGGTCATCCGTTCGAGTCGGATAGCCGGCACCAGCCGCCGCCGCGCAGCAACGCCAAGTGCCAGCAGGCCAGTCGCCAGCAGCACCGGCGCGGGCAACTCCGGTGCAGGCAGCGCGGCAAGGTCGAACATCGGAACCCCGTTGTTGCCCGATGCCAGCACGCTGCCGTCCTGGGAGGACACCTCGTACCAGTCGCCATCGGTGCAGCCGAGCATCAGCGCACCGGCCCCTGCCGTCGCGATGCCGGTGCCTGAGAAAGGGCATCCGATGGCCGCGTTCGGGATGCGGCGTACCACGTTGCCGGTGATGAAATCGCGCGCCACCAGGTCGCTGCCTACAGTCCAGAGGTTGCTGCCATCGTAAGCAAGCCCCTCGACGCTGTCGTCCAGCGTCAGCTGCTGCACGTAGCGGCCGGTACCGGCATCGAAAAGGTAGATCGTGTTGTCCGCGCTCGCAGCGAGGTAGTCGCCCACCACCGCCAGGCCGGTGACCCGCTGCAGCCCGGGATCGCTCCAGCGGAACATCTCGTGCCCTCCGTGGTCGTAAGCCACCACCGAGGATTCGAGGAAGTAGCCGGCGAAGATGAGCTGATGGGTGGCGGCTACGGCGTCTGGAAAGGGATCGTCCACCGTGAAGCTCGACCGGGGCTTCATTTGCCCGTCCAGAAAGTACACGGTGTTCGCGTTGCCGTTGTTGCCGGTGGCGACGAAGCCCGTGGCCTGAGCGGCGACGAACGCAAACCATAGAGCCGCGGCGACGCCGAGGCTGCGTAGAGCGGGGGGCATCGCTTCCTCCTGTTGTGATTTGTGAATGGCCGTAGGCGATGCTAGCCCTTGCTTCGTCGCACGAGATGCGGCCCCCCCTTCTTGCAGGCTGTTGACCCTGCAAGAAGCGTCGCCAGGCGTTTCAGCGGGCGCCGGTGATCTTGATGCGCAACGGCACGGGAGGGCAGCCCGCGCGCTGCAAGGCCTGCTGCAGCAGCGGGGACATGTGCCTCAGCTTGGCCGCCACGGCAGCGTTGGAGGCCAGCAAGGACCAACCCTGCTCGTCCACCGGGCCGGCGCGCACCTGGTCGCGCAATGCGGGGGGAAGCGCCTGCTGCACGACCTGCAGGCGAGCGTTCGATTCCCGCAGTCGCTGCGCGAGCAGCGCAAGCGGCGCGCTCTGGTCCATGGCGGCCCGGATCGGCAGAGCGTGCGAGGCCGGCTTGGAGGACATGAGCGCCAGTGTAGTGAGCGCCGCGAGCAGGCCGACTTGGGTGCCGGGCAGCACGGAGGGCGGGTGCTAAACTTTCACGCTTTGCGGCGCCCGGGCCCCGTGACCTTGCAAGGTCGCCCGCCCGGCCCCATGTGCCGTACTCATTCGTCGCGCTGCCGCCGTTCGCCCCACGAGGGCGCGGTGGCGCGCCGGCTGCCGTTTCCAACAAGCCCCGACGCTGATGTTGCCCAAGCTTCTCACCCAGATTTTCGGTAGCCGCAACGACCGCCTGCTCAAGCAATACCGCAGCGTTGTCGGGAAGATCAACGGGCTGGAAGCCCAGTTCGAGCAGCTCAGCGACGAGCAGCTGAAGGCGAAGACCGCGGAGTTCCGCGAGCGCCTGGGCCAAGGCCACACGCTGGACGACCTGCTGCCCGAGGCGTTTGCGGTCGCGCGCGAAGCGAGCAAGCGCGTGCTGAAGATGCGTCACTTCGACGTGCAGCTCATCGGCGGCCTGGCCCTGCATCAGGGCAAGATCGCCGAGATGCGCACCGGCGAGGGCAAGACACTGACGGCCACGTTGGCCGTGTACCTCAATGCGCTGTCCGGCAAAGGTGTGCACCTGGTGACGGTGAACGACTACCTCGCCCGGCGCGACGCCGAGTGGATGGGCAAGCTGTATGGCTTCCTCGGGCTGACGGTGGGCGTCAACGTGCCCGGCATGTCGCGCGAGGAGAAGCAGGCCGCGTACGGCGCCGACGTCACGTACGGCACCAACAACGAATACGGCTTCGACTACCTGCGCGACAACATGGTCTACGAGACCGGCGACCGTGTGCAGCGCAGCTTGAACTACGCCATCGTCGACGAGGTGGACTCGATCCTGATCGACGAGGCGCGCACGCCGCTGATCATCAGCGGCCACGCCGAGGACCACACCGAGCTGTACGTGCGCATCAACAGCGTCGTGCCGCAGCTGAAGAAACAGATCGGCGAGGAAGATCCGCGCACCGGCGAAGGCGTGATCGAGCCGGGCGACTTCACCGTGGACGAGAAAACGCATCAGGTGTTCCTCACCGAGGCGGGCCACGAGAACGCCGAGCGCATTCTTTCCGATGCCGGGCTGCTGGCCGAGGGCGCCAGCCTGTACGACCCGGCCAACATCACCTTGATGCACCATGTGTACGCGGCGCTGCGCGCGCGTCACCTGTACCACCGCGACCAGCACTACGTGGTGCAGAACGGCGAGGTGATCATCGTCGACGAGTTCACCGGCCGTCTGATGACGGGCCGGCGCTGGTCCGACGGCCTGCACCAGGCGGTGGAGGCGAAGGAAGGGGTGCAGATCCAGAGCGAGAACCAGACGCTCGCCTCGATCACCTTCCAGAACTACTTCCGCATGTACGGCAAGCTGGCCGGCATGACGGGCACGGCCGACACTGAGGCCTACGAGTTCCAGGAGATCTACGGCCTCGAGACCGTGGTGATTCCGCCCAACAAGCCGACGATCCGCAAGGACGAGCTCGACCTCGTCTACAAGACCGACCGCGAGAAGTACAACGCGGTGGTCGAGGACATCCGCGAATGCTACGAGCGCGGGCAGCCGGTGCTGGTGGGCACCACGTCGATCGAGAATTCCGAACTCGTGTCGCAGCTGCTCGCGAAGGCGAAGTTGCCGCACCAGGTGCTCAACGCAAAGCAGCACGCCAAGGAGGCGGAGATCGTCGCGCAGGCCGGACGGCCGAAGATGGTCACGATCGCCACCAACATGGCTGGCCGCGGTACCGACATCGTGCTGGGCGGCAACGTCGAGAAGCAGGTGCAGCTGATCGAGGCCGACGACGCCGTGCCGCCGCAGGAGAAGATCGTGCGCGCGGCCAAGCTGCACGGCGAATGGGAGGCGCTGAACGCCCAGGTCAAGGAGCTGGGCGGCCTGCGAATCATCGCCACCGAACGCCACGAGAGCCGGCGCATCGACAACCAGCTGCGCGGCCGCGCCGGTCGCCAGGGCGACCCGGGCTCGTCGCGCTTCTACCTGTCGCTGGAAGACCCGCTGATGCGCATCTTCGCCGGCGACCGGGTGCGCGCCATCATGGACCGGCTGAAGATGCCGGAGGGTGAGGCCATCGAGGCCGGCATCGTCACGCGCAGCATCGAGGGCGCACAGCGCAAGGTGGAGGCGCGCAACTTCGACGTGCGCAAGCAGCTGCTCGAGTACGACGACGTCGCCAACGACCAGCGCAAGGTCATCTACCAGCAGCGCAACGACATCCTCGAGGCCGCCAGCCTGGCCGCGCAGATCGCCGCATTGCGTGCGTCGGCGATGGAAGACGTGGTGCGCACCTTCGTGCCGAAGGACAGCGTTGAGGAGCAATGGGACCTGGACGCGCTCGAGAAGACGCTGCGCGACGAATGGCAGCTCGAGGTGCCGCTGAAGGCCGAAGTCGAGAAGAGCAACGAGCTCACCGACGACGACGTGGTGCAGACCGTGCAGAAGGCCGCCGACGCCGCGTTCGAGGCCAAGGTGGCGCTGGTGGGCATCGAACAGTTCACGCCGTTTATGCGCATGGTGCTGCTGCAGGCCATCGACTCGCACTGGCGCGAACACCTGGCCGCGCTCGACTACCTGCGCCAGGGCATCCACCTGCGCGGCTATGCGCAGAAGAACCCGAAGCAGGAGTACAAGCGCGAGGCGTTCGAGCTGTTCGCCCAACTGCTCGACGTGGTCAAGCTCGAGGTCACGCGCGTGCTGCTGACCGTGCGGGTGCAGTCGCAGGAGCAGGTGGCGCAGGCCGCCGAGCAGATCGAGGAGCATGTGAGCCACGTCAGCAACGTGACCTACACGCACCCGAACGACGATGGCAGCGTGAGTCAGGAACGCGACGCGGCCACCGAAGTGCCCAAGGTGGGCCGCAACGATCCCTGCCCCTGCGGCAGCGGCAAGAAGTACAAGCAGTGCCACGGCAAGTTGGCTTGATGGAGCCCCCGGCCGTCTTGCTGCGCGGCCCGTCCCAGAGGGAAGAAGAATGGCTGTGAATCTCGCTGCTCCCGATCCTCGCGATCTTCACGCTGTGCCTGGCGTGCGCATCGGCATTGCGATGGCGGGCATCCGCAAGGCCAATCGCAAGGACCTCACCGTGTTTGCGCTCGCCGAAGGCAGCGTGGCGGCGGGTGTGTTCACGCAGAACCGCTTCTGTGCGGCGCCGGTGCAGCTGTGCCGGCAGCACCTGGCGGGCAGCCCGAACATGCGGGCTCTGGTGGTGAACACCGGCAATGCCAACGCCGGCACCGGCGACGAAGGGCTGGTGCGCGCGCAGCGCACCTGCGTGGCCTTGGCGCAGCAGCTGCAAGTGATGCCCGAGCAGGTGCTGCCGTTTTCCACCGGCGTGATCATGGAGCCGCTGCCGGTCGAGCGCATCGAAGCTGGCCTGCCGGCCGCGTTGGCGGATCTGCGCGAGGACAACTGGGCCCAGGCGGCCGAGGCGATCATGACGACCGACACGCTGCCCAAGGCCGCGTCGCGCCAGGTCACCATCGGCACCCGCACGGTCACCGTCACCGGCATCTCCAAAGGCGCCGGGATGATCCGTCCCAACATGGCGACGATGCTCGGCTTCGTCGCCACCGATGCGGTCGTGGCGCCGGCGGCCCTGCAGGCGCTGGCGAAGCTGGCGGCCGACAGGTCGTTCAACCGCATCACCATCGACGGCGACACCTCCACCAACGACTCGTTCGTGCTGCTGGCGTCGCGCCAGGCAGGCCACGCGGAGATCACCGATCTCGACAGTGCTGAGGGCCGTGTGCTGCGCGACGCCGTGGTGGCGGTGGCAGAGCAACTGGCGCAGGCGATCGTGCGCGATGGCGAGGGCGCGACCAAGTTCATCAACGTGCAGATCGACGGTGGCCGCAACGAGGACGAATGCCGCAAGGTCGCCTATGCGATCGCCCATTCGCCGCTGGTGAAGACCGCGTTCTTCGCCAGCGACCCGAATCTCGGTCGCATCCTCGCCGCAGTGGGCTATGCCGGCATCGCCGACCTCGACCAGACCCTGATCGACTTGTACCTCGACGATGTGCACGTCGCGCAGCGCGGCGGCCGCCACGCCGCATACCGCGAGGAGGACGGCCAGCGCGTGATGAAGCAGGCCGAGATCACGGTGCGCGTGGACCTGCACCGCGGCCCGGCCCAGGCGGTGGTATGGACCTGCGACCTGTCGCATGACTACGTGAGCATCAACGCCGACTACCGCAGCTGACCATCGGTCTGCACGTCGGGCGCGCCTGCTAGCATCGCGCCACGACAGGGAGACATCGACGTGAACATCGGCCTTGCCGGGGCGTGGGTCCACCGCCTGCTTGGGCCCGACGACCTGCTGCGCCAGGTGGCCTACCGGCGCCTGTTCGGCTCCATCCTGATCAGCTCGCTCGGCAGCCAGGTCACGCTGCTGGCGCTGCCGCTCACCGCTGCAGTGCTGCTGCACGCCAGCCCCACGCAGATGGGCCTGCTGACCGCCATGGAGATGGTGCCCTATGTGCTGTTCTCCCTGCCTGCGGGCGTGTGGCTGGATCGCGTGCGCAAGCTGCCGGTCTACGTGGCCGGTGAATGCCTGCTGGCGCTGGCGGTGTGCAGCGTGCCGCTGGCCTGGTGGCTGGGTTGGCTGGTGATGCCCTTGATGTATTGCGCGGCGTTCGTGATCGGCACCGTGCACACCACCGCCGGATCGGCCGCACAGATCGTGCTGACCCAGGTGGTGGCGCGCGAGCGGCTCGTGGAGGCGCACGCGAAGAACGCATTGGCCGGCTCGGGCGCCGAGGTGGCTGGCCCCGCGCTGGCGGGCCTGCTGATCAAGGCGGTGGGCGCGCCGCTCGCACTGCTGCTCGATGCCACCATGCTCGGCCTGTCGGCGCTGATCCTGCGTGGCATTCGAGTGCACGAAGTGCGGCAGCGCCGGCCCGATGCCAGGTTCTGGCGCGACCTCAAGGCCGGCCTGAGCTTCGTGCGCCGGCATCGGCTGCTGATGGCACTGGCCGTCACGGTCGGCGTGTGGCAGCTGTGCCAGAACGCCGCGGTGGTGGTGCAGATCCTCTTCGCCACGCGCACGCTCGGCCTGTCCAGCCAGGCGGTGGGGCTGTGCTACGTCGCGCTGGGTGGGGGCACTGTGATCACCAGCGCACTCGGCAGCCGCGTGAGCCGACGCCTCGGCCCGGGGCCCACGCTGCTGCTCGGCATGGCGGTGTGCGGCGCCGGCTGGCTGCTGCTGGCGCTGGCGCCGCCCGACCAGTGGGGCGTGGCTGCGTTTGCCGCGATGCTGGCGCTGTTCGGCATCGGCGCAGTGCTCATCTACATCAACTTTCTCGCGCTGCGTCAGGCCGTGACGCCCGAGCCGCTGCTGGGCCGCATGACCAGCACGATGCGCTGGCTGATCCTGCTGCCTGCCGGGCCCGGCGCCCTGCTGGGCGGCTGGCTGGGCGAGCACTACGGGTTGCGCTATGCGCTCGGCTTTGCCGGGGTCGCCTCCTTGCTGATGGCGCTGGTGGGATCGCGCCAGCCGGTGCTGAGCGGCGTCAGGAGCCTGCCGTCGCCCGAGGCGCACGAGCCGCCGCTGGGTGTGGAGGCCGGTGCGCTGCCGGCCGACGGGGCGCCTTAGGCGGGCACCGCCACGCCGAAGCGCTGCAACTCGTCGGTGAACAGCCCGTCGATGCCGGCGGCACGCAGGCGATCCGCGTCCGCCGGCTCGTTGACGGTGTAGGCCAGCACGCGCAGCCCCGCCTCGTGAGCGCGAGCGATCAAGGGCGCGTCCACGCGGGCGTGGTTGAACGCCACAGCCCTGCAGCCCAGGGCAAGCGCCTGCTCGAGCCAGTCACGCGGCGGTGCTTCGAACAGCAGCGAGCGCGGCAGCGCGGGCGCGACATCCATGGCTGCGGCGAGTGCTTCCGGGTGAAAGGAACTGAGCAGCGGCGCAGGGGCTTCGCCGGCCCAGTGGCGTGCGGCGAACGAGGCCACGGCTGCACCGGTGAGCACCACGGCATCCGGCATCGGCTTGATCTCGAGGTTGATCATCAGCCCGTTGCGCTGCACGAAGCGCGCCACCGCCTCCAGGCTGACCGGCGGCTCGCCGGCGAACAGCGGGCTGTGCCAGCTGCCGGCATCCAGCCGCGACAGTTCGCTCCAGCCCAAGGCACCGGCTGCGCCGCTGCCGCTGGTCGTGCGTTCGAGCAGGCTGTCATGCAGCAGGAAGGGCACGCCGTCGGCACTGAGCTTCACGTCGCATTCGAAGGCGCGAAAGCCGTGCGCCGCGCCCACGCGAAACGCGGCCAGCGTGTTCTCGGGCGCCAGCCGGCCGCCGCCGCGGTGCGCGAACCAGAAGGGGTAGGGCCACATCGGCCGTAGCGTACCGCGGGCGCGTTGCTGCGCTGCGGTACCATTCGCGGTCAAGTGCTGAAGCAGGCCGTTCTCAGAGCCTGGCGCCCATGAACGCACCCCTTCCCGTGACACCGCTGGCCGCCGGCCAACTGGCGGCTGACAGCGCCGCGCCGCGCTTGCGCGAGATCCCGTACAACTACACCTCGTTCTCGGATCGCGAGATCGTGATCCGCATCCTCGGCGCGCGCGCCTGGGAGTTGCTGAACCGGCTGCGCGAGGAGCGCCAGACCGGCCGCTCCGCGCGCATGCTGTACGAGGTGCTGGGCGACATCTGGGTGGTGCAGCGCAACCCATATCTCCAGGACGACCTGCTGGACAACCCGAAGCGCCGCGGCTTGCTCGTGGAGGCGCTGCGCCACCGCCTGGCGGAGATCGAGAAGCGGCGCGACGCGCGCGACGACGCGCAGCGCGATGCGCTGGTGGGTGAGCTCCTGCTGGCCGCACAAGCGGCCGTGCGCGCCTTCGAGGCTTCGTTCGAGCAAACGGCCGAACTGCGCAAGCGCACGCGGCGTCTGCTGGGTCGTCACACCGCAAAGGACAACATCAAGTTCGACGGCCTGTCGCGCGTGTCGCACGTCACCGACGCCA
>CAMLIZ010000140.1 GCA_946480245.1 uncultured Pseudomonadota bacterium
CACTGGCGCGCGGCGACGCGCGCGAGACCGTGGGCAAGCTCAAGGCGCGCGCCGCCACGCACGGCTCCGCGGCCGCCGGCGGTGCGATGGCGGGTGCCGTGGCCGGCGCGGCCAGCGGCATCGCGGCCGGGCCGCTCGGCAGCCTGGTCGGCGCGGCGGCCGGGGCGCTGGCGGGCGGCGCTGCGGGTGCGGCCACCGGGCCCGGCGACGACCTGGACACGCGGCCCTTCGAGGCCTTCTGGCGCGTGAACTTCACACAGCGCCCGTATGCGGTGGGTGCGCGCTACGAGGATTTCGAGCCCGCGTACCGCTTCGGCATCCGGCAATACGCGCAGACCGACCACCCGCAGACCTGGGCCGAGGTGCAGGACACGCTGGGCAGCTATTGGCGCCAGCAGCGCGGCGACTCGCCGCTGTCGTGGGAGCAGGCGATGCCCGCGGTGCGCGACGCCTGGGAGCGCATGTACGACCCGTCGCGCTTCGGCTGAGCGCGCCGTGCGCGCCGCGTCAGGCGCCCAGCGCCTGGTGCAGCGCGACGAATTCCTGCGTGAGCTTGTGGCGCGGCTCCAGGTGGATCATCGGCCGCGCCAGTTCGTGCGACTCCTTGATCTTCACCGACGCGCTGAGGTAGGGCTGCAGCACCGGCAGCCCTTCGTCCACCAGCTCTTGCACCAGCCGCTGCGGCAGGTTGGCACGCGGCTGGAACTGGTTGACCACGATGCCGCCCACCTGCAGTGCGCGGTTGTGGTCGGCCTGGATCTCCTGCACGTTCTCCAGCAGCGCATACAGGGCGCGGCGCGAGAAGTCGTCGCAGTCGAACGGAATCAGGCAGCGCTCGGCCGCGATCAGTGCCGAGCGGGTGTAGAAGTTGAGCGCCGGCGGCGTGTCGATGTAGATGCGGTCGTAGCTGCTGGCCAGCTCGGCCAGCGCATCACGCAGCTTGTAGATCTTGTAGCGCTGCTCGAGCTTGCCGTGCAGTTCCTCCAGCTCGGGGCTGGAGGGCATCAGGTGCAGGTGCTCGAACGGCGTCTCGGTGATGAAGTCCTGCACCGGGCGCGCACGCACCACGAAGCGCAAGGTCTGGTCGAAGAAGCCGGCCACGCCCTCGGGCTGCGTGTCGGTGGCGTCGCCGAGCAGGTAGCGCGTGCTGTTGCCTTGCGGGTCCAGATCCACCACCAGCGTGCGCAGCCCTTGCTGTGCGCTGATCGCCGCCAGGTTGCAGGTGATCGTGGACTTGCCCACGCCGCCCTTCTGGTTGAACACCACGTGTCGCATGCCGCTTCCTTCACTGCCGGAAAGCGGTCATTGTGCACTGCAATATGCAGCTGTCAGCGGGGTACGGCGATCACGTGCGCCTGAATCTTGCCGTCCACTTCACCGGGCCCGAAGCGTTGCGCCATGGCGGCGGCGCAGACGGCTGTGGCCTGCGCCAGATCGCCGCCGCGTGCCTCGATCTCGTTGCGCAATGGCGTGCCCTCGCAGTAGGCGAATGCGGCTGCCTGCGCCGATGCGGCGCGGCTGCGCGCCGTGACGGTGTCGATCTGCGGCGGCGCGTCGAAGCCCGCGCGCTGCAGGTCGGCCGCGATGGCGGCCTTGTCGAAATAGCCGTGCGGCGTGCGCGGCATGAAGCGCGGCGGGTCGTCGGGGAACAGCGTGGCCAGCGCCTGCGTCGCCACGTCTGCGAACTCGTTGTCCTCCACCCGGTCCCACACATTGAACAGCCACGTGCCGCCGGGGCGCAGCACCCGGCGCACTTCGGCGAAGGCGTGCGCCCGGTCGGGAAAGAACATCGCGCCGAACTGGCACACGACGAGGTCCATGCTGGCGTCGTCGAACGGCAGCTCCATCGCGTCGGCGTGCAGCCACCGCACCGGCCGCGGGGTGCCTACGGCGGCGGCACGCGCGAGCATCGGCGGGTTCAGGTCGGTGGCGGTCAGCTGCGTGGATTCGGGCAGCGCGCGTGCAAGGGCCCGTGTCAGCGCCCCGGTGCCGGCGGCGGTTTCCAGCACGCGCGCCGGCGCCATGCGCAGCGCGCGCTGCGCCAGATCGTCGGCATAAGCCTGGAAGATCAAAGGCACGAGCAGGGTGTCGTAGAGCTCGGGGATCGAGCCGGCAAACCGGGTGTCGGATGCGATGGCGTCCATGCGGGCCTCCTCGTGGCGGGGTGGCGGCATTGTGAGGCGGCGCGCCTCGTATGCTGCGGCAATCCCCGCTGCCCGGAGGGCCGATGCTGATCTTCCAGAACCCGCTTCACGCTGCGCACGAAGGCCGGCACGAGATGTACCGCGGCCGCCTCGTGCCGTGCCATGAGACGCCGGCCCGGCTGGCTTACGTGCTGGACGAACTGCGCCGCCGCCCGGTGGGCGAGCTGCGTGAGCCCGGCGAGGTGGACGCGGCGCTGCTGGCCCGCGTGCACAGCGCCCGCTACCTCGAGTTCCTGGCCGGTGCGTGGCACGAATGGGTGGCGCTCGACCCGGCCAATGCCGCGCTGGACGTGCTGCCATCGGTGTGGCCGGTGCGCGGCTTTCGCGCCGACGTGCTGCCCGACAGCTTTGCCGCCCGCGTGGGGCTGTTCTCGTTCGACGCCGGCACGCCGTTGACCGCTGGCACCTGGCGCGCCGCCTGTGCCGGCGCGGCCTGCGCGATCGATGCGGCACGCGTGGTGGGCGCGGGCCGCACACGGGTGGCGATGGCGCTCACGCGGCCGCCGGGCCATCACGCCGGGGCGGATTTCTTCGGCGGCTACTGCTTCCTCAACAACGCGGCGCTGGCGGCGCAATGCCTGCGCGAGCACGGCGCCGGGCGCGTGGCGGTGCTCGACGTGGACTACCACCACGGCAATGGCACGCAAAGCATCTTCTACGAGCGCGACGACGTGCTCACCGTGTCGATCCATGGCGACCCGCGCACCGAATACCCGTTCTTCCTCGGCCATGCGGACGAGCGCGGGCAAGGCCCCGGCGCCGGCTTCAACCTGAACCTGCCGCTGCCCGCGGGCAGCGCAGCCGAACCGTGGTTCGACGCGCTGCGGCATGCGCTGGCCGAGGTGCAGCGCGTGCGCGCCGACGCGCTGGTGGTGGCGCTCGGCGTGGACACCTTCGAGGGCGACCCGATCTCGCGCTTCGCGCTGCGCAGCGCCGACTACGTGCGCATCGGCCAGCGCATCGCCGAGGCCGGGCTGCCGACGGTGTTCACGCTGGAAGGCGGCTATGCGGTCGCCGAGGTCGGCGTGAACGTGGTCAACGTGCTGGAAGGTTTTCGCGACGCTTAAGCGCGGGCCCCGGCGAAGGCGGTGGGGCGCTGCAGCGTGGGCAGCACGGCGGCCAGCCGGCGCCGCACTTCGTCGGCCGGCAGCGCCGCCATCTCGGCGGGCGAGAGCGCTTCGCCGATTCGGCGCGCGGCCAGCAGGCCGACGTAGTAGCCGGCACGTGCGGGCCACTCGCCCTTCCACCCGGCCGAGAAGAACGCGTTCAGGTCGGCCTCCTCGGTGGAGTCGAGGCGCGCGATCAGCGCCGCCACCACGCGCGGCATCGCGGCCGGCCCGCCGCGCAGCAGCGCGTCGTCGTCCAGCAGCACATGGCGCAAGGCGGCCTGCGTGTTCAGGCGCTCGCTCACGTAGGTGGCGGTGCCTTCGATCCACAGCGCGGCGTACACGGGGGGCTTGGCATCGAGGCTGAGCGCCGCGTTCTTCTGCGCCTGGTAGCAGTGGAAGATCTCGTGTGCCATCAGCACGCCCAGGTCGGCGTCGGCGCCATGGAAATGCACGATGCCGTCGGCGCCGAAATACAGCGGCAGCGTGCGGCCGACGGGCTCCAGGTGCGCGTCGAAGTGAAACAGCGACGGCATCAGCAGCACCGGCGACGCGCCGGCATCGAAGTCGGAAAAGGCGTGCTGGAAGCGTTGCAGGTGGCGCGCGTAGTCGCGCGCAAAGCGCCGGTGCAGCGTGCGCACCGCCAGCGCAATGGCGTCGAAGGCCGGCAGCCAGCGCTGCACGCCGTCGGCCGAGAGCGGCCGGAAGCCGGCGCGCTCGTACACCCCGGCGTGCGGCGCGAAGAAGCGCTCGAGCAGTTGCGGCACGCGCTGCGCGCTGTCGAGGTGGCGGCCGGCGTCGTAGGCGTGCCAGAACGCGGGCATCAGGTCATTGGCGTCGTCGTCGGCCGCCGATGCGAGCGCGGGTGCGAGCGAGGGTGCGAGCGAGGGTGCGAGCGCCAGGGCCGGCAAGGCAGCCAGCAGGCGGCGGCGGTGAAGGGGGGCCACGGGGTGCATGGGTGTGCGGCTGAGCGAGCGCCGATGGTAGGCGCTGCGGGTTTGTCGCGGGCCGGCCGACCCGATGCGTCGCTATGCTTTGCGCCCATGAGCGCCCCGCCCGTCGTGCACCACATCACCCATCCGCTGATCCAGCACAAGCTCACGTTGATGCGCGAGAAGAGCCGCAGCACCAACAGCTTCCGGCGCCTGCTGGGCGAGATCAGCATGCTGATGGCCTACGAGGTGACGCGCGACATGCCCACCTCGATGATCGAGATCGAGACGCCGCTCGAGAAGATGATGAGCCCGGTGATCGACGGCAAGAAGACCGTGTTCGTGAGCATCATGCGCGCGGGCGCCGGCTTTCTCGACGGCATGCTCAACGTGGTGCCCGGCGCGCGCATCGGCCACATCGGGCTGTACCGCGACCCGAAGACGCTGGTGGCGGTGGAGTACTACTTCAAGATGCCGGCCGACATGCACGAGCGCGACGCCATCGTGCTCGACCCGATGCTGGCCACCGGCAATTCCGCGGTGGCCGCGGTGGACCGGCTGAAGGAGACCAACCCGAAGTCGATCCGTTTCGTGTGCCTGCTGGCCGCGCCCGAGGGGCTGGCGCACTTCCAGCAGGCGCATCCGGATGTGCCGGTGTACGTGGCGGCCATCGACCGCCAGCTCGACGAGCACGGCTACATCGTGCCCGGCCTGGGCGACGCGGGCGACCGCATCTTCGGCACCAAGTAGCTGCTGCCGCGCGCCAGCGCGTGCTGCAGGAACGCCTGCAGCGCGGGCGTGGGCTGCTTGTCGCGATGGACCACGATGTGGCAATCGCGTGCCAGCGCCGGCAGTTCGGCGCGCACGCGCCGCAACCGGCCCGCCTCCAGCAGGTCGCGCACCACCCAGTGCGACAGGCACGCCACGCCCATGCCCTCCGCGGCCGCGTGCTTGATCGCCTCCGAGCTGCCCAGCTCGATGCTGCGCGCATAAGCGGTCAGATGCGGCAGCAGCAACTGGTCGGTGCTCTCGCGCGTGCCGGACCCGCTTTCGCGCAGCAGCCACACGGCGTCGCGCAGGCGCTGCACCGGCACACGGCCGCGTGCCCGCGCGAACGGGCTGTGCGGCGCGGCAACCACCACCATCTCGTCGTGCAGCCAGCGGGTCACCGCCAGTGCGGCGCCATGCGCGGGCCCCTCGACCAGGCCCACGTCGAGCTCGAAGGCGGCCACGGCCGCGCAGATCGCGCCCGTGTTGCCGATCGTCGCCTTCGAATGCCACGCGGGATGGGCGGCCGGGTCGTGGGCGTGCAAGTAGCTGTGCAGCAGGCGCGGCAGCACGTAGTTGCCGATGGTGGTGCTGGCGCCGATGCGCAGTGCCTGTGCCTGCAGCGCGTGGCTGCGCGGCATCTGTTCGATGCCGGCGGCGCCGTCGAGCAGCGCCAGCGCCGGCGGCAGCAGTGCCCGCCCGTTGTCGTTGAGGAGCAGCCGCTTGCCCGAGCGCTCGAACAGCCGCAGCCCCAGCAGGCGTTCCAGCTCGTTCAGCGCGGCGCTGGTGGCCGACTGCGACAGTGCGATCTCGTCGGCAGCCGCGGTGGTGCTGCCACGCCGCGCCACGGCAGCAAAGATCTGCAGCTGGCGCAGCGTGAGGTGCGGAGAAGGCATGCGTGCGATCTATCGACTGAATCGGTTCATCTTACGCATATTACGCGTTGGACGGGTCGATTGCGGATCCCTACATTGCGCTCCATTCCCACCCCGGTTGCCGCCATGCCCCCCGTCTCTCCCGCTGTCGCTCGCCTGCCCACCCCGCCCTGGGCGCTGGGGCCGGGCCTTGCGCTGTGTGCGCTGCTGGCCGTGGCGGGCATCGCGCTGGGGCATGTTCCCTGGCTGCAGTCATTGGGGCTGGGGCCGCTCACGCTGGCCATCGGCCTGGGCCTGGTGGTGGGCCACCTGCTGCCGGGCGCGGCATCCGCCGCATGCGAGCCGGGTGTGGGCCTGTCGAAGCAGACGCTGCTGCGCCTGGGCGTGGTGCTCTACGGGCTGCGCCTCACGCTCGCCGACGTGGGCCACATCGGCCTGGCCGGCGTGGCGATCGACGCAGCGGTGCTGGGCAGCACCTTCGCGCTCGCCTGCGTCGCCGGCGTGCGCTGGTTCGGCCTGCCGTGGCAGAGCGCGGTGCTGATCGGTGCCGGCTCCTCCATCTGCGGTGCGGCGGCCGTGATGGCCACCGAGCCGGTGGTGCGCGCGCGCAGCGAGCAAGTGAGCGTGGCGGTGGCCTGCGTGGTGCTGTTCGGCACCCTGGCCACGCTGGCCTATCCGCTGCTGTTCCGGCTCGACGCACGCTGGCATTTGCTGGCCGGCAGCGCGCGCGCCCTCGGCGTGTACAGCGGCTCGACGATCCACGAACTGGCCCAGGTGGTGGCGGCGGCGCGCGCGGCCGGCGCCGAGGCGGCGGACGCCGCCGTGATCACGAAGATGGTGCGCGTGATGATGCTGGCGCCGTTCCTGCTCGCGCTGTCGGCCTGGGTCGCGCGCCGCTTGCCCGGGCAACCCGGCGCGCGCCCGCGGCCCACCGTGCCGGGCTTCGTGCTGGCGTTCGTGGCTGTGGTGGTGCTCAACTCCGCGCTGGCCGTGCCGCCGGCCTGGCGTGCCGCAGCCGACAGCGTCACCACCTTGCTGCTCGCGATGGCGATGGGCGCGCTGGGCGTGGCCACGCGCTGGGCCGCGCTGCGTCGCGCCGGTGCGCGGCCGCTGTTGCTCGGTGCCCTGCTGGCCGTGTGGTTGATGACCGGCGGCGCGGCCATCAATCACTGGCTCGGCGGCGCGCTGGCCTGACATCGCCGCGCGCTCGCAACGTCGACGGTGCCACGCCGAGCAGTCGCATGAAGCTGCGCCGCATGCGCTCGGTGTCGCCGAAGCCGCACTGCCGTGCCACGTGCTGCACGCTGGCGTTGCCCTCCAACGCGGCACGCGCCGCTTCCACGCGCAGGCGCTCCACTGCCTTGGCCGGCGTGACGCCGATTTCCGAGCGGAAGGCGCGAGCGAAATGGCGCGGGCTCATGCAGGCCCGCGCTGCCAGGTCCTCCACGCTGTGGCGTTCGTGCAGCCGTTGCCGCACCTGTTCGAGCAGCGGCGTGAAGCGGCCCTGTGCGCGGTCCAGCTCCATCAGTGTGGAGAACTGCGACTGGCCACCGGGCCGGCGGTAGTACACCACCAGCTGCCGCGCCACCTTGCGCGCCACCGCGTCGCCCAGGTCGGCGGCCACCAGCGCCAGCGCGAGGTCGATGCCCGCGGTGATGCCGGCGCTGCTCCACACGTTGCCGTCGCGCACGTAGATGCGGTCGGGCTCGAGACGCACCTGCGGAAACTGGCGCTCGAACTGCGCGCTGCGGCTCCAGTGCGTGGTGGCGCGCCGGCCGTTCAGCAGGCCCGCCTGCGCGATCAGCAGGCTGCCGGAGCACACGCTGGCCACGCGCACGCCGCGTGCGGCACAGCGCTGCACGAAGCGCAAGGTGCGGGCGTCGGTCATCGCCTCATCCACACCGTCGCCTCCGGCCACCATCAGCGTGTCCACCTGGTCGGTGCGCGGCAGCGCGGCTGCCGCGAGGCCCACGCCGGAGGAACTGGCCACCGTGCCCGGCAGGGCCGCCACCACCTGCTGCCGGTATGCGCCCGGCACGAAGCGTTGCGCCACCTCGAACGCTGCAATCGGGCCGGCGGCATCCAGCAGCTGAAAGCCGGGGAACACGAGCAGGCAGATCCGGTGCATGGCAGAAAAGGTGGGAAGCTCGACATTGCGGCCAACACGATACGGCGCGATGCTGGGCACCGTCAAACCCGAAAGGCCCGTGATGCTGGAACTGCGACCCAACTGCGAATGCCGTGACATCGAACTGCCGCTGGGCATCGAGTACGCGCCCGCGCCGCCGTTCGACTGCGGCCGGCCGGACACGGCGCCCACCGCCGTGCGCGAGTCGGTGACCGCGCGGCTGCAGCGCTTCCGGCCGGACCGGCATGCAGCGGTGCAGCGCGCGGCCGCTCGCCTCTAGCCCTTGAACGGGCTTGCCGTCGCGAACCACAGCCCGATGCCGGTGGCGATCAGGAAGGCGCCGTCGAGCACGCCCACCATCAGGAAGGCCTTGGCCTGCAGGCGGTCCATCAGCTCGGGCTGGCGCGCCGAGGCTTCCAGGTACTTGCTGGCCATCACGCCGATGCCGACGCACGAGCCGATGGCGCCCAGGCCGATCATGTGGCCCACGGCCAGGGGGAGGAGGTCGCTGCTCATCTGAAGCTCCTTTCGAGGGGTGGATGCGTTGCGCTTGGCGCCATCGTTGCGCGGCCGCCGCAGCGTGTCGATGACCCGGGAGGTCATGGCGCCGCTGTGTTAACTTGCCCCACGATGGCCCCGCTTCTGCTGCGCAACGCCACGCTGCCCGACGGCCGCGGCGGCATCGACCTGCTGTGCGAAACCGGCCGCATCGCGGCACTGGGGCCGCAACTGCCCGAGCCGCCCGGCGCCGAGGTGATCGACGCGCAGGGCTGGCTGCTGTCGCCGCCGTTCGTCGACGCCCACTTCCACCTCGATTCCACGCTCAGCTACGGGCTGCCGCGCGTCAACGCCAGCGGCACCTTGCTCGAAGGCATCGCGCTGTGGGGCGAACTGAAGCCCACTCTGGTGCAGCAGGCGCTGGTCGAGCGCGCGCTGCAGTACTGCGACTGGGCGGTGGCCAAGGGCCTGCTGGCGATCCGCTCGCACGTGGACGTGTGCGATCCGCGCCTGCTCGCGGTGGAGGCGCTGTTGCACGTGAAGCAGCAGGTCAAGCCCTACCTCGACCTGCAACTGGTCGCCTTTCCGCAGGACGGCGTGCTGCGCTCACCCGGCGCCTTGCAGAACCTGCAGCGCGCGCTGCAGATGGGCGTGGACGTGGTGGGCGGCATCCCGCACTTCGAGCGCACGATGGAGCAGGGCGCCGAGAGCATGCGGCTGCTGTGCGAGCTGGCCGCCGAGCGCGGCCTGCCGGTGGACATGCACTGCGACGAGACGGACGATCCGCTGTCGCGCCACATCGAGACGCTGGCCTTCCACACGCAGCGCCTGGGCCTGCAGGGCCGCGTGACCGGCTCGCACCTCACGTCCATGCATTCGATGGACAACTACTACGTCTCCAAGCTGATCCCGCTGATGGCCGAGGCGCAGGTGCACGCGGTGGCCAACCCGCTGATCAACATCACCTTGCAGGGCCGGCACGACAGCTACCCGCGGCGCCGCGGCATGACCCGGGTGCCCGAGCTGCTGGCCGCCGGTGTCAACGTGGGGTTCGGCCACGACTGCGTGATGGACCCGTGGTACGCGCTCGGCTCGGGCGACATGCTGGAGGTGGCGTCGATGGGCCTGCACGTGGCGCAGATGACCTCGCAGACCGGCATGCGCGCCTGCTTCGACGCGGTCACGGCCAACAGCGCCCGCATCCTCGGTCTGGCGGGCTACGGCCTGGCGCCCGGCTGCCGGGCCGATTTCTTGCTGCTGCAAGCCCGATCGCCGGTGGAAGCGATCCGGCTGCGCGCGCCGCGCCTCCTGGTGGTGCGCGGCGGCGCCGTGATCGCCCGCACGCCGGCGGCCGCGGCCGAGCTGCGCCTGCCCGGCCGGCCGGTCACGGTGGACTGGACGCTGTCTCGCTGACCCCCGCGAACGCAGCCGCCCACACACAGGTTTGACAGAGGCGCTTCGCTAGAATCAGCCGCAGCAGGGAACGCTTTCTCACCACTACAACACCATGAAACTCATCGGATCGCTGACCAGCCCTTACGTGCGCAAAGTGCGCATCGTGATGGCCGAGAAGAAGCTCGACTTCCAGCTGCTGCTGGAAGACGTGTGGGCCAGCGATGCGATCCAGCGCATCAACCCGCTGGGCAAGGTGCCGTGCCTGGTGATGGAAGGGCAGGACGCCATCAGCGGCGCGATCTTCGACTCGCGCACGATCGTCGAATACCTGGACACCCTGTCGCCGGTGGGCCGGCTGATCCCGGCCAGCGGCCGCGAGCGGGTGGAGGTGCGCACCTGGGAGGCACTGGCCGACGGCGTGCTCGACGCGTCGATCCTGGCGCGCCTGGAGCACACCTTCGCCGGGCGCAGCCAGAGCCAGCGCAGCGAGGCCTGGGTGCAGCGCCAGATGGGCAAGGTGCACGCCGCGGTCAAGGCCATGAGCCAGGGCCTTGGCGAGCGCAACTGGTGCTCGGGCACGCACTTCTCGCTGGCCGACATCGCGGTGGGCTGCGCGCTCGGCTACCTGGACTTCCGATTCCCGCAGATCGACTGGCGCACCGACCAGCCCAACCTGGCGCGCCTGGCCGACAAGCTGTTTGCGCGCCAGAGCTTCATCGACACCCTGCCGCCGGCTGCCTGAGCCAGCTCGGGTTTGTGCCGATGTGGACCAGCGATCGCAACGCGGGAAGCTGACCCTGCCAAACACGACAAGCGTTCTGCGCACGGTGCGCCAGGACGATCACGTCGCGCGGCACGGGCATGACATCGGAACTCCTCTCCATCACCCTCGACCCGCTGGCGCCATACCACGTAGTTCCCGACTTCTGTGTCGATGCGCCGGGTTTGCGAGGCGGCTTCGATCGTCACTTCGACAAGCCCGAGAAACAGGGCCCCGACCACGAGGTGTGGAACTACTGGTATGTGCCGGATTCGTACGCCTACCTGCGCACGACGCCGGACAAGGTCATTGCGCCGCAGATGGTCGACCGGTTCGTCGCGCGCTTGAGCCGCTTCACGAAGCGGTGGCTGGGGATGGAGTCGGTCACGCGGCCCTTCCTCAGCCTGTACCTCGAGGGGTGCAAGCAAACGCTGCACAACGATTCGAGCAACGGCGCCTTTGGCTATGTGTACTCGCTGACGCGCTGGGACGAGCGCAGGTTCGAAGGCGGCGAGACGCTGATCTTTCGCGAAAGCGACTACTGGGCGAGCGGACGCTTTCGGCAAGCCGCCGCCGGCGTGGCCTTCTACGACAAGGTTCCCGCCCGGTTCAACCAACTTCTCGTCTTCGACGATCGCTTGATTCACGGCGTGCCGGAGGTGCGGGGTACCTGTGACCCGCGCGAAGGCCGGCTGGTGCTCCACGGGCACATTCAATGCGATGGCGTCAGCGTCGACGGCCCGCTGGAACAATCGCTCGGGCAGGGCGAGCTCGGAGCACTCGGCGAGGTTCTGGCGAGCACCCAGAACGCGGTCGATGCCGAGCAAGGGCGCTACCACGGGTTTGCAACGATCGCGCTCGATGTCGCTGCTGAAGGTACCGTGACAAGCGTGAGGCCCTTGGTTCAGCGCGTGCTCGGCCGCGCGGGGCCGGAAGCAGAGGTTTCGCACCTGTCGGATCTGTGCAGCAACCTGGCGAAGCTTCGGTTTGCCCCCCAAGCCGCGCCGAGCCGGATCGCGGTGCCGCAATTCTTCGTGTAGCAGCGGGACGGAACGCTAGGTCACCGTGACGTCCACGGCCGAGGCGCCGGCGGCCGTTTTCGCCCCGGCGGCGCTCGCGGCAGCAAAGCTGTCGCTGCGCGCCAGGGCCCAGTACACCTGGTACACCTTGTGCGGCCAGTCGGCCTCGCCGCGCGCCGCGGCCAGCAGCGCCCCGGGCTGAACGAGGTTGAGCTCGTTGGCCAGCAGCTTCACCTCATGGCCAGCGGTGCGCCGCACGATGTGTGCCGCGCTCAGCTCCCCCGGGTGCGCCAGGCCGGCCGCCTGCACCAGCTCCTTCAGCGCGATCAGCGTGTTCTGGTGGAAGTGGTACACCCGCTCGGCCTTGCTCGGCACCACCAGTGCCTGCTGGCGCAGCGGGTCCTGCGTGGCCACGCCGGTGGGGCAATGGTCGGTGTGGCAGTGCTGGCTCTGGATGCAGCCGAGCGCGAACATGAAGCCGCGCGCCGCGTTGCACCAGTCGGCGCCCAGCGCCATCATGCGCGCGATGTCGAAGGCGCT
>CAMLIZ010000141.1 GCA_946480245.1 uncultured Pseudomonadota bacterium
GCTGCTGCTGAACATGCACCACATCGTCAGCGACGGCTGGTCGATGAACGTGCTGGCCAACGACATGCAGCAGCTGTATGCCGCGCAACTGCAGGGCCGGCCCGCGCCACTGCCGGCGCTGCAAATGCAGTACGCCGACTACGCGCACTGGCTGCGCCAGCAGGACATGGCGGTGCACGAAGCGTACTGGGCGCAGGCCCTGCACGGCTACGAGCCGGGGCTGACGCTGCCGCTGGACCGCCCGGCGCAGCCCAGGCCGTCGCCGGCGCGCACGCTGACGCTGCAGTACCCGGCCGAGCTATCTACCGCGCTGGGCCGCCTGTGCACGCAGCACGGCGCGACGCTGTTCATGGCATTGACCGCCGCCCTGGGCGTCGTGCTGCAGCGCTACACCGGGCGGCGCGAGCTGTGCCTGGGCACCACGGTGGCCGGGCGTGAGCGCGCGGAGCTGGAGCCGCTGATCGGCTTCTTCATCAACGTGGTGGCGCTGCGCCTGGATCTGGCGGGCGAGCCCACGGGCAGCGAGCTGCTGCAGCGCGTGAAGGGCACGGCGCTGCAGGCCTTCGAGCACCAGGCGCTGCCGTTCGAGCAGGTGCTGCAACGGCTGAAGCTCTCGGGCGAGGGTGCGCAGGAGCTGCTGCCGGTGATGGTGCGGCACCAGAACATGCCCGACACCGCCAGCGGGCAGTGGAGTGAAGATCTCGGCGTCGACCTGCTGCCCGGGTTCGAGCAGGCGGCCAAGTGCCCGCTGGACCTGCAGTTCTTCGGCGACGCGCAAGGCCTGAGCGCCACCGTGGAATACGCCGCCGACCTGTTCGACGAGGCCACCGTGCGCCGCCTGCTGCAGCATCACCAGCAGGTGCTGCTGCGGATGGTCGACGCTCCCGAGCGGACACTGTCTTCATGCACGCTGCTCTCGCGCGAGGAGCAGCGGCAGATCGCGCAATGGAACCAGACCACGCGCCCCTTCGACATGAGCGAAGGGGTGGCCGCCTTGTTCGAGCGGCAGGCCGCGACCACGCCCGAGCGCATCGCGTGCAGCGACGAGCAGGAATCGCTCAGCTATGCCCAGTTGAATGCCCGCGCCAACCGCATCGCGCAAGCTCTGCGCGAACGAGGAGTCAAGCCCGAGGTGCGCGTGGGTGTCTACATGGCGCGCTCGTGCCACTTCCTCGCGGCGTTGCTGGCCATCTTCAAAGCCGGCGGTGTGTACGTACCGCTGGATCCGAGCTATCCACAGGAATTCATCGACGGCGTGCTCGAGGATGCGCAGCTGCACTGCATCGTGAGCAGTTCCTCGCTGGCCGATCGCCTGCATCCTCTTTGCGATTCGTCAGGGGTGGCGGTGCTGCATGTGGACGGAGAAGAGATCCGACGCCAGCCCGGAGTCGGCGTCCCCGTGCCTTCGCGTCCGGAAAGCCTCGCCTACATCAGCTACACGTCCGGCTCGACGGGGCGCCCGAAGGGCGTCATGGTGCCCCACGGCCAGATTCTCAACTGGCTGCATTCCCTTTGGGCCACGCTACCTTTCGGCGAGGACGAAGTGGTGGTGCAGAAGACGTCGCAGGCGTTCGTCGTGGCCACCAAGGAGATGCTGTCGAGCGTCCTCGCGGGCGTGCCGCAGGTCATCGTGGCCGACGCAGTGGTCAAGGACGCCCGCGCCTTCCTCGCTGCACTGCAGGAGGCACAGGCCACCCGGCTGAACATCGTGCCCTCGCATCTGCAATCGCTGCTGGACCATCTGGACGAGCAGCCCGGGGCGCTCGCCTCGCTGCGCTGCTGCATCACCGCCGGCGAAGCATTGAGCCAGGCCTTGCGGGCACGCGTGGGCGAACGTCTGCCGCACGTTCAACTGTGGAACAACTTCGGCTGCACCGAGCTGCACGACACGAGCTATTGCGCGCCGCAGAAGCTGATCAGCAGCGGCATGTTCGTGCCCATCGGCCAACCGATCGCGAATGTGGGACTGCATGTGCTCGACGAGCGGCTCAGGCAGGTGCCGCTGGGCGTGGTGGGAGAACTGTGCGTGGACAACGTCTGGATGGCGCGGGGCTACTGGCGCCAGCCGGGGCTCACGGCCGAGCGCTTCGTGCCCAATCCTTTCAGCGAGAAGCCAGGACAGCGGCTGTATCGCACGGGCGACCGGGTGCGCCGGTTGCCCGACGGGTCGCTGGAATACCTGGGCCGCGAGGACTTCGAGATCAAGGTGCGGGGCCACCGCATCGACGTGCGGCAGGTGGAGGCCGCGCTGGCCCACTGCCCCGGCGTGCGCCACGGCGTCGTGGGCGCCTGGCCAGATCAACACGGGCTGAACCAGCTGGTCGCCTACCTGGTGCCCGACGACCCGAATGCCGCACTCGCGGGCAGCCAACTGCAGCCAATGCTGCTGCAGCGGCTTCCCAGCTACATGGTGCCCAGCCTGTACGTCAACCTGGCGTCCCTTCCGCTCACGCCCAACGGCAAGCTCAACCGCCGTGCACTGCCGGCGCCGGACGCCCACGCGCTGACGCAGCAGCCTTATGCGGCACCGGCAAGCCACACCGAGCGCGCTCTGGCCGCGGTGTGGAGCGAGCTGCTGGGGCTGCCGGTCAACAAGATCGGGCTGCACGACAACTTCTTTGCGTTGGGCGGACATTCGCTGCTGGCCACGCGTGTGGCTTCGCGAGTGCGCGACGCGCTGCGGCGGCCGCTGGAAGTGCGCGACATGTTCACGCATCCGGTCCTGCAGGCGCTGGCCGCGCACGTCGATGCGCTGGCGCCGATGGCCCACACCGCCATCGTCCCGCGCCGCGACACGGGTGACGCCGAACTGTCCTTCCCGCAGCAGAACCTGTGGTTCCTCGACCAGTTGCAGCCGGGCAATCCGGCCTACAACATCGGGCTCTCCTTGCGCCTGAATGGCGAACTCGACCTCGCTGCGTTCCAGCAGGCCTTGGATACCCTGGTGGCCCGGCACCAAGCCTTGCGCACCACCTTCCCCGCTCGCCAGGGCCACGCCGTGCAGCGGATCGCCGATCCGGGGCCCGTACCCATCGAACGCTTGGACTTGTCGTCGCTGGCGCACGCCGATCGCGAAGCGAAGGCGCTCGCGTTGTGCCAGGAACTGAAGGCGACGTCCTTCGACCTGACACGAGGTCCGCTGCTGCGCGTGCGGCTGCTCCGAATGGCGACGCAGGACCACGTCGCTGCCTTGGTGCTGCACCACATCGTGGCCGACGGCTGGTCGATGAACCTGCTCATGGGCGAGTTCTCGCAGGTGTATGCCGCCTTCTCCGAAGGACGGCCCGATCCGTTGCCGCCGTTGATCCTCCAGTACGCCGACTACGCCGCCTGGCAGCGCGACGCCCGGCAAGGCGAGGTGTTCGACAGGCAACTGGCTTACTGGAGCCGCCAACTGGCCGGCGCGCCGACCTTGCTTGCGCTGCCCACCGATCGGCCCCGTCCACCGGTGCAGACGCATCGTGGACGCACGCTCACCATGAAGCTCGATGCGGAACTGGTCGAGCAGTTGCAGGCCTTTGCCCAAGCGCATGACGTGACACCCTTCATGGTCATGCTGGCAGCCTTCAAGGTACTCCTGTGGCGCTACAGCGGGCAGTGCGACATCGTGGTGGGCACGCCGGTGGCGAATCGCCCTCACCCCAGTCTGGAACCACTGATCGGCATGTTTGCCAACACGTTGGCACTTCGCTCACGCATTGATCCGGACCTCTCCTTCGGCGATCTTCTGGTGGGCGTGCGCAGCACCTTGCTGGACGCCTACGCGCACCAGGACCTGCCCTTCGAGCAAGTGGTCCAGGCCCTGAAGCTGCCGCGCAGCATGAGCCACTCGGCTCTCTATCAGGTGATGTTCTCGCTTCGCAATCTGCCGGACGCAGAAACTCGGGCCAGCAGCCTTGTCATGAGCTCTTTCGAGACTGCTGCCGAAACGGCCGAGTTCGATCTTCGCGTGGATTGGAGTGAGTCCCGCTCTTCCCTGTGCGCGAACTGGGAATACAACACGGACCTGTTCGATACCGCCACCATCGAGCGCATGGTGCTGCACTTCGAGCGCCTCTTGCGGCAAACCATCGCTGCCCCGACGCTCAAGCTCAAAGAGCAGAGTCTGCTTGACGAGCACGAGCGCCAGCTGCTGCTTGGCATCGGCGGCGCAGCGGTCGGTGACCCGCAAGACCTGTGCATCCACGAGCTGTTCGAGGCTCAGGTGCTTGCGAGGCCCGAGTCGACGGCCCTGGCCTTTGAAGGCCACCGTCTTTCATACAAGGAACTCAACGAGCGCGCCAACCGGCTGGCGCATCACCTGATCGCGCTGGGCGTGAAGCCAGACGACCGGGTGGCCATTTGCGTCGAACGCAGCATCGAGATGGTGGTGGGCTTGCTTGCCATCCTGAAAGCCGGCGCGGGCTACGTGCCGCTCGACCCTGCCTACCCGCAGGAGCGGCTGGCCCACATGCTGGCCGACAGCGCCCCGGTGACGCTGCTCACGCATGCGTCGATGCGAGCCCTGCTTCCTCGGGTGAGCGCGCCGATGCTGGACCTCCAGGCCGACGCGGCGCAATGGAACGGACTTCCTGCCACCAATCCGCCACGCGCCGCGCAAAGCCGGCACCTGGCCTACATCATCTACACCTCCGGCTCCACCGGCATACCCAAGGGCGTGATGGTGGAGCATCGCCAAGTCGCACGGCTGCTCTCGGCCACCGAGGCATGGTTCCAGTTCAATGAGCACGACGTATGGACCTTGTTCCACTCGTGCGCGTTCGACTTCTCGGTGTGGGAGTTGTGGGGTGCCCTCGCGTACGGCGGCCGGTTGGTGGTCGTGCCCGGCGCATGCACCCGGTCACCGAAGGACTTCTACCACTTGCTGTGCCGCGAAGGCGTGACCGTGCTGAACCAGACGCCCAGCGCGTTTGGCCAGCTCATCTCGGCACAGGCGGACAGCGAGCAGGCGCATGCGCTGCGCTATGTGATCTTCGGCGGCGAGGCGTTGGAACTGCACTCCCTGAAGCCCTGGGTGCAGCGCAACGACCTCGAGCGCACACGCCTGGTCAACATGTACGGCATCACCGAAACCACGGTGCACGTGACCTACCGCCCACTGAGCCGGCACGACATCGAGCAGGGCGCACGCAGCGTGATCGGCAGCCCGATCCCGGATCTGAGGCTGTACATCCTGGATGAGTGGATGCAACCGGTGCCGCTTGGCGTAGCCGGGGAGCTTTACGTGGGCGGAGCGGGGTTAGCACGAGGCTACCTCCATCGACCCGAACTCAATGAGCAGCGCTTCGTGCAGGACCCGTTCGTGGCCGGGCAGCGCCTGTACCGCAGCGGCGACCTGGCGCGCCGCACCGCCAATGGCGACATCGAATATCTCGGGCGCAACGACTCACAGGTGAAGATCCGAGGCTTCCGCATCGAGTTGGGCGAGATCGCGGCGCGGCTGCATGAGTTCACCGATGTGCAAGAAGCGGTGGTGGTGGCGCGCGAAGACCGGGCAGGAGACACTCAGCTGGTCGCCTACCTCGTGGCTCTGCGGGAGGTTTCCGTCGGGGCACTTCGCCGGCATCTGGGCGACGTGCTGCCCGAATACATGGTGCCGGCGGCATTCGTGCAGTTGGCCGCCCTGCCGCTCACACCGAACGGCAAGCTCGACCGCGACGCGCTGCCGGCACCGGGCGTGGAGTCGCTGGCGCAGCGACCCTTCGTGGCTCCTTCGACCGACACCGAGCGCGCTCTCGCAACCGTGTGGAGCGAACTGCTCGGGCTGCCCGTCGACAAGATCGGGCGCAACGACAACTTCTTTGCGCTGGGCGGGCATTCGTTGACCGCGGTCAGGGCGGCAGCGGCAAGCAAGAAGTTCGGCCTGGACGTGCCGATCCTGGCGATGTTCGGGCAGCCCGATCTGCGTTCCCTGGCCCGGTCCGTGGACCAGCCGGGCCAAGACCATCGGGGTGGCGCGTCGCAAGCCGTCGTCCTGCGTGAGGGCCACGAAGGACAGCTGCCGCTTTTCCTTGTGCCACACGCGTCAGGCGTTGCCTCCACTTATGCAGCGTTTGCCGCCCGCCTCGACGCGGCGATACCGGTCTATGGCTTGGTCGGTCCTCCGAAGTCGAGCGCGCCCTGGCGCACCTTCCGAGAGGCAGCCGCGGCGCTGGTGCAACAGATCCGCAGCGTGCAGCCCAACGGCCCCTATCGGCTCGCCGGCTGGTCGCTTGGCGGATCGCTGGCTTATGAGGTGGCCAGGCAGCTTGTGGGCGACGGCGAAGAGGTCGAGTACCTCGCATTGTTCGATGCATTCCAGAACATGGGGTTGGCCGCGGCACACGGCATCGAAGCGGGCGGCATGGGCATGCCTGAACCGCAGCCCGACGAACCTGTGTCCGGGCAGCTCAGGAAGCTGCAGGCTCAAGGCCGTCTGCCAGCCGAACTGGACGAGGAGACCGCGCTGCAATGGCTCACCCACATCGAGGCCGCCGAAGCAGCCTTGATGGACTACGAGCCACAGCCGCTTGCTGTACGGCTTTGCCTGTTCACTGCGCAGGGCAATGGCAGTCGAGCCGGCTTGCCCTACTTGGGCTGGGATGCGGTGGTACCGGCCGACCTCATCACAAGCATTCCCGTCGCCGGGCAACACTATCAAATGATGTCGATGCCGTTCGTCGCCGCACTTGCCACCAAAGTGTCGCAAACGCTCGGCGCTTCTTTCCGCGTGCCTGGAGATTCATGAGCACCCGACACCGCGACGCGGTGGGCTGCGCCCGGCGGCGCCCGGCGCAGCGCTCGAGCCTGCACACTCAGCAGGTCATGGACAACAAGACCTTGCGCGGCCCGCTGAACGGGGCGCGACCGTGTGCCGTGAGCATGTTGTCGACGACCATCACATCACCACGTTCCCAGGGGAAGGCGACGGACTCCGCCTCCATCGCGGAGCGAACCTCCGCGAGGATGTCCTCGGTGGCCGGTTGACCGTCGCCGAAGCAGGCGTATTGCGGCATGTCGAAGGGCGAGTCGCCATAGATCTCCGACAGCGCTTCGTACACCTCAGGAGGATTGGACGACGGATGGAATTGTTCCAGCTGGTTGAACCAGACGCTTTCGCCCGTCTTGGGATGCCTCGCCGTCGCTGGCCCCAACTGCACCAGGCGCAGCCCGCCATCGGGCTTCCACTCGTACTTGATGCGCCCGGCGCTGCAATAGGCCTCGACGTCGGCTCTTGACTCCGTTTCGAAGGTCTGCTGCCAGGACTTGCCAATGGTGGTGCCCTTGCCGCCGTGGAGGTTTCTGACGTAGGTCACCCCCTTCTCTTCGAACAGTCGAATCGTGACGGGCGAGATCCGGCGCAGGATGGACCGACTGTCGCCGATCAGGGTGCTGCCGCCCGATTGCGCCGGCAGCACGCAGCAGAAATACAACCGCGCCGGCCAGGTATGGCTATAGGAGAGTTCGTTGTGTAGCGAGATCGGGAGTTCGGGCGGGTACTCGGTGGAGGTATAGACCGACTGCGACAGCTTCGTGCGGGGCGAGTTGCCGTCGATGTAACGCGGCCGATCGCCTGGGAGCCCATTCATCACGCGCTGGAACACCTCCACATCGTTCACCCCGAAACCTCGGAAGAGGATCGCGCCATGGCGGTGAAGCAGCTCGTCGAGGCGCTGCGCGTCCTTGGTCATCACGTCGACAAGATCGACCGCTTGCGCGCACGCATCGGCAAGCCACAGGTAGGGAAGAGTGGTTGAGGTCATGGGCAAATTGAGGATCGGCGCGCTACACGAGCGTGTGGGACGCCGGTTGCTGTGCCAGGCGAATCCCGGCATGTTCCAGGCAGGTTCCGGCGAGGATCTTCACCGGGTCGATGATTCGAAAGCCATGCCACGTATCGGTACGGACAGCGACCGAAAGCTCGGTGCATCCGAGCAGCAGTTGACTGATACCGGTCTTGTCTTTCAGGCGGGAGGCCACACCGGCGATCGCTTGGCACGCCCTCTGGCTCGGTGAAATTCCGGTCGCCTTGATCCCGTACGTACTGTCGAAGATGGCTGCCGAGAGCTCTTCCTGATCTGCCTCGTCGGGCACCACCACCGAGCCGCCGCATGCGTGCAGCGCGTTCGCATACAACTGCGACTTCACCGTTGCCGTGGTGGCAAGAAGGCCGATCGCATTGGCGCCGTTGCCGTTCCTGCAGGCATGCGAGGCCGCGTTCTCCACCATGTTGATCAATGGCAGGGTGGTTCGGCGCGCAATCTCCTGGAAATAGATGTGAGCGGTGTTGCAGATGATGACGCCGACGTCCGCGCCATGCCCCTGCAGGGCCTGCAGTTCGGCGGCGATGGCACCCGCAGGGTTGGCGCCCCCGCGCAGATAGGCGTCCACGCGGCTCGGAACCCCGGGGTTTGAACTCAGGATGAACGGCGCGTGGCGGGCATCCTGGTTCGCCGACGCGTTCAACTCGATCAGCAGCTGCGCGAAGTGCAGGCCGGCTGCCGGCCCCATGCCACCGAGTATCCCGATCTTTCGAAACGTCACTACCCCGTCCTTTGCATCCTGCCCCCGCACAGGCGCTACTTCGCGAGGCGCCGGGGCTTGGTCGCGTCAAATGTCATGACGAATCACGACTGGATTCCATCCCGCACCTGTGGGGATGTGCACCAGCTGTTTTGGTACCGCACCATGCCCCGGCAGAAGGTCTCAAGGCGTCGACCGGGGCGGATGTGCTGTCCCGCGTGCACCCCTGGGTAACGATGCCGGAGGAATATGCATGCCCTGGCCCCGCAGACCATCGTGCGGCAGCCCCCAATCGCAATGGCCGCCGCAACCGGTGGCGAGTGATCGATGCACGTGCAGCCTGCCCCCGTCTTTCCGCTGAGCCTGGCGCAGCAGGTTATCTGGCTTGATCAGCTTCTCGAGCCGGACCTGCCTTGCTACAACATTGGCGGGGCGCTGCAGTTCGACGGCCAGATACGCCCGGATCTGTGGGAGCGCGCCGTCGCCGAGGTGGTGCGCGAGACCGACGTGCTGCGCCTGGTCCTGGTGGACCGTCCCGAAGGGGTCGGCCAGAAGATCCTCGACCATCTTGCGTTCGAGCTCCCGCGTCACGACTATTCATCGCTCCCCGATGGGGAGGCCCGCGCCTGGGACCACGTGCGGCGCGCGTTCATGCGCCCCTTCCGGCTCTTCGAATGCCCACTATGGGAGATGGAATGGGTGCAGGCGACCCCCAGCCGCAGCCTGTGCCTGCTTCGCTTCCACCATTTGGTCGCCGACGGCGCATCGATATCGGTCGTCGGCATACGTTTCGTCGAAGCCTACAACCGGCTGGTGCGCGGCGAGCCGGCCGCGACGCCCGCGTCGTCGTACCAGCGCATCGTCACCGACGACCTCGAATACCAGGCATCCCCGCGCTACGCCCGGGACCGCGATTTCTGGCTCGGGCGGGTGCCCCATTGTCCTGAGGCCTTGTTCCCGCAACGGGGGCAGCAATGGGGGCGGCGCCCGACGGAACACGTGGCATGGGAGATCGACCGGACGGAGTTCGACCGGATGGCAGCGGCCGTGTCGCAGGAGGGGGGATCGAGCACCCAGATGCTGGTCGCCGCCTTGGCGGTCTACTTCGCCCGCATCACCGGCGATCGGCCCGAGGTGGTGATCGCCGTGCCGCTGCACAACCGCCGAAGCCCCATCGACAAGAGCACCGTGGGCATGTTTTCGCGGGTGTTGCCCATCAGCGTGCCCATCGATCCGAGGGCGCCGTTCCAAACGGTCGTCCGCTCGGTGGATGCCGAAACCAAAGCCTGCTACCGCCATGCCCGGTTTCCAACCTACGAGATCGCGCGCGTTCTTCAGAAGAATGCAGCGCAACGCATCCGACTCTTCGATGTGTCCGTCTCGGTGGAGGACTTTCGCCGTGACCCCGCCATCGAAGGCGGTCGCGTGTCGATGGTGCCGCTGCACAACGGGTTCGAGGACGTGCCGCTGGCGGTGTACCTGCGCAACTACGGCGAGACGACGAAGAGCGTCGGCATCGAATTCAGCTTCGACCCTCAGGTGCTGACCCGCGCGGAGGTGGAGCGCGCGGCGCAGGGTATCGAGCGGTTGCTGCGGGCGGTGGTGGCCGCTCCACACACCCCCGTCGGCCTGTTGCCACTGATCGGCGAGCATGAGCGGTGGCAGGTGCTGCACGGCTTCAATTCGACCGCACGCCCCTGCCCGACGGAGCGCTGCGTGCACCACCTGTTCGAGGCGCAAGCGCAAGCTGCGCCGCATGCACCCGCTGTGGTGGCAGGCGAGCGGAGCTTGACCTATGGCGAGCTCAATGAACAGGCCAACCGGCTGGCACACCACCTGATCGACCTCGGCGTTCGCCCCGATGATCGCGTAGCGGTGGCGCTGCCGCGCGGACCCGAGCTGCTGGTGGCCATGCTCGCCACGTTCAAGGCGGGCGGTTGCTATGTGCCCCTGGACCCGGAATATCCGCCGCAGCGCCTGGCCTACATCGTGTCCGACAGCGCCCCTTGCGCGCTGCTGACCACGGGCGCCGTGGTGGCGAGCATCGGATCGTCACTGCCTGCACTGAGGGTGGTCGAGCTCGACCGGGATGACGAATGGGCCCACCAGCCGGCCACCGACGCCAACGCCGCTGTCGGCCTGTCGAGCCGCTCATTGGCCTATGTGATCCACACGTCGGGGTCCACCGGACGGCCCAAGGGCGTCGGGATCGAACACCGCAGCCTGGTCAACTACTGCCTCGACGCCATCCGATGGTTCGGCCTTCGCGCGGATGACGCGGTGCTGCAGCAGAACTCGCTGAACTTCGACCTGTCACTGGAGGAGGCGCTCCCGGCGCTGCTGGCCGGCGCCGCGCTGATGCCGTGCAATGAGCCGCTGCAGGAGCGGACCTCGCAGGTCGCCGCGACGGTCGCTCACCTGACGGCCGCGCACTGGCACACGCTGGTCGGGCTGTGGGCACTTGATCCCGCCAGTGCCGGTGCCCAGCTGGCGGGCGTGCGGCTCATCAACGTGACGGGAGAGGCGCTGTCGGCGCAGAAGGTGGCGCAGTGGGCCGCCTTCGCGCCGGCGACCACCCGACTGATCAACACCTATGGCCCGACCGAGGCCACGGTGTCGTGCACCGCGGCGCTCGTGGACGCACACAGCGGCGCTGCGGGCGTGAGCATCGGCAAGCCCTTTGCCAACACGCGCATCTACATCCTCGATCGCCAGGGCGAACCGGTGGCGGTCGGCGTGGCGGGGGAAATCCACATTGGCGGTGCACAGGTGGGCCGGGGCTACTTGAACCGGCCGGACCTGACGGCGGAGCGCTTCGTGCCCGACCCATTCACCGACGAGGCCGGCGCCCGCATGTACAAAACGGGCGACCTCGGATGCTGGCGGGCCGACGGAACCATCGACTACCTGGGGCGCAACGACCACCAGGTCAAGCTGCAGGGCTTTCGCATCGAGCCCGGCGAGATCGAGGCGTGCCTGCTGCAACAGCCCGGGGTGCGCGAGGCAGTCGTGCTGGTGCGTGGCGACACCGCTGCAGACAAGCGCCTCGTCGCCTATGTGGTCGCGCATGAAGGCCGGGCCGTCGAAGCCGGGGCACTGCGCAGCGCCTTGCAGGGTGCGCTGCCGCAGTACATGGTGCCCGCGCACTTCGTGATGCTCGAGTGGATGCCGCTCACGCCCAACGGCAAGCTCGATCGAAGCGCCCTGCCCGCACCGGACCAACCGGATATCCGCACCGGGTACGTGGCGCCACGCACGCCGACCGAACAGCAACTGGCACGCCTGTGGGCCGAGGTGCTCGGCGTCGAACGGGTGGGCGTGCATGACGACTTCTTCGAGCTCGGCGGGCACTCGCTGCTGGCCACGCAGATTCTTTCGAAGGTGCGCGCGGCCTTTGGGGCCCAGATGCCGTTGCGCCGATTGTTCGAAGCGCCCACGGTCGCGGCACTTGCGCATGATCTGCTGCGGGCCCAGCAGGATGCCTCCCCGCCGCTGGTGCCGGTGTCGCGCGACTGCGCACTGCCGCTGTCGTTTGCGCAGCAGCGCCTGTGGTTCCTGGATCAGCTGGAGCCGGGCAATGCCGCCTACAACGTGCCGGCAGCCGTGCGGCTGAGCGGCGTGCCCAATG
>CAMLIZ010000142.1 GCA_946480245.1 uncultured Pseudomonadota bacterium
AGCACGGGGATGTCGTCAACCTGGCAGATGGGGGTCCATTGGCTCATGTTCATGGCTCTCTCGGAATTCAGAAGTTGGGGCTCAGCGGAAGGTGTTGCTCAGGCCTTGACCATGGCCACGGGTTCAAACTGGCGCGTGTCCACGGCCGCTTCTGGGAAGTCGAACCAGGGGTCGGGCTCGCCGTCGAGCGCGAACTGCAGCTGTTCCCACAGTGCCTTGCGGCCGGCCGCGTCGTCCAGGATGCGCTTCTTGATGTAGTCCAGGCCCACGCGGTTGACGTAGTGCACCGTGCGCTCCAGGTACCAGCCCTCCTGGCGGTAGAGCTCGCAGAAGGCGCCGGTGTATTCCATGACCTCCTCGGCCGTCTTCACCTTGACCAGGAAGTGCGCGACCTCGGTCTTGATGCCGCCGTTGCCGGCGATGTACATCTCCCAGCCCGAATCGACACCGATCACGCCCACATCCTTGATGCCGGCTTCGGCGCAGTTGCGCGGGCAGCCGCTGACGGCGAACTTCACCTTGTGCGGCGCGTACATGCGCCACAGCGCGCGCTCCAGGTCCTTGCCCATCTGCGTGGAATCCTGGGTGCCGAAGCGGCACCATTCGCTGCCCACGCAGGTCTTCACGGTGCGCAACGCCTTGGCGTAAGCGTGGCCGGAGGGCATGCCGATGTCGCGCCACACGGCAGGCAGATCCTCCTTCTTGACGCCCAGCAGGTCGATGCGCTGGCCGCCGGTGACCTTGACGGTGGGGATCTTGTACTTGTCCACCACGTCGGCGATGCGGCGCAGTTCATCGGCGCTGGTCTCGCCGCCCCACATGCGCGGGATCACCGAGTAGGTGCCGTCCTTCTGGATGTTGGCGTGGCTGCGCTCGTTGATGTAGCGCGACTGGGGATCGTCCTTGGCCTCCTTGGGCCAGGTGCTCAGCAGGTAGTAGTTGATCGCGGGGCGGCAGCTGGCGCAGCCGTTGGGCGTGCGCCACTCGAGGTGGCGGTACACGCCGTCGATCGTGAGCAGCTTGCCGCCGTCAGGCAGCGGGGCGCGGATCGCCTGGCGCACTTCCTCGTGGCTGTAGTCGGTGCAACCGCACATCGCCTTCTTCTTCGGCGTGGCGGAGTAGTCGCCGCCGGCGGTGAACATCAGGATCTGCTCGACCAGGCCGGTACACGAGCCGCAGCTGGCGCTGGCCTTGGTGTGCTTGCGCACTTCGTCCAAGGTGAACAGACCCTTGTCCTTGATCGCCTTGCAGATCGCGCCCTTGGCGACGCCGTTGCAACCGCACACCTCGTCGCTGTCGGCCATCGCCGCGGCCTTGTTGTGCCCCTCGTGGCCGGCGTCGCCGATGTTGGATTCGCCGAACATCAGCCGGTCGCGCATCTCGGCCACGCTGCGGCCGTCGCGCAGCAGCTTGAAGTACCAGCTGCCGTCCACTGTGTCGCCGTACAGGCAGGCACCTACCAGCCTGTCGTCCTGGATCACCAGCTTCTTGTAGACGCCGCCCTGCGGATCGGACAGCACGATCTCCTCGGTGTCGCGGCCGCCCATGAAGTGGCCGGCGGAGAAGAGATCGATGCCGGTCACCTTGAGCTTGGTGCTGGTGTGGCTGCCTGTGTAGCGGCCGATGCCGAACTGCGCCAGGTGCGTGGCGCACACTTTGCCTTGCTCGAACAGCGGTGCCACCAGCCCATAGGCGATCCCGCGGTGGGCTGCGCATTCGCCCACGGCATAGATGCGTGCGTCGGTGACGGTCTGCATCGTGTCGCTGACCACGATGCCGCGCTGGCAGTGGACGCCGATGTTCTCCGCGAGCGTGGTGTTCGGCCGGATGCCCGCGGCCATGACGACCAGGTCGGCCGGGATCTCCTGGCCGTCCTTGAACCGAACTGCCATCACCCGGCCGCTCTTGTCGCCGATGAGCGCCTGTGTTTGCGCGCCGATCAGGAACTTCAGCCCACGGTCCTCCAGAGACTTCTGCAGCAGCTTGCCTGCCGATTCGTCGAGCTGGCGCTCCATCAGCCACGGCATGATGTGCACCACGGTCACCCGCATTCCGCGCAGCATCAGCCCGTTGGCCGCTTCCAGGCCGAGCAGGCCGCCGCCGATCACCACGGCATGCCGGTACTTGGCCGCCGCCTCGATCATCGCGTTGGTGTCGGCGATGTCGCGGTAGGCGACCACGCCGTCGAGCTCGTTGCCGGGCACCGGCAGGATGATCGGACTGGAGCCGGTGGCCAGCAGCAGGCGGTCGTATTCCGCCTCGGTTTTGTCAGCGGCGCGCACGATGCGGCGGCGCCGGTCCACGTCCACCACCTTTTTGCCCAGGTGCAGCGTGATGCCATGCTCGTCGTACCAACTCAGCGGATTGAGCACGATCTCGTCCAGCGTCTGTTCGCCGGCGAGCACTGGGCTCAGCAGGATGCGGTTGTAGTTGGGATGCGGCTCCGCGCCGAACACCGTGATGTCGTACAGGTCGGGCGCGATCTTCAGCAGCTCCTCCAGCGTGCGCACGCCGGCCATGCCGTTGCCTACCATCACCAGCTTCATCTTCTTCATCGCAGCACTCCAACGTCGCCAAGGCGGGCCCCGCTGGCTCGAGCAGGGCAACAGCCGCGCACGTCGATGTGCACGAGACCCTGGCGCACGGCACAAGGTCGGGGCACGGCGTTGCGCCCCGGCCGCTGAAAAGCAGCATCCATGCCACTTCCGCGCCTGCGCCTCTGACGATCGCCGCAGCAACTTGGTGCGCTACGCACCGGGCGCAGGCACGGTCCAGGGGCGACAGCGGTCGCCCTGCCGCGGGCCTGCGAACAGGGGAGGCGGGGCCGAAACCGCGCGCGCGGGGCGCCCAAACCGATACCATTGGCCGGTTGCGCGAACTTGGTGCGCCTGCCTCGATGTCATCACTGCCCATCACCGACCATCCCGCCTCCGTGGCCGACGCGGCGCAGCTCCAGCTGGCGCTCGGCGAGCTGCTGCCACTGGTGCTGGAGCAGGAGGGTGCGCTGCTGTCGATCAAGGACAGCTCGGGGCACTATCTCTACGTCAATCCGGCGATGGCCGGCTGGCTGGGCGTGCCGGCGGCAGAGCTGCTCGGGCATACGGACGCCGACCTGTTCGACACCGCCGTCTCCACGATGCTGCGCGCTGCCGAGCAGACCGCGTTGGCCCAGCCCGGCGTACTGAGCAGCGAGCATCGGTTCGACTGGCGTGGCGGGCGTCATGAGCTCCAGGTGTCGCGGCTGGCGCTGCCGGTGCAAGGCGGGCAGCGTTGGCTGGGCAGCGTGTGGCGCGATTTGGGTGCTCAGCGTCAGAAGGAAGCGCAGTTGCGCAACGCCTTGCTGCAACTCGAGGAGCTGCAGCACGCCAACGAGCAACTGCGCCGTGAACTGCAGGACCAGTCGCTGCGCGACACCGCCACAGGCCTGTACACGCGCGGCCACTTCGAGGATCAGCTGCGCCGCGAGGTGGATCTTTCCACGCGAGAGCACCGCGAGTTCGCGATGGTGCTGATCGCCCTCGATCCTGCCACTGAGCGCGTGCAGGCGCTCGGCACACCGGCCCGTGGCCGCGTGCTGGAGGCCGTGGGCCGGCTGTTGCGTGGCAATACGCGCGCGATGGACGCTTCCTGTCGTCTCGACGAGATGAGCTTTGCCGTGCTGCTGTCCGGCGTCGGCCTGGCAACCGCCCACTCACGCATGGAGGGGCTGCGGCGGCAGTGCGCCACCCAGATCGTGGTGCTCGACGGGCAGGAGCTGGGCTTTACCGTCTCCATGGGCGTGGCCAGCTTTCCGCACACCGCCACCACCCAGGAAGACCTGCTGTCGGCTTGCGAAGCGGCGTTGAAGGAAGCGCAGCGCCGTGGCGGCAATCACGTCACGCTGGCCAGCATCCGCTTCGACGCGGTGTAGCCGCTGCTCTGCTCAGCCTGCAACGGCCTTGTGGAGCATGTACGCGGCCAGCAGGTACAGCAGGCCCGCGAAGACGCGCTTGAGCTGCCCCACATCCATGGCATGTGCGGTGCGCGCGCCTAGCGGTGCGAACAGCACACTCGCCGTGGCGATGACGCCCAGCGCCGGCCACCACAGGTAGCCGATCGAGCCGCTCACCGGACTGGCGACGGACCATCCGCCGATTACGTTGCCGAGGGTGCTGGCGACCGCGATCGGAAAGCCGAGCGCGGCGCTCGTCGCCACGGCGTTGTGCACCGGCACGTTGCACCAGGTCATGAAGGGCACCGAGATGAAGCCGCCGCCCGCGCCGACCAGACCGGACAGCGTTCCGATCGCGCCACCGGCGACGAAGCGCCCCGTGGTGCCTGGCATCTGACGCGACGCGCTGGGGCGCTTGTTGAGCAGCATCTGCGTGGCGGAGAAGCCGACGAACAGCGCGAAGACCAGCGCCAGCGCTGCACCTTTGACACGCGGGTAGAGGAAGGCTCCGGTGATCAGCGCCATCACGGTGATGCCGGGGGCCAGCGTGCGGACGAGGTCCCAGCGCACTGCGCCACGCCGGTGGTGCGCACGCACGCTGGATAGCGAGGTGAACATGATCGTCGCCATCGATGTGGCGATCGCCGTCTTTACCGCCAGCGCCGAATCGACGCCGCGTTGGGACAGGATGAGCGTCATGAAGGGCACCATCAGCATGCCGCCGCCGATGCCCAGCAGGCCCGCGAGAAAACCGGTGAAGCAGCCGAGCGCCAGCAGTTCGGCCACCAAGGGCCAGCCGAGGCCCATCAGGCTTCCAGCAAGCGCAGCACGGCCCGCCATTCCGTTGCGCTCACCGGCGTGATCGACAGGCGGTTGCCCGGCCGCAGCACCTGCATCGAGGCAAGTTCGGGCCGTTGCCGCATCTGTGCCAGCGTCAGCAGGCGGGTCTTGCGTTGCAGCTTCACGTCGACCAGCAGCCAGCGCGGCTGCTCCTGCGCGGCCTTGGGGTCGAAGTAGGGGCTCTGAGGGTCGAATTGCGTCGGGTCAGGGTAGGGGGCGCTGGCAACCTCGGCCAGGCCCGCGATGCCGGGCTCCGGGCAGGACGAGTGATAGAACAACACGCCGTCGCCCACGCGCATCAGGTCACGCATGAAGTTGCGCGCCTGGTAGTTGCGCACGCCGATCCAAGACACGGTTTGGGCGGGGGCCTTGGCCACGTCGTCGATCGAGCACTCGTCGGGCTCGCTCTTCATGAGCCAGTACTGGGCGGGCATCGGGCAAGGCTGGAGAACAAGGTGTCCGCCGCGAACCGTGGGCCGCATTCCTGAACCCAGGTGGTGTTCAGGTGGGCGAGGTCAGCAAGGCGTCGGGTTCATCTGACGCGAGACGATCGCACCAGCCTTGCGATATTCCAAGCCCTAGCTCAAAGAGCATCGGTTCAAGGAAATATAAAACCCACGCGAACGCAGCGGACGTTTTGGATTTTACGCGCGTGGCGCGCGGCAGTCGTGTGAAAGGGGTTACAGCAATCGGCCATCGTCACCGAGCGCGTCGTCGATCCGACGGATCAGTGCGTCGACGTGGGCGCCCCCGGCCTGAGTGCCAGGGCCGGCGCGGGTTGCCGGCGTTGCCGGGCGCTCGGCCAGCTGGTAGGCCAGGTTCAGCGCGGCCAGCACCGCGATGCGCTCACGTGCCTTCACCTTGCCGGCATCCCGGATTGCGCTCATCTCTTTGTCCACGGCTGCCACGGCGGACAGGAGCGAGTTTTCGCCGCCTTCCGGGCAGCCGAGGATGTAGCTCTGGCCGAGGATGGTCACTTCCATTTGCTTCATTCGGCGTTGTCCTTGCTGTCCGGGCCCGGCGGCAGGCGCTCAAGCAGGGCGTCGATGCGGGCGCGAGCCGCGGCCAGGCGGGACCGCAGGCTGTCACGCTCGTGCGTCACCGCCCCCAGCTGCTGTTGCAGCAGGTCATTGGTTCGCTTGAGTTCCTCATGTCGCAACAACAGGCGCTCGACGCGGTCTGCGAGCTCATCGATCTTCGACATGGCGCGAGGTGGCGGCGTGGCATTGCCAACGCTGAAGGAGGCCGAAAGCGGGCATTGTAGGCGCCGGCCTTCGCGCCGCCCGTTGAAAACTGCCGCTCAGCCGGTCTTGCGCTGAGTGCGCTTGCGAGGCGTGGTGCGACGCGCACGCTCGGCCAGCTTGGCATAGCGCTCGCGGATGATTGCGAGCTCCTCGTCGTCCAGGTCCTCCAAGTCGATCATCGCGTTCTCCGCGCCCTTGACCGCGCGGATCAGCTCGTCGAGCTTCACCTGCAGCGCCTCCGCATCGCGGTTTTGGGTGTTCTGAATCAGGAAGACCATCAGGAAGGTGATGATCGTGGTGCCGGTGTTCACCACGAGTTGCCAAGTGTCGCTGAAGTGGAACAACGGGCCCGTGCAGCCCCACACGGCGATCAGGAGCAGTGCGGCGACGAAGGTGCTGGGCCGCCCCGTCATGCGGGAGGTCCATTTGGCGAAGCGGTTGAAGGTCGACTGGGAACGCAGGTTCGGCATGGGGGCCGGCAGGAGTGGCGCGGCGCGCCGGATGCGGGCGCGGCCTCTCCGTCACGACTGAACGAGCGGAAAGGCGTCGCACCAGCGGTTCACGGCGCACTCCAGGCATAGCGGTTTTCGTGCCTGACATACATAGCGCCCATGCAGGATGAGCCAGTGGTGCGCGTCCACCTTGTACGCCGGGGGCACCCGCCGCAGCAGCAAGGTTTCCACCTCGAGAGGCGTGTCTCCGGGGGCCAGTCCGGTCCTATTGCTGACGCGGAACACGTGCGTGTCCACGGCCATGGTCGGTTCGCCGAAGGCTACGTTGAGCACGACATTGGCGGTCTTGCGGCCCACGCCGGGCAACGCCTCCAGCGCCTCGCGGCGGCGCGGCACCTGCCCGCCGTGCTGCTCGATCAGGATGCGGCAGGTGGCGATCAGGTTCTTGGCCTTGGTGCGATACAAGCCGATGCTCTTGATGTACCCGGCCAGTCCTTCTTCGCCGAGCGCGAGGATGGCTGCAGGCGTATTGGCCGCCGGGAACAGCCGGCGCGTGGCCTTGTTGACCCCGGCATCAGTGGCCTGGGCCGATAGCAGTACCGCGGCCAGCAACTCGAACACGCTCGTGTACTCGAGTTCGCTCGCCGGCTGCGGGTTGGCTGCCTTGAGTGTGGCGAAGAAGGGCTCGATGTCGGCGGCCTTCATGCGGACGCGTCTCGCTTGGCACGGGCGCGCGCCAGCGCGGCTTCGATGATGGCGCGCTTGCGCTGCAGCACGTCAGGGTCGGTGTGGCGGGATGCGGCGGCAACGTCGGCGAGCTTGGCTTCGGCCTTGGCCATCAGGCGCTCTTCGTTCTCCCGCCGTGCGCGCGCGCTGCGCAACTGATGGAACGCATAACGTTCGCGGGCCTGCTGCGCCTGCTCCTCGCCCCAAGCAGCCCATCCTGTGCGATCCCCGCTTGCATTGACCAGCGAGATGCAATCGATCGGACAGGCCGGGATACACAGCTCGCAGCCGGTGCACAGGTCGTCGATCACGGTGTGCATCTGCTTGGGCGCGCCGACGATGCAGTCGACCGGGCAAGCCTTGATGCAAAGCGTGCAGCCGATGCACCAGGTTTCGTCGATCAGTGCGCGGCGCAGCGGGCCTTCGTCGCCGTGCTTCGGGTCCAGCGGGAGCGGCGCCCTGCCGGTCAGGGTCGCCAGACGGGCGACACCTTCCGCACCCCCTGGCGGGCACTGGTTGATCTGCGCTTCGCCCGCCGCCAGCGCCTGTGCATAAGCTCGGCAATCGGCATAGCCGCAGCGCGTGCACTGCGTCTGCGGAAGGGCGGCGTCGATGGCGTCGACGCGGGAGGGGTCGAAAGCGGGGGTGGAATGCACCCCGGAATTATCCCCTCGCGCTTCGCCCACGCGCCTTCGGCGCTACCGTGGGCGCGGCCTCGCGCTCCGCCTGAGGCCGGTGGAAGCGGGCAATGAAGCTGCGCACCTCTGGGTACACCTTCTCTCGCCAGCGACGACCCGAGAAGATGCCGTAGTGGCCGGCACCCTCCACGTCGTAGTGAAACTGCCGGTCGTGCGCAATGCCTGTGCACAGCGCATGCGCAGCCTCGGTTTGGCCGGCGCCGGAAATGTCGTCCAGCTCGCCCTCGACCGTCAGCAACGCGGTTCTTTCGATGTCCTGCGGCCGCACCAGTTCGCCGCGCACATGCCAAGTACCGCTGACGAGCGCGAAGTCCTGGAACACGGTCTTGATCGTGTCCAGGTAGTACTCCGCGGGCATGTCCAGCACGGCGTTGTATTCGTCGTAGAACTTGCGATGCGCGTCCACACTTTCCTCGTCGCCTCGCACGAGGTCGAGGAAGTAGTCGTAGTGCGAGCTCACATGGCGATCCGGATTCATCGCGACGAAGCCGGTGTGCTGCAGAAAGCCGGGATAAACGCGACGGGTCGCGCCGGGATAGTTGGGCGGCACGCGGTAGATCACGTTGTTCTCGAACCACTCATGGCTCTTGTTCATCGCGAGGTTGTTTACCGCGGTCGGCGAGCGCCGGGCATCGATGGGGCCGCCCATCATCGTCATCGTCTGCGGTGTGCGTTCGCCGCGGCTGGCCATCAGCGAAATCGCGGCCAACACGGGCACGGTGGGCTGGCATACCGAAATCACATGGACGTCCGCGCCGATGTGGCGGATGAACTCCTGCACGTACTCCACGTAGTCATCGAGATGGAACGGGCCCTGGTCGAGGGGGACCATGCGCGCATCGGTCCAGTCCGTGATGTAGACCTTGTGATGCTGCAACAAGCTCTTGACCGTGTCGCGTAGCAGCGTGGCGTGGTGCCCGGAAAGCGGTGCCACCACCAGCACCGTCGGTTGCGCCTTCATCTCGGCCAGCGCCGGGGCGTTGTCCGTGAAGCGCTTGAAGCGCAGCAAGCGGCAGAACGGTTTGGTCAGCGCCACCTGCTCCTGCACCGCCACCTGCAGACCCGCAACGGTGGCAGAGGTGATGTGGAACTCGGGCTTCTCGTACTCCTTTGCCAGTCGGTGCATCAGGTCGAAGCTGGCGGAGATGCGCTGCGCCATCGGCGTATGCGCAAATGGCGAGAGCGGGTGGTTGTACAGCTTGGAGGACGCGCTGGCGAACTCGGCAAACGGCGACATCAGCGCGCGTTGGGTCTCATACAACTGGTACAGCATCAGAAGTCTCTCTCCCGGTCAGGACGGTTGGGGCGTTGGCCCTGCGACTGTCGCACGAAGATTTGTGCAGTGCAACAAGATTGCTTTACTCGTAGATCTTGCCGGTTTGCGGCTCTGCACCATAGCGAGAAAACACGTAGCGAACGGTCGTTCTCTTAGTGAACTCCGATCCGGCGTGACGCTTTGCAGGCATTCGGCAATAAAAAAGCCCGGTCAGGCCGGGCTTGGAAGAGAGGCGGGGCTTGCTCAAAGCACTTTCGCGATCGCCGAGACGACGTAGTCGATGTTCTTGGTGTTCAGCGCAGCCACGCAAATGCGTCCCGAATCCACGCCGTACACACCGAACTCATTGCGCAGGCGCTCCATCTGGGCCTTGCCGAGACCGGAGTAGCTGAACATGCCTTGCTGGCGCGCGACGAACCCGAAGTCCTGCGGCACGCCCGCGGCGGCGAGCTTGGCCACCAGTTCTCCGCGCATGTGCTTGATGCGCACGCGCATGGCCGCCAGTTCCTCCTCCCACATGGTGCGGAGCGCGGGCGTCTGCAGCACGGTGGCCACCACCGCGGCGCCGTGCGTCGGGGGATTGGAGTAGTTGGTTCGGATGACGATCTTCAGCTGGCTGAGCACGCGGGTCGCTTCGTCTTTGCTGGCGCACACCACGCTGAGGGCGCCGACGCGCTCACCATAGAGGGAGAAGCTCTTGGAGAACGAGGTGGCCACGAAGAAGTCCACGCCGGCCGCGAGGAACTGGCGCACCGCCTCGCCGTCCTGCGCGATGCCTTCACCGAAGCCCTGGTAGGCCATGTCGAGGAATGGGACCAGACGGGCATCCTGGCAGGCACGCACCACCTGCGCCCATTGCTCAGGCGACAGGTCGTAGCCGGTCGGGTTGTGGCAGCATGCATGCAACACGACGATGGTGCCGGCCGCTGCGCTGCTCAGCGCGGACAGCATGCCTTCGAAATTGACGCCCCGTTGTGCGGCGTCGTAGTACGGATAGGTGGCCACCGGGAAACCGGCGTTGGCGAACAGTGCCCGGTGGTTCTCCCAGCTGGGGTCGCTGATCAGCACCTGCGCCGAGGGGCTGAGGCGCTTCAGGAAATCCGCGCCCACCTTCAGGGCGCCGGTGCCGCCCAGCGCCTGCACCGTGGCCACGCGGCCGGACTGGACCGGTTCGCTGTCGGCCCCAAATACCAGGCCTTGCACCGCTTTGTCATACGCCGCGATGCCGTCGATAGGCAGGTAGCCGCGCGCCTTGGGCGCCTCCAGCATCTGCTTTTCGGCGGCAGCCACGCATTGCAGCAGCGGAAGCTTGCCGTTGTCGTCGTAGTACACCCCCACACCCAGGTTCACCTTGGCGGGGTTCGGATCGGCGTTGAACTGCTCGTTCAGACCCAGGATCGGGTCGCGCGGGGCCATTTCGACGGCGTCAAACAGCGACATGCAAGCTCTTTCTGAGGACAAGGGTGGGAGCGGAAGGCGCGAGGTGCGGACTGCGCTAACCTGATCGGTTCACCGCGTGTACGCCGCCGCAATTTTAGTCACACCTCAGGGAAATCCCGATGCCGTCTCGTCCTGAAGTCATGCACGACGCGCCTGCCGAAGTGGTTACCGAGGGGGCCCCCGGCAGCTTCGTCAGCTATCCGGATTCGCCGTTCCAGCTGTATCAGCCGTACCCGCCCGCCGGCGACCAGCCGGCGGCGATCACGCAACTGGTTGAAGGGGTGCGTGACGGCCTGAGTTTCCAGACGCTGCTGGGCGTCACAGGCTCCGGCAAGACCTTCACGATGGCCAATGTGATTGCGCAGCTGGGCCGGCCGGCCATCGTGTTCGCGCCCAACAAGACACTGGCCGCCCAGCTGTACAGCGAGTTCCGCGAGTTCTTTCCGAAGAATGCCGTGGAGTACTTCGTCAGCTACTACGACTACTACCAGCCCGAGGCCTACGTGCCGCAGCGCGACCTGTTCATCGAGAAGGACAGCTCGATCAACGAGCACATCGAGCAGATGCGCTTGTCGGCCACCAAGAGCATCCTGGAGCGGCGCGACGTGGTGATCGTGGCCACGGTGAGCGCGATCTACGGCATCGGCAAGCCGGAAGACTACACGCAGATGCGGCTGATCGTGCGCACCGGCGACAAGATCGGCCAGCGCGACCTGATCGCGCGCCTGATCACGATGCAGTACACGCGCAACGAGATCGACTTCGGCCGCGGCACCTTCCGGGTGCGCGGCGACACGATCGACGTGTTCCCGGCCGAGCACTCGGAGCTCGCCATCCGCATCGAGCTTTTCGACGACGAGATCGAGTCGCTCTCGCTGCTGGACCCGCTGACCGGTCGCATCCGGCAGAAGGTGCCGCGCTTCGTGGTGTACCCGAGCAGTCATTACGTGACACCGCGCGAGCAGGTGGTGCGCGCCATCGAGACCATCAAGGAAGAACTCCGATGGCGCCTCGACGAGCTGGTGAAGGCCGGCAAGCTGGTGGAGGCGCAGCGCCTGGAGCAACGCACCCGCTTCGACCTCGAGATGCTGCAGGAGGTGGGCCACTGCAAGGGCATCGAGAACTACACCCGGCACTTGTCCGGCGCGATGCCCGGCGACCCGCCGCCTACGCTGGTCGACTACCTGCCCAAGGATTCGCTGATGTTCCTGGACGAGAGCCACGTGCTGATCGGCCAACTCGGCGGCATGTACAACGGCGACCGCGCGCGCAAGGAGGTGCTGGTGGAATACGGCTTCCGCCTGCCGAGCGCGCTCGACAACCGGCCGCTGAAGTTTGCCGAGTTCGAGAAGAAGATGCGGCAGGCGATCTTCGTGTCTGCCACACCAGCAGCCTACGAGCAGGAGCACGCGGGCCAGGTGGTGGAGCAGGTGGTGCGGCCCACCGGGCTGGTCGATCC
>CAMLIZ010000143.1 GCA_946480245.1 uncultured Pseudomonadota bacterium
TGATCAGGCCCACGATGTCCTGCTGCACCTGGCCGCCGAGCACCCACTCGACGACTTCCATCGTCTCCTCGTCGGTCACGCGCATGCCCTGCACGAACGTACCCTTCTTGCCGAGCCGCGCCAGCGCCTCGTCGATCTGCGGGCCGCCGCCGTGCACCACGACGGGGTTCATGCCGACCAGCTTGAGCAGCACCACGTCTTCCGCGAAATCCTGTTGCAGCGCCGGGTCGGTCATTGCGTTGCCGCCGTACTTGATGACCAGCGTCTTGCCGTGGAACCGGCGGATGTAGGGTAGCGCCTGGGCCAGCAGTTCGGCCTTGTCGCGCGGGGTGATGTGGTCGAGGCTGGGGTCGGTGCTCATCGTGGCGGATTGGTGCAGCGGCATTCGGTGAACGATTGTAGGGAAGCGCCCCGGCCGTACTTGAAATCGGGAACGAACCCGTCATCATGCGGTCTCAACCGGGCCAACCCCTTGCCGTGATGAAGCTCTCTCGTTTCCGCCCCCCCCTCGCCGCACTGGTGCTGGCCGCCGCAGGAACGGCGTTCGCTCAGGCCCCCGCCGAGGGCGAGGTGCGCAAGCTCGACCTGCCGCAACAGAAGGTCACGCTCAAGCACAACGGCGTGCAGGCATTGGGCATGCCGCCGATGACCATGGTGTTCCGCGTAAAGACACCCTCGATGCTCGATGGCCTAGCGGTCGGCGATCACGTGAAGTTCACGGTCGAGAAGGTCGAAGGCACGTACACCGTCACGCAGATGCAGAAGCTCAACTGAGGACCATCACGTGTCTGCGCATTGCCACGACGATCACTGCCACGGCGCCGGCGCGAGCAGCGCCAACGACCCGCGATACCGCCGCGTGCTGTGGGTGGCGCTGGTGCTGAATGCAGCGATGTTCTTCATCGAGCTCGGTGTGGGCGTGCACGCCAGCTCGGTGTCGCTGCTGGCCGACGCGATCGACTTCGCCGGTGACGCCGGCAACTACGGCATCTCGCTGGCCGTGCTGGCCATGGGCACCACGGCCCGCGCCCGTGCTGCCCTGTTCAAGGCCGCCTGCATGGGCGCCTTCGGGGTGGCGGTGCTGGCGCGCGCGCTGTGGGCCTGGCAACACGGCCGACCACCCGAGCCGCTGCCGATGGGCGCGGTGGCCCTGCTGGCGCTGGCGGTCAACGTGGGCGTCGCCGTGCTGCTCTACGCCTGGCGCAACGGCGACGCCAACATGCGATCGGTATGGCTGTGCACGCGCAATGACGCGCTCGGCAACATCGCGGTGATGGCCGCCGCGGTGGGCGTGTTCGGCACCGGTAGCGCGGTACCCGACCTGCTGGTGGCCACCGCGATGGCCCTGCTCGCCCTTACCTCCTCGACCAGCGTCATCCGCCACGCCAGAACCGAGCTGGGCGCGACCAAGGCGTAAGCCGCACCCGGCTCGTCAGAGATGGATGCCACGCATCATCTGCTGTAGCGCGACGGCTTCTGCCGACAACTGCGGCTTCGCGCCCTTCTCGCCCTTGGCGGCCTCGCTGTCCGGGAACATGCGGAAGGTGGTGTTCATGATGATCTGCGCCACGCGCGGCATCAGCGTGTGCACCACCTGGCCGAAGATGCCCAGGCGCGTGGCGATGCGCACCGGCTTGAACACACAAGCCTCCGCGATCATGTCGGCCGCCTCTTCCGGGGCGAGTGTCGGCACGTTGTTGTAGATCTTGGTGGGCGCGATCATCGGCGTGCGCACCAGCGGCATGTTGATCGTGGTGAAGGTGATGCCCAGGTCCGCGAATTCGCTGGAGGCGCAGCGCGTCCACGCATCGAGTGCCGCCTTGCTGGCCACGTACGCCGAGAAGCGCGGCGCGTTGGTCAGCACGCCGATCGAGCTGATGTTCACCACGTGGCCTCTCTTCTTGGCCGCCATGCCGGGCAGCAGGCCCATCGTGACGCGCAGGCAACCGAAGTAGTTGAGTTGCATCGTGCGCTCGTAGTCGTGAAAGCGGTCGTAGCTGGCCTCGATGGCGCGCCGGATCGACCGACCGGCGTTGTTGATCAGGAAGTCCACGCCGCCGAACGTGTCGCCGAGCCACTTCACCAGTTCGCCGCAACTCGCCTCGTCGGCGATGTCGGCCGAGAAGGTGTGCAGTTGAGCGTCCTTGCCGGCGTGCTCGAGGATCTCCTTCCTGGCTTCGGCCAGCTTGGCTTCGTCCCGGGCGCAGATCACGGTGATGGCCCCTGCCTCAGCGAACTTCTTGGCTGCGGCCAGCCCGATGCCGGAGGAACCACCGGTCACCAGCACCACCTTGCCGCCCACCGAGCCGCGCAGAGAGCGGTCCACGTGCAGGTCGGGGTCGAGGTGGCGCTCCCAGTAGTCCCACAGGCGCCAGGCGTAGTCCTTCAGGTTGGGGCATTCGATGCCCGCCGGCTTCAGGATGGCGAGCGCCTCGCGACTGTCGAAACGCGTGGGGTAGTTGACGAAGGTGAGGATGTCTTCCGGCAACCCTAGATCCTTCATCACCGCATGGCGCACGCGGCGCACCGGCGCCAGCGCCATCATCCCCTTCTTCACGCTGCGCGGGATGAAGCCGAGCAGCGCGGCATTGACGAAGAGATTCATCTTCGGCGCATGGGCCGCCTTCGAAAAGATGTCCAGCACGTCGCCCACGCGGTAGCCGACGGGGTCCACCAGGTGGAAGCAGCGCTTGTTGAGCGTCTCCTTGCTGTGGCTGATGCAATCCAGCGCGGCCACCACGTAGTCCACCGGCACGATGTTCACGCGGCCGCCTTCCAGCCCCACGGCGGGCAACCACGGCGGCAGGATCTGGCGCATGCGCTGGATCAGCTTGAAGAAGTAGTAGGGGCCGTCGATCTTGTCCATCTCGCCGGTGTGCGAGTCGCCGACCACCATCGCGGGGCGATACACCGTCCACGGCACCTTGCACTCCTTGCGCACGATCTTCTCGCTCTCGTGCTTGGTCATGAAGTACGGATGGTCCAGCCCTTCGGCCTCGTCGAACATGTCCTCGCGGAACACGCCTTCGTACAGGCCGGCGGCGGCGATCGACGACACATGGTGGAAGTGGCCGGCATCGATCGCCTTGGCGAACTCCACCGCGTGGCGCGTGCCCTCGATGTTCACCCGCACCTGCGACTCTTCGTCGGCCGACAGGTCGTACACCGCGGCCAGGTGGTAGACCATGTCGATCTTGCCCTTGAGATCCTTCAGGCTGTCGGGGGCCACTCCCAGCTTCTTGGCAGTGAGGTCGCCGTAGACCGGCACGGCGCGCGCCTTCGACACGCCCCAGTGCGCCAGCAGCGCCGGCAGCTTGTCTTCGCTCTCGGGTCGCAGCAGGAAATACACGGTGGCGCCGCGACGGGCGAGCAGAGTCTTGACCAGGCGCTTGCCGATGAACCCCGTGGCGCCGGTGACGAAATACTGCATGCTGGAACCCTCCTGATTGCGATGGTGATCGTGTTGGACCGCCAATTATTCTGTGCATTGGCGGCTGCCACTCGTGCGCACTAACCCGAACCGCTATTCACCATAGAGCCCGCTCACTAGACAATTAGGCTGTGCGCTCGATGGCCGCTGCCTATAGTGCACTGCATGCGACGGGAGTGCCGGTCGCGCCCACGGCAAGACGAGCAGAGGAACCTCATCATGGTCAAGAAGCTTCAGAAGATGGCGGAGAAGAAGTCGGCCTCGGCCGCCGGGCTGATGGACAGCCAGGTCGCACAGACCGTCAAGGAATCGGCACAGCAGATCTGGCTGGCTGGCCTGGGCGCCTTTGCCAAGGCCCAGGAGGAAGGCAACAAGGTCTTCGAGACCTTGGTCAAGGAAGGTCTGAGCTTGCAGAAGAAAACCCAGGCGGTGGCCGAGGAGCGCATCGGCGATGTCACCGGCAAGATGAGCGCAATGGCCGAAGGCGTGACGAGCAAGGCCGGCCAGCAGTGGGACAAGCTCGAAGGCATCTTCGAAAGCCGCGTCTCCAAGGCCCTGAACAAGCTGGGCGTGCCCTCGGCGAAGGATGTGGACGCGCTGGTGCAGCGCATCGACGCGCTGAGCGAGCAGGTCGCGAAGCTGTCGAAGGCGCCGCGTGCGGCCAAGACCGCGGCCAAGCCTGCAGTGCGTGCCAACGGCGCCGCCAAGCCGGCCACCAAGCGCGCCGCAGCCCGCAAGTCGGCGCAGGGCTGATTGCAGTTTCACGTACACCGCGAACAGCCGCCTGTTGAAGGCGGCTGAACCGCATGTCACATTCAAGATCTCGCATCGGCCTCGCGCTCGCAGGCGGCGGCCCCCTCGGCGCGATCTACGAAATCGGTGCGCTCTGCGCCCTCGACGAGGCATTGTCCGGGCTCGATTTCGCCGACCTCGATTGCTACGTCGGTGTGTCAGCGGGCGGCTTCATCGCCGCCGGGCTGGCCAACGGCATGCGTCCACGCGAACTTTGTGCGGCCTTCATCGAGAACGCGGGCGACGACCATGACGTGTTTCGCCCGTCGCTGCTGCTGCGGCCCGCGTGGGACGAGTTCGCACAGCGGCTGGTCGCGCTGCCCGCACTGAGTGCGCAGGCGGTGCTGCGCTATGCGTTCAAGCGCCGCTCGCTGCTGGCTGCGTTCGAGCGCCTCGGCCGTGCGCTGCCCACCGGTCTGTTCACCAATGCGCCGCTGGAGGCGCAGTTGCGCAAGGCGTTTTCCACACCCGGGCGCAGCAACGACTTCCGCCAGTTGCGCCACAAGCTCGTGCTGGTGGCTACCGACCTGGACAGCGGCGAGGCGGCGCCCTTCGGCCAGCCCGGCTGGGACGAGGTGCCGATCTCGCGGGCGGTACAGGCCAGCGCCGCGTTGCCGGGGCTGTTTCCACCAGTGCGTATCGGCGAGCACTTCTACGTCGACGGCGCGCTGAAGAAGACGCTGCACGCCCGCGTGCTGCTGGACGAAGGCATGGACCTGGTGTTGTGCCTGAACCCGCTGGTGCCGTTCAACGCGAAGGAGGCGCCGCCGCACCGTGTGCTGCGCGGCCGGGCAGAGGCGATCCCCCGGTTGGTAGAGGGCGGCCTGCCGGTGGTGCTGTCGCAGACCTTCCGCTCGCTGATCCACTCGCGGCTCGAACTGGGCATGATCGGCTACGACCGCAGCCACCCGCACGTGGACATCGTGCTGTTCGAGCCCGACCAGCACGACCCTGAGATGTTCCTGGCCAACACCTTCAGCATCTCGCAACGCCGGGTGCTGGCCGAGCACGCCTATCAGAGCACACGGGCCATGCTGCGTTCCCGTCGTGCGGCACTGCGGCCGCAGCTGGCACGCCACGGCGTGGCGATCGACGATGCGGTGCTCGACGACACGCAACGCCACCTGATCGAGAAGCGGCGCACCTCCCGTCGCTTCGGCCGCGCCGTTCAACGGCTCGACGCAGTGTTGGACGAGCTGGAGCAGGCACTGCCTGCCCTCGCGGCTCAGCCGAGGTAGCGCGCTTCGAGGTGCGCCTTGAAGTGCGCGGGGTTCAGCGGCTCGCCGCTGGCCCGCAGCGCGAGCTCGTCGGTGGTCCACCGGCTGCCCTGCGACCAGATGTTGTCGCGCAGCCAGCCGAACACCGGCGCCAGGTCACCGGCGGCAATGCGCGCGTCGAGATCAGGAGTGCTGCGGCGCATTGCCGCAAACCACTGCGCCGCGTACATCGCGCCCAGCGTGTAGCACGGGAAGTAGCCGAACAGCGCCTCCGGCCAGTGCACGTCCTGCATGCAGCCGTTGCGGTAGTTGCTGCGCGTGTCCACACCGAGCAGCGCCATCATCTTCTCGTCCCACAGCGCCGGGATGTCCTCGGCCTCGATGTCGCCTTCGATCAGCGCACGCTCGATCTCGAAGCGCAGGATCACGTGCGCGGGGTATGTGATCTCGTCGGCCTCCACGCGGATGAAGCCGGGCTGCACACGCGTGAACAGGCGGTGCAGGTTCTCGGCCTCGTAGGCCGGATGTGCACCAAGGTGCTTGCGCACCAGCGGCGCCAGCAGCGTGGCGAAGGCGGGATTGCAGGCGAGCTGCATCTCGAAGCTCAGGCTTTGGCTCTCGTGCACGGCCATCGAACGGGCCTGCGCCACCGGCTGCCCCAGCCAGTCGCGCGGCAGGTTCTGCTCGTAGCGCGCATGACCGGTCTCGTGCGCCGTGCTCATCAGGCTTTGCACGAAATCGTCGTCGCGATAGCGGGTGGTCAGCCGCACATCCTCCGGCACACCGCCGGAGAACGGATGGGTGCTTTCGTCGAGTCGGCCACCGTCGAAGTCGAACTGCAGCAGTTCCATCACTTCGAGGCTGAGCGCGCGCTGCGCGGCGCGGGAGAACGGCGGCTCGGGCCGCAGCACGGGCTCGTGCCGCTGTCGTTCGGCCGCCCGGGCGATCAATCCCGGAAGCCACTGCCTCAGGTCACCGAACACGCGATCGACAGTCTCGCTGCGCATGCCCGGCTCATAGCGGTCCATCAGCGCGTCGTACGGTCGCAGACCGCTTTGGGCCGACAGCAGCGCGGCCTCTTCGCGGGCAATGCGCAGCACGGGGCGGAAGTTCTCGAGAAAGCCCTGCCAGTCGTTGGCCGGGCGCTGGCTGCGCCAGGCGTGCTCGCAGCGCGAAGTGGCCAGGGTCTTGGCCTGCACCAATGCGTCTGGCAGGGCATTGGCGCGTTGCCATTCGCGCCGCATCTCGCGCAGGTTCGCGCGCTGCATCTCGTCCAGCGGCTCCTGCTCGGCGCGAGCCAGTTGCTCGCCCAGTGCAGGGTCGGTGCGCAGGCCGTGTGCCAGCGACGCGATCTCGGCCAGGGCCGCTGCGCGCGCCTCGCGGCCGTTGGGGGGCATGTTGCAGGCCTGGTCCCACCAGGCGATCGACTGCAGGTGCTCGAACCGGTGTAGCCGGGTATGGCGCTCGACGAGCGCGGTATAGGCAGGATGGGCAGTGGTCATGGCGGTCCTTGGGCGTGCCACCTCGTGAGCGGCGCGAAGGCCGCATTGTGCCGCCCTTGCCGCCGCGCTCAGTGCAGCCGGCCCATGCTCTGCAGCGCGTGCACCGCGCCTTCGCCGATCGAGGCGCCGAAGCGTTTGGCCAGGCGTTCGGCGACGTTCTCCTTCGGCGTGTAGTCGACCACCTCTTCGGCCTTGACCACCTCGCGCGCCACGTAGTCGAGATTGCCAAAATGGTCGGCCAGCCCGAGCTTGACCGCGTCCTCACCGTTCCAGAACAGGCCGGAGAAGGTGTCCGAGGTTTCCTTCAGGCGCTTGCCGCGACCCTGCTTCACCACCTTGATGAACTGCTGGTGGATCTCGTCGATCATCGCCTGCAGGTAGGCGCGATGGCGCGGCTCCAGTGGCGAGAACGGGTCGAACATGGCCTTGTTCTCGCCCGCGGTGAGCAGGCGGCGCTCGACGCCGAGCTTGTCCATGGTGCCGGTGAATCCGAAGCTGTCCATCAGCACGCCGATCGAACCGACGATCGACGCCTTGTCGACATAGATTTCGTCGGCGCCCACGGCGATGTAGTACGCACCCGACGCGCACATCTCCTCGACCACCGCGTATACCTTCTTGTGGTGCAGCGCCTTCAACCGGCGCAGTTCGTCATTGACGATGCCGGCCTGCACCGGGCTGCCGCCCGGAGAGTTGAAACGCAGAACGATCGCCTTGGCGCTGCTGTCCTCGAACGCGCTCTTCAGCGCAGCCACGATGTTCTCCGCGCTCGCGTCCGTGTCCGCCGCAATTTCGCCGCGCACCTCGATCAGCGCGGTGTGCGGGCCGGTCGGCGCCGTCGCCCGCATCTTCTGCGCGAAGATCGCCCACGCCAGCGCCATGAAGAAGCCCAGCCACAGCAGGCGTACGACCAGGCGCCAGCGGCGGTCGGTGCGGCGCTCGCGCAGCAGTTCGCGCGCGAGCTGCTCGACGACAGGCTCGTACTTGGCGGCGGCAGCGGCAGCAGCGGTTGCGGAAACAGGCGCGCTCATCGCGGCGTCGGCCCGGTTGTCGTCGTCTTGTGTCATGCGGAGCTTTCGTTGTCGGGAGGTGGGTCGAACGCCACCGGCCGAATGTCGCGCGAAGGATACCAATACACCTGACCGTCGCGTTCTTGCACATCGATCTGCTTCAGGCGCCCGCGCCCACACGGGCCGCCTACGCAGCGCCCGTCCGCCGGCTCATAGGTGGCGCCGTGCACGGAGCAGATGATCCAGCGCTTGTCGGCGTCGAGGAACTCGCCGGGTTGCCAGTCCAGTTCGGTGGGCACGTGCAGGCAACGGTTCATGTACGCCACCACCTGGCCGTGGAAGCGCAGCGCGAAAGCGCGCGCCGGAATGCGGTACTCCAGCACGTCGAATACTACCGCCCGACCCGATTCTTCCAGGTCGGCACTCGCACACAGATGCTGGGGCGCCTCGTCAGGCATGGTGCAACAACCAGTCGTGCAGATCCCGCATCGAATGGGCGACGTGCAACGGGTCGAAGGCCCGGAAAGCCTCCGGCTCATGCGCCCCGTAGCTCACCGCGACCGCGCACGTGCCGGCGTTCCGCGCCAGTTGCAGGTCGTGCGTGGTGTCGCCGACCATCAGCGTGCGCTGCGGCTCGGCACCGAACTCGCGCATCAGCTCCAGCAGCATCGTCGGGTCGGGCTTGGAGGCTGTCTCGTCGGCGGTGCGGGTGGCGTCGAACAGGCCCTTCAGCTGCGCCGTGTTCAGCGCCTCGTCCAGCCCATGCCGGCTCTTGCCGGTGGCGACGGCCAGCCAGTGGTGACGGGCCTTCAAGGCTTTCAGCATCTGCAACGCACCGTCGAAGAGCGTGAGGGCGTGCTGGTCGGCGAAGTAGTGATGCCGGTAGCGCTGCCCGAGTTCCGGGTAGCGCCCGGGCGGCAGGCCGGGCGCGGCGTAGCGCAGCGCGTCGTGCAGGCCGAGGCCGATCACGTAGGCAGCCTGCTCGTCGCTCGGCACAGTCACGCCCAGGTCGGCGCAAGCCCGCTGGATGCACCGCACGATCAGCGCGGTGGAGTCGAACAAGGTGCCGTCCCAATCGAACACGATCAGGTCGAAGCGCAGCGGGGTGGTCGTCATAGGTGCTCGAGCAGTGTGGCGCATTCGGGGGGCAGCGGTGCCTCAAGCTCCACCCGCTCCCCACTGGCAGGGTGGTCGAACGCCAGGCGGCGCGCGTGCAGGAACATGCGCGCAAACCGCCGGCCCGGCTGGCAGTCGCCCCGCGACAGCGACTTGTTGAGCTCGAAATCGCCGTACTTCTCGTCGCCAACGATCGGATGGCCTTCGTGCGCCAGGTGCACCCGGATCTGGTGCGTGCGGCCGGTCTTGATGGTCACGTCCAGCAGGGTGAAGTCCTTGAAGCTGCGCACCACCTGCACCAGGGTGATCGAGCGCTTGCCTTCGTCGGCCTCAGCCGCACGCACCCGGCGCTCGCCCTCGCCGGTGAGGAACTTGTGCAGCGGCACGTCGATCACCTTCTTGCGCTCGGGCCAGCGGCCGACGACAAGCGCGGCGTAGGTCTTGCCCGTCTCGCGGCTGCGGAACTGGTCCTGCAGCGCAATGAGCGCGCTTCGCTTCTTGGCGATCAGCAGCAAGCCAGATGTTTCCTTGTCGAGCCTGTGGACCAGCTCGAGGAACTTCGCCTGCGGCCGCGCGCGGCGCAACTGCTCGATCACCCCGAAGCTGACGCCGCTGCCGCCGTGCACCGCCACGCCCGCCGGCTTGTCGACGCAGATCAGGTGCTCATCCTCCAGCAGCACGGGGAACTCGCGCGGCGGCGCCGGCGGCTTGTTGCGCTCTGCCACGCGCACCGGCGGCACCCGCAGCTCGTCGCCGATGGCCAGACGCGTGTCGGCACTGGCGCGGCCCTTGTTCACGCGCACCTCGCCAGAGCGGATCACGCGGTAGACCAGCGTCTTGGGCACGCCCTTGAGCAAGCGCAGGAGGAAGTTGTCCAGCCGCTGGCCGTCGCCGGCGTCGTCGACCACCACACGGCGCACCTGTGGCGTTGTGCCGGAAACCGGCGCTGCAGGGGGCGGAGCGGCACCGTTATCGGGTGCAGCTTTGGCCCCTATAATCCGCCGGACCACGTTGTCGTTGTAAGTGCTTGATTTATCAGAGTTTACCCGGGCACTTGCAGATCGCGTGGCGCCCCGCCTGAGCGGGGAAGTTGGTGATGCAACGCCTGCGGCGTGGCGACGGGCCTTCAGTCCCCAAGTGACTGGGCGGGCGCGGCGACACAGGCGAAAGAGACCCGAGTCGAAGAAACCCGCTTGCGACAAGCGCAGGCAACAACAAGGTTGACCGGCCGCAGATGCCGGGGCTGCAAGCCCACTTCGGATCTGCGGTTCGCCAGTGCCCCCGTGACCCACACGCCCATGGCGTCCACCCTTTCCACTCCTTTGCGCGCATCGCGACCCCGGCCCTTGGCCGGCCTGGTCCGCGGCCTGCGCACGTGCACGCCGCGCGATCCGCGGCGCAGGGGTGCGGGCCAGACGCCTGGGCGACGTCGTCGCATGGCACATGCGCCAACGCTGCTCCGCTGATCGTTCGTCGATCCACCGCAGTCCAGGGCGATTCCTTCCACGGTTTTTTCTTCCCGCTTCTCGTGCATCGGTGAGTCGCCCCAGCCGCATCCTGCGGCCGGCGACGTGATCGTGCGCGGCCGCACAGAACGGCCGCGCGAGGAGCGCAGATGAAACGCATGCTGATCAACGCGACGCAGCCCGAAGAGCGTCGCCTGGCCATCGTCGATGGGCAGAAGCTGCTGGATTTCGAGACCGAACTCGAGGGCCGCGAGCAGCGCAAGGGCAACATCTACAAAGCGGTCGTTACCCGCGTCGAGCCGTCGCTCGAAGCGTGTTTCGTCGACTACGGCGAGGACCGCCACGGCTTCCTGCCGTTCAAGGAAATCTCGCGCGCCTACTTCAAGGAAGGCGCCGACGTGCGCTCCGCGAAGATCAGCGACGTGATCCGCGAGGGCCAGGAGCTGCTGGTCCAGGTGGAGAAAGAAGAGCGCGGCAACAAGGGCGCGGCACTCACGACCTTCGTGTCGCTGGCCGGCCGCTACCTCGTGCTGATGCCCAACAACCCGCGCGGTGGCGGGGTCAGCCGGCGTATCGAGGGCGAGGACCGCGAGGAGCTGAAGGACGCTCTGGACCAGCTCGAATACCCGAAGGGCATGAGCCTGATCGCCCGCACCGCCGGCATCGGCCGCTCGGTGGCCGAGTTGCAGTGGGACCTGAACTACATGCTCAAGCTATGGACCGCGATCGAAGGCGCGGCCGGCGGCGGCAAGGGCGCGTTCCTGATCTACCAGGAGTCGAGCCTGGTGATCCGCGCGATCCGCGACTACTTCACCGCCGACATCGGCGAGATCCTGATCGACACCGACGACATCTTCGATCAGGCGCAGCAGTTCATGAACCACGTGATGCCGGAGACGGCCAATCGCGTGAAGCGCTACCGTGACGACGCGCCGCTGTTCAGCCGCTTCCAGATCGAGCACCAGATCGAGACCGCTTTCAGCCGCACGGTGAACCTGCCGTCCGGCGGCGCGATCGTGATTGACCACACCGAAGCGCTTGTGTCGATCGACGTCAACTCCGCCCGCGCCACGCGCGGCGGCGACATCGAGGAAACCGCCACCCGCACCAACCTCGAAGCGGCGGACGAGATCGCGCGCCAGATGCGCCTGCGCGACCTGGGCGGCCTGATCGTCGTCGACTTCATCGACATGGAGGAGT
>CAMLIZ010000144.1 GCA_946480245.1 uncultured Pseudomonadota bacterium
TCGCGCAGCAGCACCAGCACCGCCAGCGGCCGCGCCAGCAGCAGCACCGCTCCGGCAAAGGCGAACATCGTCCAGTCCCAGCGCGCCCAGGTCAGCGCTGCGCCGATCACCAGCACGATGGCCACTTCGGCCAGGCGCTCGCACTGCGCCGCAAAGCGCGACAGGCGCGACGGATGCGCTGCATCGTCGCGCGGGTCGGCGCGGTCGCCGAGCCCATGCTCCACATGCTGCAGCCCCAGCCCCGCCGCGAACACGGCGAGGAACCCGTAAGCGTGGATCAGCAGCGCCACGCCGTACACCAGCGCGATCAGGCCGAACACCAGGAACTCCTCCGACGCCAGCGCATGCCCGCTGCGTCGCAGCCGCGTCACCGCGTGCCCGGCGGCCATGCCGCACAGCCAGCCCAGTGCCGCGCCGGCGGCCGTGGCCCACAACAGGTCCAGCGTGAACCAGCGCCAGAGCCAATGCGCCGGAGCGTCGCCGCGCTGGGCCGCCAGCAGGCCGAGCGCCAACATGACAGCGGGAAACGCAGTGCCGTCGTTCATGCCGCCTTCGGCCGTGAGCGACAGCCGCACCGCGTCGCGATCGCCCGGCTCGTGGATCTGCACATCGGAGGCCAGCACCGGGTCGGTGGGCGCCAGCACCGCACCGAGCAGCAGCGCCGCTGCCGGCGGCAGGCCGAGCAGCCCCCAGCCGGCCCAGGCGATCAGCACGGTGGTGAGCACCACGCCCACGCTGGCCAGCCGCACCGCACCAGCCCAGGCCCGCCAGCGCATCGGAATGCGCAGGCGCAGGCCGACCGCGAACAGCGTGATGAGCACCGCGATCTCGGTCAGGCGCTCGAGCAGGCCGCCGTGGTAGATGGGGTCGATGGCCAGCAGGTCGAAGCCGGCCGGCCCCACCGCAGCACCCACGCACAGGTACACGATGGCCGGCGACAGCGGCAGCCGCGCCAGCAGGTGGCCCGACAGCGCCATCACGATCAGCACGGCGCCGACGAGCACGAACCAGGCGATCAGCATGGCGATGCGCGGCGCAGCTTCATGCGCCGTGCTTGGCAAGCGCGGTGCCACCGTGCGGCAGCGGCGCCGGGCGTCAGGGCGCGCCGGCCTCCACCCAGCGCCCGAGCAAGGCGCGCTCGTCGTCGGTGATGGCGGTGGCGTTGTTCAGCGGCATCGTGCGCGCGATCACCGCCTGCTGGTAGATCTGCTGCGCGTGCTGGCGGATCAGCGCCGCGCTGTCGAGGCGCACGTTCTTGTTGGCCAGCTGCGCGTTGTGGCACATCACGCAGCGCTGCTGCACGACCGCCTGCACCTGGGCGAAAGCGGGCGGCGCGGTGGCAGCTGCGGTGTCGTCCTTCAGCGGCGGCGCGACGAACACGATCAAGGCCGCGAGCAGCGCGGCGCACAGCGCCACCGCACCCCAGGGCGTGGCGTGGCGATGGCGCTGCACGAACACCCAGCGCACCAGCGCGCCCAGCAGCATCAGGCCGACCAGCACCAGCCAGTTCCACGCATGCGCGTACAGCAGGCTGTAGTGGTTGGAGAGCATGGCCACCAGCACCGGCAGGGTGAAGTAGGTGTTGTGCACGCTGCGCTGCTTGCCGCGTTGGCCGTGGATCGGCTGCGGCGCGTCGCCGCGCGCCAGCGCGGCCACCACTTTGCGCTGGCCAGGGATGATGACCATCAGCACGTTGGCGCTCATGATCGTGGCCAGCATGGCGCCCACGATCAGGAAGGCCGCGCGGCCCGCGAACAGATGGCAGGCCAGCCAGGAAGCGGCGACCACGAGCATGAGGATCAGCACGCCGACCCGCGCGTCGCCGCCGATCGATCCATCGGGCTTGCGGCCGGCCATGCGGCACACCAGGTCATACACCACCCAGCCGGCGACGAGGAACGCCAATGCCGCAGCCACCGCGGCACCCGAGGACCAAGCGTGCACGCGCGGATCCACCAGGAAGGCTTGCGCGTTCCAGAGGTACAGAACGGAGAACAGGGCGAAGCCCGAGAGCCAGGTGGAATAGCTTTCCCAGTAGAACCAATGCAAGGTGCCGCCGGGCATGCGCCTGGGCCCGACGAAGTACTTCTGCGGGTTGTAGAAGCCGCCGCCGTGCACCGCCCACAACTCGCCGTTCACGCCCTTGGCCTTCAAGTCGTCGTCGGTCGGCGGGGTGAGGTGGTTGTCGAGCCAGACGAAGTAGAACGAGGAGCCGATCCACGCGATCGCGAAGACCACATGCGCCCAGCGCAGCAGCAGGTTGGCCCAGTCGAGGAGGTAGTGCTGCATGGGCTATTCGCTGCGAGGATCAGCTACCACGATAAGTCGAGTAACTCCAAGGCGAGCACAGCAACGGCACGTGGTAATGAGCACCCGCATCTGCCACGCCAAACTCCACCGGCACGTCGCCGAGAAAGGCCGGATCCGGCAACACCGCGTCGCGCGCATCGAAATACCCACCCACGCCGAACACCAGCCGGTAGCGCCCCGCATGAAGGTCGGCGCCTTCGAGCAGCGGCCCTTCGGCTCGCCCATCCGCGTTGAGGTGCAGCGACTTCAAGCGCACGGCCGACTCGCCCTCGATCCGGTACAGCGTCACCGCCATGCCGGCGGCCGGGCAGCCGTTCATCGTGTCCAGCACATGCGTGGTGAGTCGTCCCATGGCGTCGTGTTCCCGTTGGCGAAGCCCTTGCCGGGCGCCGCAAAGTGTATACACTTTTGCATACTCATCAAGCACCCCGATGGCCCGCACGCCCGCCCTGCACCCCCCGCCCGACGACAACGCCGGCAGCAGCACGCAGCGCATCGTCGACGCGGTGACGCTGGCCATCGTGGAGCGGCGGTTGATGCCGGGCACCAAGCTCGCGGAGCAGCAGATCGCCGACATCTTCAAGGTGTCGCGCACCATCGTGCGCCAGGCGCTCAACCAGCTCAGCCGCGACCGGCTGGTCACGCTGCAGCCGGCGCGCGGGGCCTTCGTGGCGCAGCCCAGCGTCGACGAGGCGCGCCAGGTGTTCGAGGTGCGCATGCTGCTGGAAGGCGCGATGGTGCGCCAGCTCACCGGCCGCATCACCGCGCGCCAGGTGGCGGAGCTGCGACGCCACCTCAAGGCCGAACGCGACGCGGTGGCGCGCACCGACGTACCGGGCCGCACGCGCCTGCTGGCGGACTTTCACGTGGTGCTGGCGCGCATGCTCGGCAACGAGGTGCTGGCGCAACTGCTGGCCGACCTGCTGCGACGCAGTTCGCTGATCTCGCTGATGTACCAGTCTTCGCATTCGGCCGAGGCTTCGCAGGCGGAGCACGTGGCCATCGTCGACGCGCTGGAGCGCGGGGACACGCGCGCGGCCGTGCGGTTGATGGAGGGGCACCTCGGCAACGTGGAGCTCAACCTGCGCCTGAACCCGCGTGTACGCGACCTGGCGTCGGCACTCGCGGTGGAGACCCCCTGATGCCCTCACGCTATCCGCGCGACCTGGCCGGCCACGGCCGCAACCCGCCGCATCCGCACTGGCCCGGCGAAGCCCGCGTGGCGCTGCAGTTCGTGCTGAACTACGAGGAAGGCGGCGAGAACTCGGTGCTGCATGGCGATGCCGGCAGCGAGCAGTTCCTCTCCGAGATGTTCAACCCGGCCGCGTACCCGGCGCGCCACCTGAGCATGGAGTCGATCTACGAATACGGCTCGCGCGCCGGGGTGTGGCGCATCCTGCGCGAGTTCGAGCGGCGCGGCCTGCCGCTCACGGTGTTCGGCGTGGGCATGGCCTTGCAGCGCCACCCCGAGGTGGCCGCCGCGTTCACCGAGCACGGCCACGAGATCGCCGCGCACGGCTGGCGCTGGATCCACTACCAGACCGTCGACGAGGCGACCGAGCGCGAGCACCTGCGCCTGTGCGTCGAGGCCATCGAGCGCCTCACCGGCGCGCGCCCGCTCGGCTGGTACACCGGCCGTGACAGCCCCAACACGCGGCGCCTCGTGGCCGACTTCGGCGGCTTCGAGTACGACAGCGACTCCTATGCCGACGACCTGCCCTACTGGCTGCAGGTGCGCAAGAGCGACGGCACGCTGGCGCCGCACCTGGTGCTGCCCTACACGCTGGACGCCAACGACATGCGCTTTGCCAGCGCGCAGGGCTTTGCCACCGGCGGCGACTTCTTCCACTACCTGCGCGACAGCTTCGACCTGCTCTACGCCGAAGGCGAGCAGGCGCCGAAGATGATGAGCGTGGGCATGCACTGCCGGCTGCTCGGGCGGCCGGGGCGCATGCGCGCGCTGCAGCGCTTTCTCGACCACGTGCAGGCGCACGAGCGCGTGTGGGTGTGCCGGCGCGTCGACATCGCGCGCCACTGGCGGCAGGTGCATCCGTTCGATGCGGCCACCGCCTTCGTCTGGGAGTGACTCACGTGCTGACCCTGGCCTCGCTCAACGCGGCCACGCCGCAGGCCTTCGGCGCGGCGCTGGCGGGCGTGTACGAGCACTCGCCGTGGATCGCCGAGCGCGCCGCGGCGCAGCGCCCGTTTCGCACCCTCGCGCAGCTGAAGCTCGCGCTCGTGCAGGCGGTGCGCGAGGCCACGCACGACGAGCAGCTCGCGCTGGTGCGCGCCCACCCCGAGCTGGCCGGCAAGGCGATGGTGGCGCAGGCACTCACGGCCGAATCCACCGATGAGCAGGCGCGCGCCGGCCTGACGCACTGCGCGCCGGAGGAGTTCGCGCAGCTGCAGCGCTTGAACGCCGCCTACAACGAGCGCTTCGGCTGGCCCTTCATCCTGGCCGTGCGCGGGCCACGCGGCACCGGCCTGACGCGCCGGCAGATCATCAGCACCTTCGAGCGCCGCCTCGAGCAACCGGCCGAGCTGGAGCTGGCCGAATGCCTGCGCCAGATCCACCGCATCGCCGAGCTGCGCCTGGACGACAAGTTCGGCAGCGCGCCCATGCTCGGCGAACAGGTGTGGGACTGGGCCGAGGCGCTGGCGGTGCACAGCGACCCCGGCTATGCCGAGCAGGGCCAGCTGACGGTCACCTACCTCACCGAGGCGCATCGCGCCTGTGCCGCGCAGCTGCTGCAGTGGATGCGCGAAGCCGGCTTCGACGACGTGCGCATCGACGCGGTGGGCAACGTGGTGGGCACTTACCAAGGCCAGCAGCCGCAGGCGCGGCGCCTGCTCACCGGCTCGCACTACGACACCGTGCGCAATGCCGGCAAGTACGACGGGCGCCTCGGCATCTTCGTGCCGATGGCCGCCGTACAGGCCTTGCACCGCGCGGGCCGGCGCCTGCCCTTCGGCATCGAGCTGGTCGCCTTTGCCGAAGAAGAGGGTCAGCGCTATCCGGCCACGTTCCTCGGCTCGGGCGCGCTCACCGGCAGCTTCGACCCCGCCTGGCTCGACCAGGCCGACGCCAGCGGCGTGACGATGCGCCAGGCGATGCAGCAGGCCGGCCTGCCCGTCGAGCAGATCCGTGCGCTGCGGCGTGATCCGGCGCGCTACCTCGGCTTCGTGGAAGTGCACATCGAGCAGGGCCCGGTCCTGGACGCGCTGGACCTGCCGCTGGGCATCGTCACCTCGATCAACGGCAGCCTGCGCTACCTGGGCGAGGTGACCGGCCTGGCCAGCCATGCCGGCACCACGCCGATGGGCCGGCGCCACGATGCCGCGACCGCAGTGGCTGAACTGGTGCTGTATGTCGAGCGGCGCGCCGCGCAGGTGCCGCAGGTGGTGGGTACCGTGGGCCAGCTGCAGGTACCCGACGGCTCGATCAACGTGGTGCCCGGCCGCTGCCGCTTCAGCCTCGACCTGCGTGCCACCACCGACGCCGCGCGCGACGCGCTCGCCGAAGACGTGCGCATTGAGCTGCAGCGCATCTGCGAGCGCCGCGGCCTGCGCTTCACCTTGCAGGAGACGATGCGTGCCGCCGCCGCGCCCAGCGCCCCGGCCTGGCAGCAACGCTGGGAGCGCGCGGTGCAGGCGCTGGGCCTGCCGCTGCACCGCATGCCCAGCGGCGCCGGCCACGACGCGATGAAGCTGCACGAGCTGATGCCGCAGGCCATGCTGTTCGTGCGCGGTGGCAACGCCGGCATCAGCCACAACCCGCTCGAAACCATCACCACCCACGACGCGCAGCTGGCGGTGCAGGCCTTCCAGCAACTGCTCGAACAACTCGCCGCCGAATGAACGCCGCACACGCACGCCTGGACGCCTGGATCGCCGCCCACTTCGACGAGGAGGTGCGCTTCCTGCAGGCGCTGGTGCGCGTGCCCACCGACACGCCGCCGGGCGACAACGCGCCGCATGCCGAGCGCACCGCCGAGCTGCTGGCCGGCTTCGGGCTGCAGGCCGAGCGCCACCCGGTGCCGGCCGAGCGCGTGCATGCCGCCGGCATGGCGTCGATCACCAACCTGATCGTGCGTCGCCGCTTCGGCGCCGGCGGCCCGGTGATCGCGCTCAATGCGCACGGCGACGTGGTGCCGCCCGGCGAAGGCTGGCAGCACGACCCCTACGGCGGCGAGATCGTCGACGGCCAGCTCTACGGCCGCGCGGCCGCCGTGAGCAAGAGCGACTTCGCCACCTACACCTTCGCGCTGCGCGCGCTCGTGGCGCTGGGCGCGCCGCTGACGGGCGGCGTGGAGCTGCACTTCACCTACGACGAGGAGTTCGGCGGCGAGCTGGGCCCCGGCTGGCTGCTTGAGCAGCGGCTCACGCACCCCGACCTGCTGATCGCCGCCGGCTTCAGCTACGAAGTGGTCACCGCACACAACGGCTGCCTGCAGATGGAGGTGACGGTGCACGGCCGCATGGCGCATGCCGCGATCCCGCACACCGGCGTGGACGCGCTGCAAGGCGCGTTGCGCATCCTCGAGGCGCTGTATGCGCGCAACGCGCACTACCGCAGCAGCATCCGCTCGCAGGTGCCGGGCATCACGCATCCGTACCTCAACGTGGGCCGCATCGAAGGCGGCACCAACACCAACGTCGTGCCCGGCACCGTGGTGTTCCGGCTCGATCGCCGCATGATCCCCGAGGAACAGGCCGCGCAGGTGGAGGCCGAGATCCGCGGCGTGATCGCGGAGGCGGCCGCCACCTACCCGGGCATCACGGTGGACATCCGGCGCCTGCTGCTGGCGCACGCGCTCACGCCGCTGCCCGGCAACGCGCCGCTGGTGCAGGCGCTGCAGCGCCATGCCGAGGCGGTGTTCGGCGAGCCGATCCCGGTACGCGGCACGCCGCTGTACACCGACGTGCGCCTGTACTGCGCGCGCGGCATTCCCGCGGTGATCTATGGCGCCGGTCCGCGCACGGTGCTGGAGTCGAACGCCAAGCGCGCCGACGAGCACCTGTCGCTCGCGGATCTGCAAGGTGCCACGCGGGTGGTGGCGCGCGTGCTGTACGACCTGCTGGAGGGCAGCGGCAGCCATTAGCATCCCGGGCATGCTGCCGCCCACCGTCCGTCGCCTGCGCCCTGCCGACGCGCCCGCCTATCGCGTGCTGATGCTCGACGCCTACGCGCGCCACCCGGACGCTTTCACCTCCAGCCCTGCGGAGCGAGCCGGCTTGCCGCTGGCGTGGTGGGAGGCGCGGCTGGCCGACGGCGAGCGGCCGGACGAACTGGTGCTCGGCGCCTTTGTGGGCGACGCGCTGGTCGGCGCCGCTGGCCTGGGTTTCGCCACACGCGAGAAGGCGCGCCACAAGGCCACGCTGTTCGGCATGGTGGTCAGCGAAGCGGCGCGCGGCCAGGGGCTCGGGCGCCAACTGGTCATGCAGGCGCTGGCCCAGGCCACTGCGCGCGCCGAGGTGCGGGTCGTGCAACTCACGGTGACGCAGGGCAACGCGGCGGCCGAGGCGCTGTACCGCCGCTGCGGCTTCCAGCCCTTCGGCGTGGAGCCTTTCGCGGTGGCGGTGGGCAGCGGCTACGTGGCCAAGGTGCACATGTGGCGCCCGGTGGAGCGCAGCGGATGAGCAGGAGCCTGGAGCAGATGCTGCAGGGCTCGATGTGGGGCCGCAACCTGAGCCACGCCGAGATGGACCAGGTGCGCCGCGACTGCTTCGAGCGCCGCACGCCGGCGGGCGGCTACGTGGTGCGCATCGCCGACCCCTGCGACCACTGGGTGGGCATCATCGAAGGCCTGGTGAAGATGTCGGTCACTGCGCCGGACGGCAAGGTGAGCACGCTCACCGGCCTCACCGCCGGTGGCTGGTTCGGCGAGGGCTCCCTGATCAAGCGCGAGCTGCGCCGCTATGACGTGATCGCGCTGCGCGACACGCGCGCCGCGTTCATGCCGCGCACCACCTTCGAGCGCCTGCGCAACACCAGCCTGCCGTTCAACCACTACCTGCAGAACCTGCTGAACGCGCGGCTGGGCCTGTTCATCGGCCTGCTCGAATACGACCGGCTGCTCGGCGCCGACGCCCGCGTGGCGCGCTGCCTGGCCAGCCTGTTCAACCCCGACCTGTACCCTGAGCCGGGGCCCTACATCGACTTGCAGCAAAGCGAGGTCGGCCTGCTGTGCGGCCTGTCGCGCCAGCGCGTCAACACCGCGTTGCGCCGCCTGCAGGAGGACGCGCTGATCCGCATCGAACACCGCGGCCTCACCGTGCTGGACCTGCCCGGCCTGCGCAGCTTCGGTGGCAACTGATCCCTCCAGCGCCGGTTGGCGCGCGCGGCTGCAGCTGCACTACCGGCTCGACGACACCGGCCGCACCGTGTCGCACGATCGACACCAGGGCCCGCTGCGCGTGCTGCAACGCCTGTACCCGGAAGGCCCGCGCGTGTGCCACCACGTGCTCGTGCATCCGCCCGGCGGCATCGTGGGCGGCGACGTGCTGGAGATCGAGGCCCAGCTGGAGGCGGGCAGCCATGCGCTGCTCACCACGCCGGGCGCCACGCGCTTCTACCGCAGCGGCGGGCCCCTTGCGCGGCAGCAGGCGCAAGCCGTGCTCGCGCCCGGCGCACGCCTCGAATGGGTGCCGATGGAGACGATCGCCTACGGCGGCTGCCACGCGCACAACCAGCTGCGCTTCGAGTTGCAGGGTGATGCGCAGATGCTCGGCTGGGACGTTCTGGCGCTCGGCCTGCCGGCCGCAGATCAGCCGTTCGATGCGGGCCGGTTCACCCAGGAGCTGTGCCTGCCGCGCCTGTGGCTGGAGCGCGGCACCATCGATGCGCACGACCGCGCGCTGCTCGATTCGCCACTCGGGCTCGACGGGCGGCGCGCGCTGGCCACGGCCTGGTTCGCGGCCGGCCAGGCCATGCCCGCCGCACTGCGCGACCCTCTGCTCGAGGCGGCACGCGAGGCTATCGCTGGCAGCGAACTGGCCACGCACGCAGGCTGCAGTGCCGTGCATCCCGAGCTGGTGGTGCTGCGCGTGCTGGCGCAGCGCGTGGAGCCCGCACTGCAGTTGCTGATGCAGGTGCGGTCGCGCTGGCGCCGCGCGGCGTGGAACTTGGGCGACTGCACGCCGCGCGTCTGGCGCACCTGACAGCCGCGACAGCCGTCACTGACATCTCCCCGGCCGGTTCCGGAAGATTCGGTGAAGCGATGTGACAGCCACGTCGGGTTGCGTCGGTGCCTGAACGAACGGCGCCGCTTCCCTTCATACAGGGATCCCTCAACCCGCACCAAGGAGAGTCCCCCCATGAAGAAGATGCACACCCTGGCCATCACTGCTGCTGCCGCCTTCGCGATGTGTGGCGCCTACGCGCAAAGCGCAGACCCCGGCACGAGCACCAGCCCGTCCGACAACGGCTCGTACAACGGCAGCACGAACAGCGGCAACTACAACAGCGGCAGCCCGGACAGCACGGCCAGCCCGAGCACCAGCGACACACAGACGCAGGACAGCAGCAACGCACTGCCCGGCACCGTCAACGCAAGCGGCACCAGCGCCTACGGCAGCACCAACACCGAGATCCCGACGCGCATGCAGGTCAAGCAGGATGCGCGGGCGATGGTGGCGGCCGGTGCGGCCGCGCAGGGCGAGTCGCCCAACTATCCGCTGGACGCGCAGCGGGCCATGGGCACCAGCCCGTACTGATCGATCCCAAAAAAACAAGAGGCGGGCCGCAACGTCGCGGCCCCGCCACAGCGGACGGGAGCAAGTCAACCGCACCAGGGGGCGCGCGTTATCATCTTCGGCGCCCTCGATCCAGGGCTGCCGCCGGCTTAGAGCGCGTCAAGCTGTGTCGCACGCATCCCCAAATGGGCGACATCGGTGGCCGATCAAGCAAGTACAGAGTCCGTTCGTTCTCTTGAGGAGAAATCCATGTCCATGAAGACCACTGCGGCCCTGGCCGCTGCCGCCCTGGCCCTGTTTGCCACGCAAGCCAGCTTCGCCGCCGACACCACCAAGGCGCGCGCCGAAGTGAAGGCTGAAGCGGCCTCCGCCAACAAGGCTGGCGAAACCGCCCAGGGCGAAATGCCCGCGGCCAAGCCGGCTCACCACGGCAAGAGCAAGACCACGCGTGCCGAGCGCAAGGCTGCTGCAGCCAAGGCCAACAAGGAAGGTGCCGCGGCCGAAGGCGAACAGGCCAAGATTGCCGGCGAAACCGGCAAGTCGACCACCACGCGTGCCGAGCGCAAGGCCGCCGCCAAGGCTGCCGTGAAGTCCGGCTCCGCTGCCCAGGGCGAAATGCCGAAGCAGTAATTCCTGCTTCCTGGCAAGAGAGGGCGATGACGGGCAAGCGTCATCGCCTTTTTTCATGCGCGTTCAGATCGACATCAACCGACGCACGCCGTCGGCCTGCATGTCGGCCCCGCGCCCGCGCTGCACGATCTCGCCGCGTTCCATCACCAGGTACTGGTCGGCCAGCTCGGCCGCAAAGTCGTAGTACTGCTCCACCAGCACGATCGCCATGCGGCCGCGTTGCGCCAGCATGCGGATCACGCGCCCGATCTCCTTGATGATGCTCGGCTGGATGCCCTCGGTGGGCTCGTCCAGCAGCAGCAACTGCGGCTCGGCGGCCAGCGCGCGCGCGATCGCCAGCTGTTGCTGTTGCCCGCCCGACAGGTCGCCCCCGCGCCGGTGCAGCATCTGCGAGAGCACCGGAAACAGCTGGTACAGCTCGGCCGGCACCGGCGTGGACGCGCTGCGCGAGGCCAGGCCCAGGCGCAGGTTCTCCTCCACCGTGAGCCGGGCGAAGATCTCGCGCCCCTGCGGCACGTAGCCGATGCCGCGGCGCACGCGTTCATAGGAAGGCAGTGCGGCGATGTCGCGCCCGTCTAGCGCGATGCGGCCGGTGCGGGCCGCCACCACGCCCATCAGGCTCTTCAGCAGGGTGGTCTTGCCCACGCCGTTGCGGCCCAGCACGACCGTCACCTCGCCCACGCGCGCCTCGAACGACAGGTCGCGCAGGATGTGGGAGCCGCCGTAGTACTGGTTCAGGCCTTCCACCGCGAGCAGGCTAGCGGCCAAGGTACACCTCCACCACCTTGTCGTTCGCCTGCACGTCGGCCAGCCTGCCTTCGGCCAGCACGCTGCCTTCGTGCAGCACCGTCACCGTCTTGCGCCCCTCGGTGAGCAGCTCGACGAACTTCATGTCGTGCTCCACCACCACCAGCGA
>CAMLIZ010000145.1 GCA_946480245.1 uncultured Pseudomonadota bacterium
CTCTGGTACAAGGACGCGGTCATCTACCAGCTCAACGTCAAGGCCTTCTTCGACAGCAACGACGACGGCAAGGGCGACTTCCGTGGCGTGGCCGCCAAGCTCGACTACGTGAAGGAGCTGGGCGTCAACACGATCTGGCTGATGCCGTTCTACCCGTCGCCGCTGAAGGACGATGGCTACGACATCAGCGAGTACGAGACCGTGCACCCCCAGTACGGCACGCTCGACGACTTCAAGCTGATGCTGGCCGAGGCGCACAAGCGCGACCTCAAGGTGATCACCGAGCTGGTGATCAACCACACCTCCGACCAGCACCCGTGGTTCCAGCGCGCGCGCCGCGCCCCGCCCGGCTCGCCCGAACGCGACTTCTACGTGTGGAGCGACACCGACCAGAAGTACCAGGGCACGCGCATCATCTTCACCGACACCGAGACCAGCAACTGGACCTGGGACCCGGTGGCCAAGGCCTACTACTGGCACCGCTTCTTCAGCCACCAGCCGGATCTCAACTTCGACAACCCGCAGGTGCTCGAAGCGGTGTTCAAGGTGATGCGCTTCTGGCTCGACATGGGCGTGGACGGCTTCCGGCTCGACGCCATCCCGTACCTCATCGAGCGCGACGGCACCAACAACGAGAACCTGCCCGAGACGCACGCGATCATCAAGCAGGTGCGTGCGGCGATCGACGCCAACTACGCCAACCGCTTCCTGCTGGCTGAGGCCAACCAGTGGCCGGAAGACGTGCGCGAGTACTTCGGCGACGGCGACGAATGCCATGCCTGCTACCACTTCCCGCTGATGCCGCGCATGTACATGGCAATCGCGCAGGAAGACCGCTTTCCGGTCGTCGAGATCATGGGGCAGACGCCGGAGATCCCGCCCAACTGCCAGTGGACGATCTTCCTGCGCAACCACGACGAGCTGACGCTCGAGATGGTGACCAGCAAGGAACGCGACTACATGTACAGCACGTATGCGGCCGACCCGCAGGCGCGCATCAACCTGGGCATCCGGCGCCGCCTGGCGCCGCTGCTGGACAACGACTTCGACCGCATCAAGCTGATGAACAGCCTGCTGCTGTCGATGCCGGGCTCGCCGATCATCTACTACGGCGACGAGATCGGCATGGGCGACAACGTGTTCATCGGCGACCGCAACGGCGTGCGCACGCCGATGCAGTGGAGCGCCGACCGCAACGCCGGCTTCAGCCGCGCCGACCCGCAACGCCTGTACCTGCAGCCCATCATGGACGCGGTGTACGGCTACCAGGCCGTCAACGTGGAAAGCCAGCTGCGCGAGCCGGGCAGCATGCTGCACTGGATGCGTCGCATGCTCGCGGTGCGCGGCAGCGCCAAGGCCTTCGGCCGCGGCACGCTCAAGTTCCTGAAGGCCGGCAATCGCAAGGTGCTGGCCTACCTGCGCGAATACGGCGACGAGGTGATCCTGTGCGTGGCCAACCTGTCGCGCTCGGCACAGCCGGTGGAGCTGAACCTGGGCGCCTACAAGGGCCGCGTGCCGGTGGAGATGCTGGGCCGCACCACGTTTCCGCCGATCGGCGAGCTGCCGTACCTGCTCACGCTGGCGGCGCACGGCTTCTACTGGTTCCGCCTGGCCACCGACGCGCCGGCGCCGAGTTGGCATGCCGAGATGCTGCCCACCGAGGAGCGGCCGGTGGTGGTGCTGTTCGACGGCTGGTGGAGCCTGTTCCGCGACCAGGTGGTGCCGTGGCGCATCGGCCTGGCGGTGAAGACGCGCGAGCGCTTCGACACCGACACGCTGCCGCGTTTCATCGAGAGCCAGCGCTGGTATGGGGGCAAGGGCAACGCGATCACGCGCGCCACGCTGGCCGACCACCTGGTGTGGCAGCGCGGCGACGACAGCTGGCTGCTGCCGCTGGTGGCGCTGGAAGGCGCCAACGCCACCTACTTCACGCCGCTCGCACTGGCCTGGGAAGAGCGCGACGAAGAGCGCACGCAGCGCCTGGCGCCGCATGCGGTGGCGCGCGTGCGCCAGCAGGCGCAGGTGGGCGTGATGGCCGACGCCTTTGCCGATGAGCCGTTCTGCCGTGCGCTGCTGGCCGAGATGGCGGCCGGCAGCGAGCTGAAGACGGCGCACGGCCGGCTGCGCTTCAAGCCCACCTCGGCATTTGCCGCGCTGGCCGGCAGCGACCCCGCGCGCCTGACCGTGGGCCAGCCCAAGCCGATGAGCAGCAACACGGTGGTCGCGTTCGACGAGACGCTGCTGCTCAAAGGTTATCGGCGCCTGCGCACCGGGCTCAACCCCGAGGTGGAGGTGGGCCGCTATCTCACCGAGGTGGCGCACTTCCCGCACTGTGCGCCACTGGCCGGCGTGCTGGAGTACGAGGCCGAGGACGGCAGCGCCATGACGCTGGCGGTGCTGCAGGCCTACGTGCCCAACCAGGGCGATGGCTGGGGCTACACCCTCGACTACCTGCAGCGCTACCTCGAGCTGCGCGTCGGCCGCACCGAGCCCGAGCCGCCGGATGCACACGGCGCCTACCTCGAACTGGTGCGCATGCTGGGCCGGCGCACGGCCGAGATGCACCTCGCGTTCGCGCAGCGCAGCGGCGATCCGGCGTTCGAGCCCGAGCCCTTCTCCGAGGCGGACCTGCAGGCCGACCGCCAACGCGCGGCCGACGAACTGCGTGCCACCTTGGCGCTGCTGGCCGACCGCGCGCACCAGCTGCCGCCCGAAGCGCAGGCCGCGGCGCAGGCGCTGCTGAGCGCCGAGCCCGCACTGCGTGCGCTCACCGAGCGCGGCGGCGGCACCGCCGGTGCGCTGAAGACGCGCTACCACGGCGACTACCACCTGCAGCAGGTGCTGGTGACGAAGAACGACTTCGTGATCATCGACTTCGAGGGCGAGCCGGCACGCACGCTGGCCGACCGGCGCGCCAAGCGCTCGCCGCTGCGCGACGTGGCCGGCATGCTGCGCTCGTTCGCGTATGCCTCGCAGGCGGCGCTGCGCGCGATGCACGTGGGCGGCGACGAGCAGCGCGTGCCGGCCGCGGCATCGGCCGAGCGCTGGTTGCAGCAGTCGCGGCAAGCCTTTCTGGCGGCCTACCAGGAGACCCTCGGCGGTGCGCCGCAGGCGGACCCACAGCAGTCCGGCCCTGGCTTGCTCAGCCTGTTCGAGCTGGAGAAGGCGCTGTACGAGCTGCGCTATGAACTGAACAACCGGCCCGACTGGGTCGGCATCCCGTTGCAGGGACTGCTGGCGCTGGTGTCGGATGCGCAAGGAGGAGCCCATGGAACGCGTTGACGTGCTGCTGGACCCGCTGCGGGCGTTTCTGTACCACCTGGGGGCGTTCCTGCCGCGCCTGGGCATCGTGCTCGTCATCCTGCTGGTCGGGTTCCTGGTGGCCAAGGCCGCGCGCTTCGCGGTGGAGAAGGCGCTGCGCGCGATCAACGTGCCGGTGCTCACGCGCCGCTCGGGGCTGGACGACTTCCTGCAGGCCGGCGGCGGCCAGGCGGACACGGTCACCGTGTTCGGCATCCTCGTGTACTGGGTGGTGGTGCTGGCGGCGCTGATCGTCGCGTTCAACAGCCTCGGGCTCGACCAGGTGACCACGCTGCTCGGGCGCGCGATGCTGTACGTGCCGCAGATCGTGTTCGCGCTGCTGATCGTGGTGTTCGGCAGCTACTTCGCGCGCTTCGTCGGCAACGCGGTCACCGCCCATCTGCAGCGCGGCAGCGGCTCGGACGGCGTGGCGCTGGGCCGCATCGCGCGCTATGCGGTGCTGGCGTTCGTGCTGGTGATGGCGCTGGACCAGCTCGACATCGGCGGCTCCATCGTGCGCGCCACCTTCCTGATCCTGCTCGGCGGCGCCGTGTTCGCGGTGGCGCTGGCCTTCGGCCTCGGCGGCCGGGAGTGGGCTGCGGCGCGGCTGGAGGAGTGGTGGCCCAGCAGCGACACGCGCCCGCCGCGACCGTGACACCGTGACGCGCGAGCCGCCGATCACCGCGGTGTGGCCCGGACGGCCCTATCCGCTGGGCGCCACCTGGGACGGGCATGGCGTGAACTTCGCGCTGTTCTCCGAGCATGCGCAAGGCGTGGAGCTGGCCATCTTCGACCCCGCCGGCCGGCGCGAGCGGAGGCGCATCCCGCTGCGCGAGCGCAGCGACGGCGTGTGGCACTGCTACCTGCCCGAAGCGCGCCCCGGCATGGCCTACGGCTACTACGTGCTCGGGCCCTACCGGCCGGAGGAGGGCCACCGCTTCAACCCACACAAGCTGCTGGTCGATCCGTATGCCAAGGATTTCGCGGGCCGGCTGCGCTGGAACGATGCGTTGTACGGCTACACCGTGGGCCACAAGAAGGGCGACCTGTCGCTGGACCGGCGTGACAGCGCGCCCTACATGCCCAAGTGCCGCGTGCTCGAGACCGCGTTCACCTGGGCCGACGACCGGCGGCCCGACATTCCGTGGACCGACATGGTGATCTACGAGCTGCACGTGCGCGGCTTCACGATGCGCCACCCCGACGTGCCGGAGGCTTTGCGCGGTACCTATGCGGCCATGGCCACCGACCCGGTCATCGCCTACCTGAAGCGCCTGGGCGTCACCACCGTGGAGCTGATGCCGGTGCATGCCTACGTGAACGACCGGCGCCTCGCGGAGCAGGGCCTGCAGAACTACTGGGGCTACAACACGCTCGGCTTCTTTGCGTCGGAGATGCGCTACAGCGCGTCCGACAAGGTCAAGGAATTCAAGACCATGGTCAAGAGCCTGCACGCCGCCGGCATCGAGGTTCTGATCGACGTGGTCTACAACCACACCTGCGAGGGCAACCAGCTCGGCCCCACCTTGTCGATGCGCGGCGTCGACAACGCGTCGTACTACATGCTGGCCGACGACCGCCGTTTCTATGCCGACTACACCGGCTGCGGCAACACCGTGAACCTGGAGCATCCGCGCGTGCTGCAGATGGTGATGGATTCGCTGCGCTATTGGGTGGAGGAGATGCACGTCGACGGCTTCCGCTTCGACCTGGCCTCGGCGCTGGCGCGCGAGGGCGGCATGGTGGCCCACCTGGGCGGCTTCTTCGACGTGGTGCGGCAGGATCCCGTGCTCAACCGCGTGAAGCTGATCGCCGAACCCTGGGACCTCGGCTGGGGCGGCTACCAGGTGGGCAACTTTCCCAGCGGCTGGGCCGAATGGAACGACCGCTACCGCGACGGCATGCGCGCCTACTGGAAGGGCGACGGCGGCGTGATCGGCGAGTTCGCGCGCCGCCTCACCGGCTCCTCGGATCTCTATGGCCGTTCCGGCAAGAAGCCGCACGCCAGCATCAACTTCATCACCGCGCACGACGGCTTCACGCTGGCCGACCTGGTGAGCTACGCGCACAAGCACAACGAGGCCAACGGCGAGGGCAATCGCGACGGCAACGACAACAACCTGTCGAGCAACTACGGCGTCGAGGGCCCCACCGACGATCCGCAGATCAACGCGCTGCGCGAACGCCAGCAGCGCAACTTCCTGGCCACCTTGCTGCTGTCGCAGGGCGTGCCGATGCTGCTGGCCGGCGACGAGATCGGCCGCACGCAGTACGGCAACAACAACGCGTATTGCCAGGACAACGAGATCGGCTGGATCGACTGGACGCCCACGCCCGCGCGCGAGCGGCTGCTGCGCTTCGTGCAGCGACTGCTGCGCCTGCGCAGCGAGCACCCCACGTTCCGCCGACGCGACTTCTTCGATGGACGGCCCTTGTTCGGCGGGCGCCTGAAGGACGTGCTGTGGCTGCGCCCGGACGGGCAGGAGATGACCTCCGAGGCGTGGGAGCGCGAATACGCGCGCTGCCTCGGCATGTACCTGGCCGGCGCGGCCATCGACGAGGTGGGCCGCCACGGCCGCCCGATCGTCGACGACGACTTTCTCGTGATGTTCAACGCGCACGCCGACGAAGTGGGCTTCATGGTGCCGGCGATCGCCGGCGAGCCCTGGCGCCCCGTGATCGACACCGTGATGCCGGAAGGCGTGCCGCCGCTGCGCGCATGGCGCGCGGGCGACATCTATCCGCTGCGCGGTCGCTCGCTGGTGCTGCTGACGCGGCCGATGGCGCTTGTTACACGGCCGTCCGAGCCAGGATGACAAGACGCGCGAGTGCCGACAAGGTGCTGCGGCATACTGCCGCCGCGTTGTACCCAGGAAGACTGAAGCGATGACATTGCCCGACCGCGAACCCGCGGGCGTTTCGGTGCCGTCGGCGCCCACCGCGGACCTGCTGGCGCGCTGCCGCGACGAGTCGCTGGCGCTGCTGCAGCGCAACCTCGCGCCGGGCGGCAGCATGCTCGCCGCCACGCCGGGCGAGATGGCCGAGGCGCGCAGCTACACGCGCGTGTTCGGCCGCGACGCAGCGATCTGCGTGCTGGCCATGGCCGGCAGCGGCGTACCCGCGCTGGAAGACGGCGCGCTCGCCAGCCTCGATGCGCTGGCCGCGGGCCAGGCGCCGAACGGGCAGATTCCGAAGTACGTGGATCCCGCGACCGGCGAGGCCGACTTCTGGTACGTGGGCTGCATCGACGCCACCCTGTGGTGGCTGATCGCCGCGCATCACGTGCGCAGCGTGCGTCCGGCACACGCACAGCGCTGGCAGCGGGAGCTGTGGCTGGCGCTGCAGTGGCTGCAGGCGCAGGAGCACCAGCACTTCTTCTTGCTGCAGCAGAACGAGGCCAGCGACTGGGCCGACATCATGCCGCGCTCGGGCTTCGTGCTCTACACCAATGCGCTGTGGTATCGCGTGAAGTTGCTGTTCGACCTGCCGCAACTGGAGGAGACCCGCTACCACGTGGACCATCTGTTCCATCCGTACCAGCAGGACGTGCCGGGCTACCGCCGCAGCCGGTTGCTGCAGCACTATGCGCGGCGTGGCCATCGCAACCCGGGCATCTACCTCAGCTTCGTGAACCTCTCGTTCAGCGGCAACGAAGGCGACGTGCTGGGCAATGTGCTGACCGTGCTGTACGGGCTGGCCGGTGATTCGATGGCACAGCAGATCGTCAAGACGCTGCTGGCGGCCGGCGCCGGCGAGCCGTACCCGGCGCGCTCCGTGCTGCACCCCATCGAGCCTGACGACGAGCTGTGGCGGCTGTACATGGCGCGCCACCAGCAGAACCATCCTTACCAGTACCACAACGGCGGCATCTGGCCGTTCATCGGCGGGTTCTGGGTGATGGCGCTGGCGTTGCTGGGCAAGCAGGAGCTCGCGCGGGCCGAACTCGCCAAGCTGGCCGCCGCCAACGAGGTGGGCGGCTGGCGCTTCAGCGAGTGGTTCCATGGCCGGTCGCTGCACCCGTGCGGCATGGCCGGCCAGAGCTGGAACGCCGCCACGTTCCTGATCGCGCAGCAGGCGGTGGAGCAGGGCCGCTTCGCGATGTAGTCGCGGGCATGCGGCTTGCGCCGCAGCCGCGATGAAGGACGATCACCACCGCGAAGCCGACCGCGTCGAAAACAAGCTGACGCCGGCCACGCCGGTCATCTACGAGATCGTGCGCCGCCAGGGCGAGCAGGAGATGGCGCGCCCGGCGGTGTCGTTGTGGTGGTCGGGCTTTGCGGCGGGGCTGTCGATCAGCTTCTCGCTGCTGGCGCAGGCCATCCTGCGCATGCACCTGCCCGACGCGCCATGGCGCGAGCTCGTCACCGCGTTCGGCTATCCGGTGGGCTTTCTGATGGTGGTGCTGGCACGGCAGCAGCTGTTCACCGAGACCACCATCACCGTGGTGCTGCCGATCACGGCAGAGCCCAGTGCCCGCGTGCTCGGCGCGGCTGCGCGCATGTGGGGCGTGGTGCTGGCGGCCAACTTGGCCGGCACCTTGTTCGCCGCTGCGTTCTGCACCTTCACGCCGGTGGTGTCGCCCGAGTTGCTGCAATCGATGCTGGAGGTGGCGCGGCACGCGCTCGCGCACGACGCGTTCAGCACCTTGCTGCATGCCGTGACCGCCGGCTTCCTGATGGCGGCGATGGTGTGGATCATCCCCGGCGCCGGCAACGCGCAGTTCCATGTCGTGCTGCTGATGACCTACGTGATCGGCGTGGGCGGCTTCAGCCACGTGGTGGCGGGCAGCGTCGAGGCCTTTCTGCTGGTGATCAACGGGCAGCTGGGCTTGCTGCCGATGCTGGGCGGCTTCACGCTGCCGGCGCTGGCCGGCAACATCGTGGGTGGCACCGCGCTGTTTGCGCTGCTGGCCTATGCGCAGGTGATGAAGGAGATCTGAGCCGTCGATCGGCTCACGACGGCCGGCCGCGCGCGCGTTCGGCCTCGTCGCTGTTCGTGGTGCTGCGCACACCCTTCAGGTGCGCCTCCACGTCGTCGGCAAAGCTGCCGACAGCCTGCACCGCGTCCTTGATCTGCTGTGGCGTGACGTCGAGCTTGCGCGCCCATTCGCGCAGCGCCTCGTCACGGTTCGGATCGATGCGTTCCCGGGGCGTGTTTTCAGGTTCGGACATGTTCAGCTTCCGCTGCTTGGTTGCCCACGACGCAGCAGCCCCCGTGCCCGTTGGGGGCGCGACTTTTTCACGCACTTCGGATGCCAATCGTAAAGAGCAGGTAAGACCACCCACTATTCAACAGACCGCCGGCGCCCCCTCGCGCGAAAGTATGTGCTCGCACGAAACGAACACGAGGGATTCGCCATCAAGCCGTTCGCATGGATCGCAGCGCTGTTGTTCGCGGGCGCTGTGCAAGCCAACCCCCTGGTCGACAAGCTCGTGAACCAGCTCGAAGCCAGCCCCGAGGGCTGCACCGCAGTGCAGCCGCGCGACCACCTGCGCCAGCAGATCGAGGGTGACGTGGCCCGTGTGAAGCAGACCGTGCCGGTGCCGGCCGGCGTGCTGTTCCGCGTGATGGATTGCGAGGCCGACGGCTTCGTGTACCAGGGCAAGACCGTGGTGCTGAGCACGCGGCTGTCACGCATGAACCCGACCCAGCGCTTCTTCATCATCGCCCACGAACTCGGCCACGTGCGGCTGGCTCACCACGGCGCGATCCGCAGCTTCGTGGCCGACATCGTGGAGGAGCATCCGGACGAGGCGCTCGCGCGCCGCCAGATCGCTTCGTCGCTGGCCAAGATCTCCTACCAGCATGAGTTCGATGCCGACGCGTTCGCGGTGCGCGCGATGCAGCAAGCGGGCCTGGACGTGGACCAGGCCGCGCGCATCTTCGACAGCATCCCGGACGACTCCGACAACGGCACGCACCCCTCGGCCCAGCGCCGGGCGCTGGCAATCCGAGCGCTGATGCTCAAGCCGCAGCAGGGACCAGGCGCAGGCGGGTGATCTCCGACGGGGCGCCCAGGCGCTTCGGCGGGCCCCAATAGCCGGTGCCCCGGCTCGTGTACACCCACATGCCGCCATGGCGGTGCAGCCCTGCGGTGTAGGGCTGCTGCAGCGGCACGAACCAGCGCCACGGCAGGAACTGCCCGCCGTGCGTGTGGCCCGACAACTGCAGATCGAAGCCGGCCGCTGCCGCTGCGTCTGCGCTGCGCGGCTGGTGTGCGAGCAGCAGCTTCGGGTGCTGCCCCGCAGGAGCCCCGTGCAGTGCGCGTGCCGGGTCGCTGGCCTGGGCCGGGTCGAACTGCCCGGCGCTGTAATCGGTGATGCCGGCCAGCAGCAGCGGGTCGCCCTGATGCTGCAGCACCACGTGCTCGTTCATCAGCACGCGCAAGCCCAGGCGCTGCAACTCAGCCACCCACGGTGCGGCGCCTGAGTAGTACTCGTGGTTGCCGGTGACCGCGAACACGCCGTGCCGCGCACGCAGGGCCGCGAAGGGCGCAATCTGCTCGCGCAGTTGCTCCACAGAGCCGTCGACGCTGTCGCCAGTCACGGCGATCACGTCCGGCTGCAGCCGATTGGCGATGTCCACCACCGCCTGCACGAAGGGGCGACGAATCGTGGGGCCGACGTGCAGATCGCTGATCTGCACGATCGTGAAGTTGTGCAATGCCGGCGGCAGTGCGTCGATCGGCACGCGCACCTCCCGCACGGCCGGCCGCCGGCGCGCGTTCACCAGCCCGACGAGCGTGGCCGCGGCCGCGCCCAGCGGCACGAACCAAGCGGTCAGCGGTGTCAGCGTGAGGCTGCCCCACAGCGGCCGGTGCAGCAGGCCGGTCACAGCGGCGACCGCGAGCACCGGTTCGCGCAACAGCGTGAGCACGAGCAGACTGGAAAAGAAGCCGAGTCCGATCAGCCCGGCCCACAAGGACAGTGGCCCCTGGCTGCGGCCGCGGAACACGGCACGCGCGGTGGACAGCAGCAGCGCGCACAGCAGGACCAGCACCAATGCACCGGCCAGCGCGGCGGGCATCGGCAAGGGCGGCAGCAGCCGCAGCGCGATGTACAGGTGCAACAGGGCCAGCAGGCCGGGAAACGCGCCGCGCGTCACGCGATATCGGCCTGCGGCTTCAGCTGTTCGACTGTGAAGCCTTCCTTCAGCAGCGCGTCGCGCAGCCACTGCGGGTGCGCGCCGTTGCCGTCCCAGGTGTCGCCAGTGACCGGGTGGCGGTACTTCACCATCGCCGGCGCCTCGGGAGGCGGTGCTGCGGGCACTGGGGGCACGACATCGTGCGCCAGTTCCTCGGGCGTGATGCCCCAATACTCGACGAGCGTGCGAATGCGGTAGATCACCGCGGCGCGCTCGCGGGCGGAAAGCGAATGATCGTCGTCAGGAGCCGGCTGCACGGTGCAGGGTGATGCCGGCTGGCCGTTCAGGCCTTCTTGGCCGTCTCGGCCTCCACGGCACTGCAGGACGGTGCGCACACCGACTGGTTCTTGCCGAGGAATTTCCTCGACTTCATCATGGAGCGCGGCCGGTGCTTGCCGCACAGGAAGCACGACATGGTGGCAGCGCTGAACACGCCGGCCGAAGCAAACGGCGAACCGGGAGCCTTGGAGCGATAGCGCAGGCCGTCGGCCTCGATGGTGGTCTTGACGGTTTCTTTGGGCATGGATACGACAGAAGCTGGAGGCGGGATCGCCAAATGCAAGCACCCGGCCCAGCAGGTGGCCGACTGAAGGTGCTACGCCCGACGGGATGGCCGGCGCGGTCATCAGCAGGGAGTCCGCGCCACAGCCCACACTCTAGCAGGAGTCGGGCCAGCCCGCCGGCAGCGCCCGCTAAAGCCCTAGGTTCGAGGATCGGGCGGCGAGGTCCAGCGTCCGTCCATCAGTAGCTGGTGGGGGCGAAACTGCGCCTTGTAGCCCATCTTGGGACTCTCGGCGATCCAGTAGCCGAGGTACACGTAGGGCAGCCTCAGCTGGCGCGTCTGCTCGATCTGCCACAGCACGCTGTACGTGCCGTAGCTGGCGCCCGCCTCCGGTTCGTAGAACGTGTAGACCGCGGACAGACCATCGTTCAGCACATCGAGGATGGAGACCATCTTCAGGCGGCCCAGCCCGTCGTCGCTCGGCTCCCGGAACTCCACGATGCGCGAGTTGACCCTGCTCTGCAGCAGGAACTGGGTGTACTGGTCCACGCTGTCGTGGTCCATGCCGCCGCCGGCGTG
>CAMLIZ010000146.1 GCA_946480245.1 uncultured Pseudomonadota bacterium
TCACCGGCATGCCGGTGGTGAACATGTGGTGCGCCCACACGATGAACGACAGGATCGCGATCGAGGCAAGCGCATACACCATCGAGGTGTGCCCGAACAGCTTCTTGCGCGAGAACGTGGGGATCACGTGGCTGATGATCCCGAACGCCGGCAGGATCATGATGTAGACCTCGGGGTGCCCGAAGAACCAGAACACGTGCTGATAAAGCACCGGGTCGCCGCCCTCGGCCGGATTGAAGAACGCGGTGCCGAAGTGGCGATCGGTCAGCGTCATCGTGATCGCGCCGGCCAGCACCGGCATCACCGCGATCAGCAGGTACGCGGTGATCAGCCAGCTCCAGCAGAACAGTGGCATCTTCATCAGCGTGAGGCCGGGGGCGCGCATGTTGAGGATGGTCACGATGATGTTGATCGCGCCCATGATCGAGCTCATGCCGAGCAGGTGGATCGAGAAGATCGCGAAGTCCATCGAGCGCGGCATCTGGTAGGTGAGCGGCGCATACATGGTCCAGCCCGAGGCGGGTGCGCCGCCGGGCAGGAAGAAGCTGCCCACCATCGTCACCGCCGCGGGAATCGTGAGCCAGAAGCTGAAGTTGTTGAGCCGCGCGAAGGCCATGTCGGCGGCGCCGATCTGCAGCGGGATCATCCAGTTCGCGAAACCCACGAAGGCCGGCATGATGGCCCCGAAGATCATCAGCAGGCCATGCATGGTGACCATCTGGTTGAAGAACTCGGGGTTGAAGAACTGCAAGCCGGGCTGGAACAGCTCGAGCCGGATCATCATCGCGAGCAGCCCGCCGATGAGCAGGTTCACGAACGCGAACACGAGGTACATCGTGCCGATGTCCTTGTGGTTGGTCGCGAGCAACCAGCGCCGCCAGCCGTGCGGCATGTGGTGCTCGTCATGCACGGCGGCGCCGCGCGGCAATGGTGGCACGTGGGCGATGGTGCTCATGGCAACGGCTCCTGGGTAAAGGGTGCGACGGGCTCGGTCGGCAGTGCAGATGCGCGCAGCGCGGCACGCAGCTCGCGCTCCAGCGCCTGCCGCGCCTGCGGGCGCAGGTGGCGCCCGATGCGCAGGCACTGGCCCGGCGCGCGCAGCTCGATCAGGCCTTCGGCGGCGTCGCGCTGCACGTTCAAACAGGCCACCGCGAGGTTGCTGCAGTGCAATGCCCCGCCACAGCGCAACTCCACCTGCAGCCGCCCGCCGGCCAGCCGCAGCGTCTCGCAGTCGGTGGCATGGCGCGCATAGGCCACGAACGCGGCGGCCACGGCCGCGCTCTCCAGCAGCGCGAAGACGATCACCAGCGGAAAACCTTGCAGCCAGATCCACCCAGCCCCGGCCAGGGAAAACACGAACGGCACCGCGCAGCCGGCCGCCAGCTCTCGGGGCCCCAGCATGCAGTTGCGCGCCAGCACCCATACGCGTTGCCCAGCGGCGGGCGGCGCCGCCGACTGAGCGGCGTGCGGTACGACGGGGCAGGCTGCTGCGCGCATGCGACCTTGCTGTGAGCAGTATTCCCGGCAAGCGGCGTTCCAAATCCCGGCGCCTGTCGCCGCTTGTTTCAACTGGACACATACTCGTTCCATCGAGAGGAGCCAGGAGCCGCCCATGCACCCCGTGACCATCGAACGTACCCTCGCCTGCGGCGATACCCAGTTGATGCTGGCCAGCGACGACAAGCGACGCTCCTTCGTGGGCTTCAGCGCGCAGAACGACGAGCGCTTCGTGTTCCTGCAGGTCGACCGCGTGACGCTGCGCGAGCTCGAGGAGGGCAGCGTGGACCTGACCGCGCTGCAGGCCGAACGCTGCGCCGGCCTCGTGTTCGAGACCACTGCCGAGCAGGCGGCACGATTGCTGCTCGACGGCGCAGGCTGAGCCGCCCCACGACGCGGCTGGCGCAGTTCACAATCCCGTCATGGAACGGCCTTCGGGCAACTCACCCGCCAACCGACGCCTCGAACCACGCAAGGGCGTGCGTCAGCCTTGCACGCTGATCCTGCCGGGCCAGCCCCCGCGCAGTGCCCGCACCTGGGACCTGGGTCAGGACGGCCTGTCGCTGCACACCGCGCGGCCGGTGCCGCCCGGCACCCGTGCCCAGGTGCAGCTGGAGTTGCCGCTCAAGCGCGGGCCGCAGATGCTGCAGGTCAACGTGCGCACCCTGTATTCGTCATTCGGCGGCACCGACGGTTTTCGCATCGGTGCGCTGTTCGTGGGGCTGGACGATGCGGCGCGGCAGATCATCGCCGACTACCTCGCCGATCTGTAGGCGCACGCAGCGCGGCGCCTCACCCGCCTACACCGTGGGCCGCTCCTCCTCGCCCCGCGCGCCGGCGCCGCTCTGCGCCGACTCCTTCAGCACCACGCTGAACTTGCCGTCGCTTTCCATGAACGCGCGTTTGACCTTGCGCACATCCTCGACGCCGCTTTGCCGAAGGTGCGAGTGCAGCTCGCTCATGGTGAGGAACTCGCGCCGCAGGTTGCGCTGCAGGATGTGGCCGTTCTCGATCAACAGCAGCGGCGGCGGCTCGACGAAGCGACGTATCGGCTCCCAGTGGAAGCTGGCCCAGTCGAGCAGGAAGTTCCAGCCTATCAAGGTGCTCACGAGCACGAAGCCCTCGGGCACCGTGGTGTACTCGCCCGCCATCGCGTTCTGCGAGGCGTCCGCGATGATCACCAGCAGCAGCACATCGGCGATGCCAACGGCGCCGGCGTCACGCCGCAGCACGAACCGGAACGTCAGGAACAGGAACCAGTAGACGAGCGTGCCGCGGAGCACCAGCTCCACCGGGTTCATCTTGAAGTGCAGCAGCGACAACAGCAGGTGCATGCACCCTCTCGGCACGCCGCGTGCCAAGCGGCACGTCAGGCGATGCAGGTGCGGTTCTTCCCGGTGCGCTTGGCCTCGTAGAGCGCCTCGTCGGCGCGCTCCAGCGCCTCCTCGATGCGCTCGCCGTGCCGGTAGGTGGTGACACCGGCCGAGAAAGTGACGAACACCGGCTGCTGGTCGTGCAGGAACAGGCTTTCGCTGAGCGTGCGCTGCAGCCGCGTCAGCACCTGCTGCGCTTCGCCCACCGGCGTGCCGGGCAGCACCACCACGAACTCCTCACCGCCGTAGCGTGCCACCACGTCCACCGGGCGCAGCGAGGTCTTCACGTGCTCGGCCAGTGCCTTCAGCGCCACGTCGCCGGCCGCATGGCCGAGCGTGTCGTTGAGCTTCTTGAAGTTGTCGATATCGAGCAGGCCGAGCGCCAGCTCCCCGCCGTCGCGCTCGAGCTTGGCCCGCTCCACCTCGAAGGCCTGCATCAACCCGCGCCGGTTGGCGATTTGCGTGAGCGCGTCGGTGGACACCTCGTCCGACAAGCGGCGCAACTCGCCTTCGAGTTCGCGCACCTTGCTCTCCAGCTCGGCCGCGCGGCTGTGCTCGTTGTGCAGGCGCGCCTGCGTCTGGCTCACGATCGATTGCACGGCGCGGCTTTCCTCGACCATCTCGCGCACCACACCGGCCAGGCTCTCCAGCGAGTCGGCCTGCTCCACCACCTCGGCATAGCGACCGACGCTGTCGTGGAAGCGCCCGGTGTGCTCGGTGAGCGTGCCCAGTTCGGCCAGCATGCGCTGGATCAGGCCCTTGAGCGCATCGCGCGCCGCGTCGCGGTCCACGCGCAGCTGCTGCTGGCGCGTGCGTGTCTGCATCAGCAGCTCGGTGGCGGCGCGCACGCCGCGCACGCTGGCCGCATCCCCTAGGCGCGCCTGCAGCGCCTCGCACTGCCCGCGCGCCCAGCTTTCGTCCTCGGACAGGTCCGTCAAGCCGGCAGCCAGCTCCTGGCACAGCACGCTCAGCCGGTCCAGCAGGTGATGGCGGTGCGCCAGCAGGCGTCGCGCGCGCTGGCAAGCCTGCTCCACCGCCGCGGTGATCTCAGCCGTGGCGCCTTCGGCGGCGATGCGTCCCGCCAGGTGCGCCAGCTCGTCGGCCAGCGCCTCGGCGCGCGGCTCGCCGGCCGGCAGCGCCGCCTGCACGGTGGTTTCCAACTGGCGCACCAGCGGCTGCCAGCGCTGGGCGTCGATCGCATTCGCGCGCGCCGGCGCCTCGGCAAGCGGCATCGGCCGCGACACCGGCAGGTCGAGCTCGGGCGCGGACTCGTCGATCTGCGTGTCCACCGCATCGTCGGCGCTGTCGGTCTCCCATCCCGCGACCAGTTGCTTCAGGCGCTGCTGCAGCCGCTGCATGTCGCTGCGGTTGCCGTCCAGTACCCGCTGCAGGCTCTCCTTCTTGCGTCCTGCGGTCCATTGGCGGCCGCCGCGCTCCAGCCCGCGCGCGATGCGCTCGAGCAGCGCGGCCCAGCCCTGCGCGTGTGCGACGTGGCTCTCGCCCGCGCGATCCAGCAGCCGCTGCACAGAGTCCCACTGGCCTTGCAGCAGCGCACGGCCCAATTCCTCGCGCAAGGCAGGATCGTCGCTCGCGCGCTGCACCAGCCGCTCGAGCAGCGGCCGTGCGCGCTCAGGAAACGCCGGCGGCGCCGCCTCGCCTGCCTCCTCGGCGTAGGCGCGCGCGTAGTTCTCGGGCGTGGGCTCCAGCTTGTTCAGCGCCAGGCGGCGCAGCGCCGCCTTGGCGATCATCGCCGGCGCCTGCGCACCGGCGGAAGGCACCTGCGCGGCGGCAGGCGCAGGGCGCGCGGCGGCCGGGCGTTGTTCCATAGGGGTGCGCTGCCGTCAGGAGCGCGTGCCGGCCAGCCGCGGGTTCTCCGCGGCAGCCTCGAACGCGTCGGCCTGCACGATCCACGGTGCCTTGCGCGGCAGCACGGTTTGCTCGAGCCAGCGCTCCAGGTCTTCCGGCGGGATCGGGCGGCTGAACAGGAAGCCCTGCATCACGCCGCAGCCCAGGCGATGCAGCACCTCCATCTGGCGCAGGTTCTCCACGCCCTCGGCCACCACGCGCAGGCCGAGCGAGCGGGCCAGCGCGATGATGGCCGTGACCACGGCCGAGCTCTGCGGCGTGATGCCGAGGTCGCGCACGAAGCTGCGGTCGATCTTGAGCTCGGAGATCGGCAGCGTTGTCAGGTAGGCGAGCGACGAGTAGCCGGTGCCGAAGTCGTCGATCGAGATCTCGACGCCGATCTCGTTGAGCCGGTGCAGCGAGGGGATCACGTTCTGCAGGTCCTTCATCAGGCCTGTCTCGGTGATCTCGAGCTGGATCGCGCGGTGCGGCACGCCGTACATGCTGACCGACTCGTGGATGTGCTCCACCAGATCGGAGCGTTCGAACAGCCGGTTCGGCAGGTTGACCGCGATCGAGTCGTTGAAGCCGAAGCTCACCTGCCACACCTTGGCCTGGCGCGCCGCCTCGCGCAGCGCCCATTCGCTCAGGGGCACGATCAGCCCGGTCTCCTCGGCGAGCGGAATGAAGTCACCGGGCGGCACCAGCACGTTGCCGCGCGCCCAGCGCATCAGCGCCTCGGCACCCACCATGCGGGCGGCGCGCACGTCCACCTTGGGCTGGTAGTGCAGCACCAGCTCGTTGCGCTCGATCGCCTTGTGCAGTGCGCTCTCGAGCTCGAGCTTCTCGCGGCCACGGCCGGCCAGCATCGGGCTGTACACCGAAGACGAATTGCGCCCGGCCGACTTGACCGAGTACATGGCCACGTCGGAATTGCGCAGCAGGTCAGCCACCGTGGCACCGTCGCGCGGGTACATGGCGATGCCGATGCTCGCCGTGCAGAAGCACTCCTGGCCACCCACGAAGATGGGCTCGCGCATCACGTCCAGCATGCGGCCGGCCACGCGCTCGGCGTCGCGCTCGTCGATCACCTCGGGCAGCAGGGCCACGAACTCGTCGCCGCCCAGCCGGCCCACGGCCTCGAGGGTGCGGTGCGAGCGCGAGCCCACGGCCTCGAGCGCGCCCTCCATCACCTGGTCGGAGTGGCGCACGCAGGCGCGCAGGCGGCGCGCCACCTCCATCAGCAGTTCGTCCCCTGCCGCATGGCCGAGGGTGTCGTTGATCACCTTGAAACGGTCCAGGTCGATCAGCAGCAGCGCGGCGTTGTGGTTCAGTCGGCGTGCATGCTCCAGCGCACGCTCGGTGCGCCAGATCAGCTGGCGCCGGTTGGGCAGGCCGGTGAGCGCGTCGAAATTGGCCAGGTGGCGGATCTTGTCCTCGGCGATCCGGCGGTCCGTCACGTCCTGCACGATCCCCGTATAGCCGGCACTCTGGCCATGCTCGTTGAATTCGGGCTCGGCCTCGACGTGGATGATGCGCTGCCGGCCATCCAGCAGGGTGACCGGCACGTCGGTGGCCAGCACCGAGCTGTGCGCCACCACCTCGTGCAGCAGGCGCAGCAAGCCGCGCCGCTCGGCGGTGGGCACCATGCGCAGCAGCTGGCGGAAGCCCAAGGCGTCGCTGGGCCCGTGGCCGAACACGCGCAGGCCCTCGGGCGACAGGGCAAAGCCGCCGCCGTGGCGCCGCCAGTCGAAGCTGCCCATGCGCGCCAGATCCTGCGCGCGCGCCAGCTTGGCCTTGCTGCGCTCCAGCTCGAGCCGGGTGCGCGAGGCGCGCAACAGGTAGCGCAGGCGCCCGGCCAGCAGGCTCCACTGGGTGCTCTTGACGAAGAAGTCGGTGGCGCCGGCCTGGTAGGCGCGAGTGATAGACGCGTCGTCGTCGAGCCCGGTGAGCATCAGCACCGGGATGTTCTCGAAGCCGGGCATCAGGCGCAGGGCGCGGCAGGTCTCGAAGCCATCCAGCCCCGGCATCATCGCGTCCAGCACGATCACGTCGGGCGACCAGTCGGCCAGCATCTGCAGCGCCCGCTCGCCGCTGGCCGCCTCGGTGATGGCGAAGCCGCGCTCGCGCAGGGCGATCGCGGTGAGCAGCAGGTTCACCTCGTCGTCGTCGACCAGCAGCACTTTCGGCTGCTCGTTGGCGTCGTCGTCAGCAAAGGCGTGCGGCAAGTTCATGAACGGGTGTCAGGCGGCAAGGGCCGGTTGCAGCACCGCAAGCACGCGGTTGCTTTCCGAGACCATACCATCGAGCAGGGCTTCCAGGCCCTCGGTCTCTTCCTGACGTATGCGCCGTTCCACATCGGCACACAGGCGCGACAGCTCCATTGCACCCACGCTGGCCGCCGAGGACTTCAGCGTATGCGCCACATGTCGCATCGCAGCATGGTCGCCGGAGGCCCGGGCCTCCTGCAATTGCTGCAGCAAGCGTTGCAGCGAGCCCTCGAAGGCCTTGAGCACCCGCTCCAGCAGCCCGTTGGCCCCCGTGGGATCGAGCTCGCGCAGGCGGTCGAGCGCCTGGGCATCGAGCACGCGCTTCACCGGCGCCAGCCGGTCGGTGTCGGCCGGCGCCGCACCCGCGGCACCCTTGGCGTCGTCGCTGTCCACGGGGGCAGCGGCAGGAAGGCGACGGTTCAGCATGGTGTGCAACTGGCTTTGCCGGAAAGGTTTGGACAGATAGTCATCGAAGCCTAACCCGAGGAAGCGTTCCTCGTCGCCGCCCAATGCGTTGGCCGTGACCGCGATCACGGGCGTCCGCGGCGGTGTCACGAACGGAAAGCGCGCGCTCGGTCCGCGCCGGAATCTCTGAAGGGCCTCGGTGCCGTCCATCCCGGGCATCTGGATGTCCATCAGCACGAGGTCGTAGCGCTGCTCGCACAACGCGTTGAGCCCGTCCAGAGCGCCCGACGCCACCCGCACCTTGCAGCCCATGGCGCGCAGCATCTGGCTGACGACTTCCTGGTTCACCGCGTTGTCTTCGATCACGAGGATGTGATGCCGCAGCGGCGCCGTCAAGGCCGGCCCCCCGGAAGCAGGCAGCGCCACGCCGAGCAGGGCCTGCCGCAGCTCGGCCTTGCGCACCGGCTTGGGCAGGAAGCCGTGAAAGCCGGCCGCCATCGCCGCCCGCGCTTCGTCGGGCGCCGCCACGGGGGACAACAGAATCAGCTTCATCTGCGGCTGGATGTCCCCGGCGCGCAAGGTCCGCGCCAGATCGAGGCCGTTCATGCCGGGCATCTGCATGTCGACCAGGGCCAGGTCGAAGCGAGGGTCGATGCCCGCGTCGCCACGCAGTACGCGCAGCGCCGCCGCCGGCCCTTCGGTCACCACCACCCGCAGGCCCCAGGCGCCGAGCATGCTTTCGAGCACCGTGCGATGGGTCTGCTGATCTTCCACCACCAGCACGCGCAGCGGCGGCAGCGTTTGCGCCACGCCGTCGATCTCGGCATCGCTACCTTGCGCCGGCGGCAGCGGCAGCGTGAAGCTGAAGCACGAACCGACACCCACCGCGCTGCGGGCCTCGATGTGCCCGCCCATCAGCACCACCAGCTGTTTGGAGATTGCCAGACCCAGGCCGGCACCGCCGTAGCGACGCGCCATGCCGTTGTGGCCCTGGGTGAAGGCGTTGAACAGCCGCGGCAGCACGTCGGCTTCGATGCCGATGCCGGTGTCGCGCACCTCGAAGCGCAGCATCGCGCCGCTCTCGGCGCGCGCGAGGGTCACGGTCACCTCGCCGGCCTCGGTGAACTTGATCGCGTTGGCGACCAGGTTCGTCAGCACCTGGCGCAGCCGCAGCGGGTCGCCGTGCACGCGCGCCGGCAGGCCCGGCTGCTCGTGGAAACCCAGCTCCACCCGCTTCTCGTGGGCGCGCGCGCTGAGCAGCTCCAGCGTGTCCTCCACCACCCCGCGCAGGCTGAAGTCGCAGGGCGCCAGCTCGAGCTTGCCGGCCTCGATCTTCGAGAAGTCGAGGATGTCGTTGATGATCTCCAGCAGCGATTCGCCCGAGCGGTACACGGCCTGGGCGAAGCGACGCTGCTTGTCGGTGAGCGGCGTGCCCAGCAGCAGCTCGGTCATGCCGAGGATGCCGTTCATCGGCGTGCGGATCTCATGGCTCATGTTGGCCATGAACTGGCTCTTGGCCTGGCTCGCGCTCTCGGCCGCGTCGCGCGCCCGCTGCAGTTCCAGCTCGTGCTCGCGGTCGCCGGTGACGTCGGTGATCAGGCCGTAGACGCATTGCTCGCCGTCGTGCAGCGTCTGCGCCCGCGTGCGCGAGCGCAACCATCGCACCCCCTGGGTGGCGTGCTGCACGCGGAAGGTCACGTCCACCGGCTCGCCGCGGCATTCGCGCTCGAAACGGCCGAAGTACACCTCCTGGTCCTCCGGCAGCACGCGCTCGAAGAAGCAGTGCGGCGCACGCACCAGCTCCTCCTGCGCCACGCCCCAGGCCTGCAGCGCCTGCGGCGAGATGAAATGGAAGCGCGTCCGGGTGAGATCGGCCACGAAGACGCCGTCGTCCACGGCGGCGGCGAACTCCTGGAAGCGCAGGCGCGACTCGGCCAGCTCGAGCTGGGCGCGGCGCTCGGCACTCACGTCGCGCGCCACGGCCACCAGCGCCACCGGGGCTCGACCGCCCGGGCATACGGCGAGAAAGCGCGCGTTCACGATGCGCGGCAGCGGCGTGCGCCCGAGCACGGGGAACTCGTGCTCCACCACGCGGCGCTCCTGCAGGGCACGGCGCATCGCCGGCTCCACCTCCGGCGGCAGCAGGCCGCGGAAGGCCTCGTGCACCGGCAGGCCCAGAGCCGACGGCGGGATGCCGAGTTCGCTCACCGCCTGCGGGTTCAGGTAGGCGATGCGCAGGTCGGGCGCCTGCATCACGATCACGCTGGCCGGCAGGCTGTCGGCGAGCGCGCGCAGGAACTCCGCGTCGCGCATCAGCGCGTCGGCATCGTCCAGCGGCGGGCGGGTGATCGGCATGGGTGGCGGCAGCAAGGCAGGCGCCGGCAAAGCACGCCCCAACCGCAGGCGCTCGACCAGCCTCCCAGGTTTCGGCTGCGAACGCGCAAACTTGAGTGCACACAAGTGCACAGGCCGCACAGCCCCGCATTGCCGCGGCCAGACCGCTTCATACAATGCCCCGATGCACCGTGCGATCGAACCCCGCGCCGAGGCGACGCGTCCTGGCCTCGTGCGCTACGCCGTCGCAGCGGCGCTGATGGCGGCGGCGATCGGTGTGGGCTGGTCCATGTGGGCCGGCGCCGACGTTGAAGCCTCCGCCGCCAACAACCCGGGTCGCTCACCCTGGGGTTTCGGCACCGTCGCCCTGCTGCTGGTGGCGGGCTGCGCCGGCCTCGCCGGCCACTTCCACGCGCGCGCGCGGCAGGTGCAGGCCAAGCCCGCGGCGACAGGCACCGACGTCGATGCAGGCCAGCAGGCCGCGATGGAGCTGATGCTGCGCAGCATGCCGGGGCCCACCTGGCTCTTCCGTCGCGACGGCGAGCAGGACCCGCTGCGCCTGTGGCGTTGCAACGACGCCGCCGACGCGCTGTTGCAGGGCCAGCCGCGCCCCGCCGACTGGGCTGCGCTGCAAGCGGCGTTGCCCGGCCCGTTGCAGCAGGCGGTGCGCCAGCTGGCCCCGGGGCAGAGCCTGCAACAGGCGGGCTGGGCGCTGCGGCTGGAGCAGTACCACCATCGTGGCGGCGCCGGTGCCACCCAGATGCTGGTGATGTTGCCGGCCGCGGCGCCGGCAGCCAGCGAGGACGTGGCCGACCACGAGGCCTTCAGCTACACCGTGTCGCACGACCTGCGCGCGCCGCTGCGCGTGGTGGACGGCTTCACGCGCATCCTGAAGGAAGACTACGGCCGCGTGCTGGACCGCATCGGCAACGACCACCTCGACCGCGTGCTGGGCGCGGCGGCGCGCATGAACAGCATGATCGACGCGCTGCTCGCGCTGGCGCAGTTGTCCACGCAGCCGCTGGCGCGCCAGCCGGTCAACCTGTCGCAGCTGGCCGGCTTCATCGTCGATGACCTGCGGCGCGAGGCTCCGCAGCGCCAGGCCGAGGTGAGCATCCAGCCGGCGCTGATGGCACATGGCGACCCCACCCTGCTGCGCCTGGTGCTCGAGAACCTGATCGGCAACGCCTGGAAGTACAGCGCCAAGTGCACGCAGGCGCGCATCGCGTTCGAGCGCTGCAGCATCGAGGGCCGCGAGGTGTTCATGGTGCGCGACAACGGGGCCGGCTTCGACATGCGCTTCGCCGATCGGCTGTTCGGCGTGTTCCAGCGCCTGCACAGCGCCAACGACTTCCACGGCACCGGTGTGGGCCTGGCGTCGGTGCGCCGCATCGTGCGGCGCCATGGCGGCGAGGTGTGGGCCGAGTCGGAGGTGGGCCAGGGCGCGCGCTTTTACTTCACGCTGCCATCGCGCTAGCTAGGCCTCGCGCCCCGGCAAGGCAAGCAGCTCCACCGCTTCCACCAGGCGCTCGGCCTGTGCCTTCAGCGAGCGGCCATCGGCTTGTGCCAGGCGCGCCAACCGTTCGCGCGCCTCCTGCCGCGGCAGCGAGTAGCGGTGCATCACGATGCCGACGGCGATGGCAATGGTGTCTGCACTGTCGTCGTTGCCGACATGGCCGTGGCCTTGCGTCGCCGGCGGGGTGTTGCGCGCAGCCACGGTGGCAAACGCGGCTTCCACGGTGGGCACGATCTGGCCGATGTCCAGCGGCTTGA
>CAMLIZ010000147.1 GCA_946480245.1 uncultured Pseudomonadota bacterium
CCTTCCAGCAACTCATTCTTCGCCTGCAGGACTACTGGGACGCCCAGGGCTGCGCACTGCTGCAGCCCTACGACATGGAAGTGGGTGCAGGCACCAGCCACACCGCCACCTTCCTGCGCGCGATCGGCCCGGAGCCGTGGAAGGCCGCTTATGTGCAGCCCAGCCGCCGCCCCAAGGACGGCCGCTACGGCGAGAACCCGAACCGCCTGCAGCACTACTACCAGTACCAGGTGGTGCTCAAGCCGGCGCCGGCCAACATCCTCGAGCTGTACCTCGGCTCGCTCGAAGCGCTGGGCTTCGACCTGAAGAAGAACGACGTGCGCTTCGTCGAGGACGACTGGGAGAACCCCACGCTCGGCTGCTGGGGCCTGGGCTGGGAGGTCTGGCTCAATGGCATGGAGGTGACGCAGTTCACCTACTTCCAGCAGGTGGGCGGCATCGCCTGCAAGCCGATCACCGGCGAGATCACCTACGGCCTGGAGCGCCTGGCGATGTACCTGCAGGGCGTGGAGAGCGTGTACGACCTGGTCTACGCGCCCGGCATCAAGTACGGCGACGTGTTCCACCAGAACGAGGTCGAGCAGAGCACCTACAACTTCGAGCACAGCAACGTCGAGTTCCTGCTGGGTGCGTTTACCGCGCACGAGCAGCAGGCGCAGTACCTGATGGCGCAGGCGCTGGCGCTGCCCGCCTATGAGCAGGTGCTGAAGGCCGCCCACACCTTCAACCTGCTGGACGCGCGCGGCGCGATCAGCGTCACCGAACGCGCGGCCTACATCGGCCGCATCCGCAACCTGGCGCGCGCGGTGGCGCAGAGCTACCTCGACAGCCGCGCCCGCAGAGGCTTCCCGATGGCGCCGCCCGAATGGGCTGCCGAAGTGCAGCGCGCGCTGGCCGAGAAGAACGCCGCATGACCACCCTGCCGATCACCAAGAACCTGCTCGTCGAACTGTTCGTCGAGGAGCTGCCGCCCAAGGCGTTGAACAGGCTGGGCGAGAGCTTTGCCGGCGTGCTGGCCGCCAGCCTGCGCACGCAGGGCCTGGCCACCGCCGACAGCGTGGCCATAGCGTTTGCGTCGCCTCGTCGGCTGGCGGTGCACCTGAGCGGTGTGCCGGAGAAGGCGGCGGACAAGGCCGTGCGCCAGAAGCTGATGCCGGCCAGCGTGGGCCTGGACGGCGCCGGCCAGGCCACCCCTGCGTTGCTCAAGAAGCTGGGTGCGCTGGGCCTTGGGGCCGAGGTGGTGCCGCAACTGCAGCGCGCGGTGGACGGCAAGGCCGAGACCTTGTTCCTCGACGTGGCGCAGGCCGGCGTGCCGCTTGCCGAGGGCGTGCAGAAGGCGCTCGACGAGGCGCTGGCGAAGCTGCCGATCCCCAAGCTGATGAGCTATCAGCTCGAGGACGGCTGGACCAGCGTGCACTTCGTGCGCCCGGCGCATGGGCTGGTGGCGCTGCACGGCGCCGACGTGGTGCCGGTGTCGGCGCTCGGCCTCACGGCCGGCCGCATCACGCACGGCCATCGCTTCGAAGCGGCGCACGACCCCATCGTGCTGCACGACGCCGACAGCTATGCCGGCCAGCTGCGCGAGCATGGCGCGGTGATCGCGAGCTTTGCCGAGCGTCGCGCGGAGATCGTGCGCCAGCTGCAGGCCGCGGCCGCCCGCGAAGGCCTCCAGCCGATCGACGACGACGCGCTGCTCGACGAGGTGACCGCGCTGGTCGAACGACCCAACGTGCTGCTGTGCCGCTTCGAGCCGGAGTTCCTCGAGGTGCCGCAGGAGTGCCTGATCCTCACGATGAAGGCCAACCAGAAGTACTTCCCGCTGCTGGACGCGCAGGGCAAGCTGACCAACCGGTTCCTCGTGGTCAGCAACATCCGCCCCGACGACGCCAGCGCGGTGATCGGCGGCAACGAGCGCGTGGTGCGCCCGCGCCTGGCCGATGCCAAGTTCTTCTTCGACCAGGACCGCAAAAGGCCGCTCGCGTCGCGGGTGGCCGGGTTGGCCCGCGTGGTCTACCACGGCAAGCTCGGCACGCAGGGCGAGCGCGTGGAGCGCGTGCGCCGTATCGCGCGCGCCGTCGGCCAGCAGCTGGGTGGCCAGGCGCTGGCCGAGCGGGCCGACGAGGCAGCGCAACTGGCCAAGGCCGACCTGCTGACCGACATGGTGGGCGAGTTCCCCGAGCTGCAGGGCACGATGGGCGCCTACTACGCGCGCCATGACGGCCTGGGCGACGTGATCGCGGACGCGATCGAGGACCACTACAAGCCGCGCTTCGCCGGTGACGCGCTGCCGCGCAATGCCGTGGGCACCGTGGTGGCGCTGGCCGACAAGCTGGAGACGCTGGCCGGCCTGTTCGGCATCGGCCAGCTGCCCACCGGCGACAAGGATCCGTTCGCGTTGCGTCGCCATGCGCTGGGCGTGATCCGGCTGCTGATCGAGCGCGACCTGCCGCTCGCGATGTCGGGGCTGATCTCGGAGGCGTTCCGCGCCTTCGGCCCGGAGCATGGCCAGGCGCAGGCCGAGGTGGCGTTCTTCCTGCGCGAGCGCCTGGCCGGCTACCTGCGCGAGGCGGGCTACGCCGCGCAAGAGGTGGACGCGGTGGTCGACGCGCGCCCCGAGCGCTGGGCCGACATTCCGAAGCGGCTGGCGGCGGTGCGTGCCTTTGCCGCGCTGCCGCAGGCCGCGTCGCTGGCCGCCGCCAACAAGCGCGTGGCCAACATCCTGCGCAAGTCCGAAGCGTCCCCCGCTGCCGCGCCCGAGGTGTCGACTGCGCTGCTGAAGGAGCCGGCCGAAGCCGCGCTGTACGAGGCGCTGCAGGCGGTGGCGCCGCGCGCCGAGGCGGCGTTTGCGGCGGCCGACTACACCGCGTCGCTGCAGGCGCTGGCCGCGCTGAAGGCACCGGTCGATGCGTTCTTCGACCAGGTGATGGTGAACGCCGAGGATCCGGCTCTGCGTGCCAACCGCCTGGCCCTGCTCGCGGCGCTGCATGCGGCAATGAACCGGGTGGCCGACCTGTCGCGGCTGGCCACGTGAGCGGGGCAGCGATGAAGCTCGTCGTCCTCGATCGCGACGGCACGATCAACGAAGACCGCGACGACTACGTCAAGTCGCCCGACGAGTTCGTGCCGCTGCCGGGCGCGCTGGAGGCCATCGCGCGCCTGAACCATGCCGGCTGGCACACCGTGATCGCCAGCAACCAGTCGGGCCTGGGACGCGGGCTGTTCGACATGGCCACCTTGAATGCGATGCACGTCAAGCTGAACCAGCTGCTGGCGCGCCATGGCGGCCGCATCGACGCGGTGTTCTTCTGCCCGCACGCGCCCGACGCGCAGTGCAGCTGCCGCAAGCCGCTGCCCGGCTTGTTCGAGCAGATCGCCGAGCGCTACGGCGTGAACCTGCGCGACGTGCCCGCCGTGGGCGATGCGCTGCGCGACCTGCAGGCGGGCGCCATGGCCGGCTGCGAGCCGCACCTGGTGCGCACCGGCAAGCTCGGCGCGCTGGACGATGCCGCCTTCAGCCGGGCGCTGGAGCAGACCCCCGGTGTGCTGGTGCACGCCGACCTGTCCGCCTTTGCCGATTTCCTGATCGAACGCGAGCGCCTGCGCCGCATCGAGGGCGAGTGATGCTGCGGCGTCTGTGGTGGTTCGTGCGCTCGCTCGTGTACACGCTCTGGATGGCGGTCACGGTGGTGCCCTGGGGCACCGCGATGGTGATCCTGTCGATCTTCATTCGCGGTACGCCGCTGTACTGGGCCACCATCCTCTGGGTGCGCTGGGCGATGTGGGGTGCGCGCTTCATCGCCGGCATGGTGCCGCGCGTGAGCGGCATGGAGAACCTGCCCGACGGCCCGGTGATCCTGTGCCCGAAGCACCAGTCGGCCTGGGAGACGCTGTACTTCCCCACGCTGATGCCGCGGCCGCTGTGCTACGTGTTCAAGCGTGAGCTGCTGTGGGTGCCGTTCTTCGGCTGGGCCATGAGTCGGCTGGACATGGTGCACATCGACCGCCGGCGTCGCACCGAAGCCTGGAACAAGGTGGCCGAACAGGGCGGGCGCTACATGCGCCAGGGCAACTGGGTGATCATGTTCCCGGAGGGCACCCGCACCGCGCGCGGCAGCCAGGGCACGTACAAGAACGGCGCCGCGCGCCTGGCGGTGGCCACCGGCGTGCCGCTGCTGCCCATCGCGGTGGCGTCGGCGCGTTGCTGGCCGCGCAATGCGTTCATCAAGCGGCCGGGGGTGATCGACGTGTCGATCGGCAAGCCGATCCCCTCGGTCGGCCGCGATGCCGATGCCTTGATGCGCGAGGCCGAGGGCTGGATCGAAGCCGAGATGCGGCGGCTCGATCCCGAGGCGTACGCGGACGCGTCGGCTCTGGCGCCGGCCGCCGTGCGTGCCCGTGCCTCCTGAGCGCGCCTGCTGAGCGTGCGGCTGCGCCCGCCGCGGCGCGCCGTTCGTACAATCGCCGCCCATGTCGCGCAAGTCGGTGGGCCCGGATCGTCCGCAGCAGATGTCGCTGTTCGATGAGGCGCCGCCGGCGCCGGCCCCTGCATCCACGTCAGCGGCCCGCGCCGACACGCAAGCTCCCGCAACCGTGCCTGCCTCTGGTCTCGCGCCGGCGGTGTTTCGCCACCCGCGCGCGGAGCGCGAGGTGCACCTCGGCGAGCATCGGGTGGGCTATGCGTTTCGCCGTGCGCGGCGCCGCAGCATCGGCTTCACGGTCGGCCCCGAAGGCCTCGCGGTAAGCGCGCCGCGCTGGGTGCCGGTGGCCGACGTGGAAACGGCGCTGCAGGAAAAGGGCGCCTGGATCCTGCGCAAGCTGCAGGAGCAGCGCGAGCGTGCACAACGGGTGGAGGCGGCGCGCATCGAGTGGCGCGATGGCACGGGCATTCCCTTTCTCGGCGAAACCGTGATCCTCGTGCTCGACCCCCGCGCAACCGGTGCGGTGTTGAACACCGGGGGTGAGGCGCTGCCGGGTGTGCCGCGCCTTACCTTGCACGTGGGCTTGCCGCAGAACGCGGCCCCCGAGCAGATCCGCGACGTGGTGCAGAGCTGGCTGCAGCGGCAGGCGCGCCGCGTGTTCGAGGAGCGCTGCGCGCATTTCGCGCAAGCGCTCAAGGTGCGCGTGCGGCGGCTGTCGCTCAGCTCGGCGCAGACGCGCTGGGGCAGCGCCAGCGCCGACGGCTCGATCCGCCTGCACTGGCGCCTGATCCACTTTGCGCTGCCGGTGATCGACTACGTCGTCGCCCACGAGCTCGCGCACCTGCGTGAAATGAATCACAGCCCCGCGTTCTGGGAGGTGGTGCGCTCGGTGCTGCCCGACTACGAGCGCCACCGCGGTGCGCTGAAGGACGACGTGCTGCCGGTGTTCGACTGACTTTCCCCCTTAAGAGGGATCGCCAAGCGCGAACCGCACGCGCACACTGCGGGCCTCAGCTGTCATTCACGTCCGACTGCGCTGCCACTGGTGGCGCCAAGGTCCCCCAAGCCCGCGGCAAAGACCGCGGGCTTTTTTTTGTTCAGCAGTACAGGGCGTGGCTATGCCGCCGTGAAGCGGAACACGCCATCGGCACCGCGCTCGCGCCGCAACAGCCCTTGCTGCCACAGCGCATGCAGGTGCGCCACCGCCTCGCCCATCGCGAACGTGGTCTGGTGCAGGTCGAGCTTGCGCTTGAACAGCACCGGCAGCATGTCGGCCGCGGTGCTCGGCGTTTGCGCGCACGCCTGCTGCACCTCGGCCAGGCGCTCGTCGTGATGGGCTTGCAGCTGGCGCACGCGCTCGTGCAGGCCGGTGAACGGCTTGCCGTGCGACGGCAGCACCAGCGTATCGGGCGGCAGCGCGGTGAGCCGCTGGATCGATTGCAGGTACAGCGGCAGCGGGTCGGCCTCTGGCTCCAGGTCGTACACGCTCACGTTGGTGGAGATGCGCGGCAGCAGCATGTCGCCCGAGATCAGCACGCCAAGCTCCGGGCAGTGCAGCGCGATGTGCTCCGGCGCATGGCCGTAGCCGGCGATGCAGTGCCATTGCCGCTCGCCGATGCGCAGCGCCTGCCCGTCCAGCAGGCGGCGGTACTGGCGCGGCACCTGCGGCACCATGCTGGAGTAGTAGTTGGTGCGCTCACGCACCTTCTGCAGGTCGCCTGGGTCGTGCATGCCGTGGCTGGCGAAGAACTGCGCCGCGTCGTCGCCGCCGAAGCCGGTGGTGCTCTGGCTGGCCATGCGCGCGGCGTTGAAGTCGCTGGTGCTGATCCAGAGGCGGCATGGCTGCTGCGGCGTGCTCCAGCGCTCGCACAGCCAGTGCGCCAAGCCGATGTGGTCGGGGTGCATGTGCGTCACCAGCACGCGCAGCACCGGCAGGGCGCCGAGCTCGTGCGCGAACACCTGCTCCCACGCGTTGCGCGTGACGTCGTTGGTGATGCCGCAGTCGACGATCGTCCAGCCATCGCGGCCGTCGATGCAATCGCGCAGCAGCCAGAGGTTGATGTGGTCCAGCGCGAACGGCAGCGCCATGCGCACCCAGCGCACGCCGGGGGCCACTTCGAGACTGCTGCCAGTGGCGGGCAGTTGCTCGCCGAACGGATAGTGCAATGCGAGCTCGTTGGGATTCGCCATCCAAGGCCTTAGAGTTACGTTTACGTCAACGTCAGTCTAACCATGCCCGCAAAGCCTCGCCGCAACGCCGACAACCGGACCTTCACCATCACCGAGCTGGCGCAGGAGTTCGACATCACGCCGCGCGCGATCCGCTTCTACGAGGACGTGGGGCTGCTGGCGCCGGAGCGCGCCGGCCGCAATCGCGTGTACACGCACCGCGACCGGACCCGCCTGAAGCTCACCTTGCGCGGCAAGCGGCTCGGCCTGAGCCTGCAGGAGGTGAAGCAGCTGGTCGACATGTACGAGTCGCCGTCGGACACCACCCAGCAGCTGCAGGCCTTCCTGGAGGTGCTGCAGGCACACCGCCAGCAGCTGGAGCAGCAGCTGGACGACATCCAGGTGACGCTGGCGGAGATCACCCAGCACGAGGAGCGATGCCGCCGGCTGCTGGCCGACGGCGCGCAGCGCGCGCGCAAGCCCGTGCGCGCGTAGGAAGAACCCGCTACTGCAGGTAGCGCTGCGTCAGTTTCTGCAGCGCGCCGTCGCGCTTCACGTCGTCGAGCGCCTGCTGCAGGCGGGCCGCCAGTTCGGGCGGCGCGTCGCGGTTCAAGCCGAAGTAGTACTCGTGGCGATCGTCCAGCGTGATCAGCGGCCGCAGCGCGCGAAAGCCCGGGCCCTGTCGCGACGAGTGCCAGGCGGCCGCGAAGTCGAGCATGGCCACTGCATCCACCCGATTCGCGATCAGCATGCGCATCGTGGAGTCGTCGTCCAGCGCCTCCTCCAGGTGTTGGCCCAGGCCGCGCGCCTGAAGCATCCTCGCGGTGGCGGACTCGCGTGCCACCGCGGTGCGGATGCGCGCGAGATCCTCGAGGTCGCGCACCTGCACGTCCGGGTGCTCGGCCAGCCGGTACAGCGCGATGCGACGGCGGGCGATCGGCCCGACCCACTGGTATTGCGCTTCGCGCTCGGCGTTGCGCGTGAGCGTGTACAGCACCGAGCTGGGGTCGCCGGCGGCCATCAGCACCGCCCTGGGCCAGGGCAGCACGTCGATCTGCAGCGACAGCCCGGCGCGCTGCGCGAGTGTGCGCAGCAGCTCGGTGCTGAAGCCGCGCGCCTCGCCGGCTTCCTCGTAGTTCAGCGGCGGCAGGGGCTCGGTGTAGGCATGGAGATCGGCTGCGTGTGCCGCGGCTGCCAGCCACAGCGCGGCAGCGGCCATCCACGGATGCCAGCGCCAGCGTCGGTTCATCGCGGTCTCCCAGCAGTCGTGGCGCGAGTGTAGGCAGCCGACCATCGCGCCGCACGGCTAGAATTCACATTGACGTTTACGTAAACGTCAACCAACCGGACCCGCCATGCCGCCGCAACCCGCCGACGCCGATTTCGCCGCCCGCCTGCGCGCCTCCTTCGAGCGCCAGGCCGTGATGAAGACGCTCGGCGCCGCGCTCACCGAGGTGCAGGCAGGCCGGGTGGCGATCGCGATGGACCATCGCGCCGAGCTGACGCAGCAGCACGGCTTCCTCCATGCCGGCATCGTGGCCACCGCGCTCGATTCGGCCTGCGGCTATGCGGCGTTTTCCCTGATGCCGGCCGACGCGGCCGTGCTGACCATCGAGTTCAAGATCAACCTGCTCGCGCCGGCGCGCGGGCCCGCGTTCCGCTTCGAGGGGCAGGTGACCAAGGCCGGCCGCACGATCAGCGTGGTCGACGGCAGGGCCTGGCAGACCGGCGGCGCCGAGCCCGTGCTGATCGCCACGATGACGGCGACGGTGATGACCGTGCAGGGCCGCAGCGACCTCAAGCATTGAATCCCCAAGGAGACACCTGAATGAACCTTCCCGGCCTCGACTTCATGCTCGGCGACGACATCGATGCGCTGCGCGATGCGGTGAATGCCTTCGCGCAGGCGGAGATCGCGCCGCGCGCGGCCGAGATCGACCGCAGCGACCAGTTCCCGATGGACCTGTGGCGCAAGATGGGCGAACTGGGCGTGCTCGGCATCACGGTGTCCGAGGAGTACGGCGGTGCCGACATGGGCTACGTGGCGCACATGGTGGCGATGGAGGAGATCAGCCGCGCCAGCGCGTCGGTGGGCCTGAGCTACGGCGCGCACAGCAACCTTTGCGTGAACCAGATCAAGCGCAACGGCAGCGAGGCGCAGAAGCGCAAGTACCTGCCCAAGCTGATCAGCGGCGAGCACGTGGGAGCGCTCGCGATGAGCGAGCCCGGCGCCGGCTCCGACGTGATCAGCATGAAGCTCAAGGCCGAGGACAAGGGCGGCTACTACCTGCTCAACGGCAGCAAGATGTGGATCACCAACGGCCCCGACGCCGACACGCTGGTGGTCTACGCCAAGACCGAACCCGAACTGGGGGCGCGCGGCGTCACCGCGTTCCTGATCGAGAAGGGCATGAAGGGCTTCTCCATCGCCCAGAAGCTCGACAAGCTGGGCATGCGCGGCAGCCACACCGGCGAGCTGGTGTTCAACAACGTGGAGGTGCCGGCCGAGAACATCCTCGGCGGCCTGAACAACGGCGCCAAGGTGCTGATGAGCGGGCTCGACTACGAGCGCGCCGTGCTGGCGGCGGGGCCCATCGGCATCATGCAGGCGGTGATGGACAACGTGGTGCCCTACATCCACGACCGCAAGCAGTTCGGCCAGAGCATCGGCGAGTTCCAGCTGATCCAGGGCAAGGTGGCCGACATGTACACCGTGCTGCAGGCTGCGCGCAGCTTCGCCTACACCGTGGCCAAGAACCTGGACCTGCTGGGCACCGAGCACGTGCGCCAGGTGCGCAAGGACTGCGCCTCGGTCATCCTCTGGACCGCCGAGAAGGCCACCTGGATGGCCGGCGAGGGCGTGCAGATCTACGGCGGCAACGGCTACATCAACGAGTACCCGCTGGGCCGCCTGTGGCGCGACGCCAAGCTGTACGAGATCGGCGCCGGCACCAGCGAAGTGCGGCGCATGCTGATCGGGCGCGAGCTGTTCGCCGAGACGATGTGACGGCACAGGTGGCCGGCACCGAATCTCCCCCTCGAGACAGCCTCCCTGCGTAAACTGTGCAGTGCAGCAATTGCCTGATATCCCGATGAGCAACAACCTGGAAGACCTCTTCGAGAAGAACCGTGACTGGGCCCGCAAGGTGGAGGGCCGGGAGCCGGGCTTCTTCAGCCGCCTCATGCAGCAGCAGGCGCCGCAGTACCTGTGGATCGGCTGCTCCGACAGCCGCGTGCCGGCCAACGAGCTCGTGGGCCTGCTGCCCGGCGAGTTGTTCGTGCATCGCAACGTGGCCAACGTGGTGGTGCACTCGGACCTCAACTGCCTGTCGGTGATGCAGTTTGCGGTGGACCAGCTGAAGGTGCAGCACATCATCGTCGTCGGGCACTCCAACTGCGGCGGCGTGATGGCGGCGCTGCGGGACGTGCGCGTGGGCCTGGCCGACAACTGGATCCGCCATGTGCAGGACGTGCGGCACCGCCACCAGGCGTGGATCGATTCGCTGCCCACCGACCGGCGCCTGCCGGCGCTGGTGGAGCTGAACGTGCTGGAGCAGGCGCTCAACGTGTGCCAGACCACCATCGTGCAGGACGCCTGGCACCGCGGCCAGCAGGTGGTGGTGCACGGTTGGGTCTATGGCCTGCACAACGGCCTGCTCGAGGATCTGCGCATGACCGTGGGCAGTTCCGACGACGTGCTGCCGGCATACCAGCAGGCGCTGGACGCGGTGAAGCGCCGCTACGAGTAGGGGCCGGCGATGTTCCCCCACCAGCTCACCGACCCGCGCGCCTTCGCGATCGCGCGGGCCATGCTGGAGGGCTTCAACCGCCACTACGCGCTGTTCCGGGCCGTCAGCGCCGAGGCCAAGCGCCGCTTCGAGGCGGCCGACTGGGCTGGCCAGCAGCATGCGCAGCGCGAGCGCATCGAGTTCTACGACAAGCGGGTGGACGAAGGCGCCGAGCGCCTGCAGACCGAGTTTGCAGCCAGCGAGCTGCCGATGGAGGTGTGGCACCAGGTCAAGCTGCACTACATCGGCCTGCTCATCGAACACCATCAGCCCGAGCTGGCCGAGACCTTCTTCAACTCGGTGACCACCAAGATCCTGCACCGCACGCATTTCCACAACGACTTCATCTTTGTACGGCCTGCGGTCAGCACCGAATACATCGAGAACGACGAGCCCGCCGCGCGGCCCACCTACCGCGCCTACTACCCCACACGCGAGACGCTGGGCGACACCTTCCAGGCTATCGTGGAGAACTTCCAGCTCCAGCGCGAGTTTGCCGACCTGCAGCGCGACACCGGCTGTGTGGTGGCCGCCATGCGCGGCCGACTCGACAAGGTGCGGCTGCGCACCAACTTCCAGATCCAGGTGCTCACCAGCCTGTTCTTTCGCAACAAGGGCGCGTACCTGGTGGGCAAGATCATCAACGGCTTCAACGAAGTGCCGTTTGCGCTGCCCATCCTGCACGACGATAACGGCAGGCTGTTTATCGACGCGGCCCTGTTTGGCGAAGACGACATGCAGATGCTGTTCAGCTTCGCACGCGCCTACTTCATGGTGGACATGGAGGTGCCCAGCGCCTACGTGCAGTTCCTGCGCAGCCTCATGCCGCGCAAGCCGCGGGCCGAGATCTACAACACGCTGGGCCTGGCCAAGCAGGGCAAGACCCTGTTCTACCGCGATTTCCTGCACCACCTGAAGCACTCGAGCGACCGCTTCCGCATCGCGCCCGGCATCAAGGGCATGGTGATGCTGGTGTTCGATCTGCCGAGCTTTCCGTACGTGTTCAAGCTCATCAAGGATTACTTCCCGCCGCAGAAGGAGACCACGCGCGAGCAGGTCCAGTCCAAGTACCTGCTGGTGAAGCACCACGACCGCGTGGGCCGCATGGCCGACAC
>CAMLIZ010000148.1 GCA_946480245.1 uncultured Pseudomonadota bacterium
AGATCGACGCATCGCTCGGGGTTGGAACAGCCGGCCTCCGCCTGCGACGCGTCGGCGTTCGATGCGCCAGCCGCTTCACGCTCTGCCTGCTCCGCGCGCGCGATGCGCAACAGCTTGCGCCGAAGTTCGACCCGGCTGTGCTCGCGCTGCGCCAGCCAGCCCAGCGCGCGCGCCTTCAGCGACAGCCGTTGGCGCGGCATGCCGACGGTTTACTCCGCAGAGGCCAGTGCTCCGGCGGGCAACAGCGGAATGCCCATCGCCTCGCGCACCTTGTTCTCGATCTCGATGGCGAGATCAGCGTTCTCGCGCAGGAACTCGCGCGAGTTGTCCTTGCCCTGACCGATCTTCTCGCCGTTGTAGGCGTACCAGGCTCCCGACTTGTCGAGCACCTTGGCGGCCACGCCCATGTCGATGATCTCGCCTTCGCGGCTGATGCCCTCGCCATAGAGGATGTCGAACTCGGCCGTCTTGAACGGGGGGGCCACCTTGTTCTTCACGACCTTGACCTTGGTCTCGCTCCCGATCACTTCCTCGCCCTTCTTGATGCTGCCGGTGCGGCGGATGTCCAGGCGTACCGAGGCATAGAACTTCAGGGCATTGCCGCCGGTGGTGGTTTCGGGGCTGCCGAACATCACGCCGATCTTCATGCGGATCTGGTTGATGAAGATGACCATGCAGTTGGTCTTCTTGATCGTGGCGGTGAGCTTGCGCAGCGCCTGGCTCATCAGACGGGCCTGCAGGCCGGGCAGGGAGTCGCCCATTTCGCCTTCGAGCTCCGCCTTGGGCGTGAGCGCGGCCACCGAGTCGACGACGATCAGGTCGACCGAGCCCGAGCGCACCAGTGCGTCGACGATCTCGAGCGCCTGCTCGCCGGTGTCGGGCTGGGAGATCAGCAGATCCTGCAAGTTGACGCCCAGCTTCTGGGCGTACTGGGCGTCGAGCGCATGCTCGGCGTCGATGAAGGCGCACGTGCCTTCCTGCTTCTGCATTTCGGCGATGACCTGCAGCGTGAGCGTGGTTTTGCCTGAGGACTCTGGGCCATAGATCTCGACCACCCGGCCGCGCGGCAGGCCGCCGACGCCGAGCGCGATATCCAGCCCGAGCGAGCCGGTGGAAACCACCTGGATGTCCTCGATCTTCTCGCCCTCGCCCAGGCGCATGATCGAGCCCTTGCCGAACTGCTTTTCGATCTGCGACAGCGCGGCCTGCAAGGCCTTGGCTTTTTCGGTGTTCAGGGCTTTGACGGGTGCATCCATTTGCGAAATCTCCGGGTGGGGCTGACGGCATTATGGCAGAGTGGCTGGATATTCGTACAGTGATTCTTGCCCTTTCAAATCGCCCGAATCCCTAGAATGAAGCGCTGCTCTGCAGCCTAGACAACATGGAGACAACAGGATGCGGATCCTGATTGCCGAGGACGACCAGGTGCTGGCCGACGGCCTGTTGCGATCGCTGCGCAACGCGGGCTATGCAGTAGACCAGGTGGGCAGCGGCACCGAGGCGGACGCCGCCTTGTCCTCGCACGAGTTCGATCTCTTGATCCTCGATCTCGGGCTGCCGAAGCTCCATGGCTTGGAGGTGCTGCGCAAGCTGCGCGCACGCGGTTCTGCGTTGCCTGTGCTGATCCTTACAGCCGCCGACAGCGTCGAGCAGCGCGTGAAGGGGCTGGATCTCGGCGCCGACGACTACATGGCCAAGCCGTTCTCGCTGCAGGAGCTGGAAGCGCGCGTGCGCGCGCTGACCCGGCGCGGCCTCGGCACCGCCTCCAGCATCATCAAGCACGGCCCGCTCACGTTCGACGCCACCGGGCGGGTGGCCTACATCAACGACCAGATGATCGACCTGTCGGCGCGCGAGCTGAGCCTGCTCGAGGTGCTGCTGCAGCGCGCGGGCCGCCTGGTCAGCAAGGACCAGCTGGTCGAGCGGCTGTGCGAGTGGGGCGAAGAGGTGAGCAACAACGCGATCGAGGTGTACATCCACCGCCTGCGCAAGAAGATCGAGCAAGGGCCGATCCGCATCGCCACCGTGCGCGGGCTGGGCTACTGCCTCGAGAAGGTGAAGAGCGACGCGTGAAGGAACAGCGTTCGCTGTTCGGCGAGATCCTCGACTGGATGCTCGCGCCGCTGCTGCTGCTGTGGCCGATGAGTGTGGCGCTCACCTGGCTGGTGGCCCAGGGCATCGCCAGCAAGCCGTACGACCGCGAGCTCGGTGAACTGGCGCGCGTGCTCGCCCGTCGCGTGGTGGTGGAGCAGGCCGGCGTGCAGGTGCGCACGCCCGAAGTGCTGGCCGACCTGCTCCGCCCCGACGACAGCGACCAGCTGTACTACCAGGTGCTCGGCCTGCGCGGCGAGCTGGTGAGCGGTGACCGCGAACTGCCGGTGCCCGACGAGGAGCGGCCCGCCGGCAGCGCCGAGCTGCGCTTCCGCGACGACACCGTGCATGGCGAGTCGGTGCGCGTGGCCTATCTCTGGCTGGCCGCGAACGGGCCAGGCCGCAGCCCGCCGCTGGTGCAGGTGGCGGAGACGCTGGACAAGCGCTCCCGCCTCGCCACCGAGATCATCAAGGGGGTGATCCTGCCGCAGTTCGTGATCCTGCCGCTGGCCGTGCTGCTGGTGTGGCTTGCGCTCGCACGTGGGATCGCACCCTTGAATGACCTGCAGCAGCGCATCCGGCGCCGCGAAAGCCATGACCTCAGCCCGATCGACGAGGGCAACGCGCCTGAGGAAGTTGCGCCGCTGGTGCGCGCCATCAACGACCTGCTGGCGCGGTTGGACCAGTCGATGGGACAGCAGAAGCACTTCCTCGCCGACGCGGCCCATCAGTTGAAGACGCCGCTGGCCGGCCTTCGCACCCAGGCGGAGCTGGCGCAGCAGGAGATCGACGCCGGCCGGCAGGACCCGCAGGCCCTGAAGCGATCGCTGCAGCAGATCGCTCGCTCCAGCCAGCGCGCCGCGCACATGGTGAACCAGCTGCTCGCGATGGCGCGCGCCGAGGACAAGGAGCAGGCACTCAAGCCGCAGGACGTGCCGCTGGCGCGCCTGGCCACAGAGACGGTGCGCGACTTCGTGCCGCGTGCGATGGACAAGCGCATCGACCTCGGCTACGAGGGCCCCGAGCGCGATGACCCGCGCTTTCGTCTGGTCGGCCAGCCCGTGCTGGTGCGCGAGTTGATCCGCAACCTGGTGGACAACGCACTGCAGTACACGCCCGCCGGCGGCAGCGCCACCGTGCGCGTGATGCCCGATCCGTTCGGGCAGGTGATCGTGCTGCAGGTGGAGGATTCGGGCCCCGGCATTCCGGAGGCCGAGCGCGAGCTGGTGTTCCAGCCCTTCTACCGCGCCCTCGGCACCAACGTCGACGGCAGCGGCCTGGGCCTGGCGATCGTGCGCGAGATCGCGCAACAGCACGGCGCCGAGATCGTGGTGGAGGACGCGCAGCCGCGCGGCAGCGGCCAATCCCCGGGCACGCGCATCACGGTGCGCTTTCGCACCGAGCCTTAGCTCAGGTCTGCATCAGCCGCCGGCTGCGCGCAATCGACATCAGGATGCCGAGCCCTAGCCCGAGCGTGACCATTGCGGTGCCGCCATAGCTGATGAAGGGCAGCGGAATGCCCACCACCGGCAGGATGCCGCTGACCATGCCCATGTTGACGAAGGCATAGGTGAAGAAGCTGAGCGTGATGGCCCCCGCCAGCAGGCGCGAGAACAGCGTCGGCGCCTCCGCCGCGATCATCAGCCCGCGGAAGATCAGGAACACGAAGCCGAACACCAGCAGCGCGGCGCCCAGCAGGCCGAACTCCTCGGAGAAGGCGGCGAAGATGAAGTCGGTGGTGCGCTCGGGAATGAACTCCAGGTGCGTCTGCGTGCCCTTCATGAAGCCCTTGCCGCTCAGGCCACCCGAGCCGATGGCGATCATGCCCTGGATGATGTGGAAGCCCTTGCCCAACGGATCGGTGGTGGGATCGAGCAGCGTGCACACGCGGTGCTTCTGGTAATCGCGCATGCCGGGCCACTGCACGTCGGGCTGGCAGATCCTGCCGCCGTAGAAGATCAGTGCGGTGACCGCAATCGCGCCCACCAGCAGCACCGGCAGGATCAGGCGCCACGACAAGCCCGCGAAGAAGATCACGTAGAAGCCGGCCGACAGCACCAGGATGGCCGTGCCCAGGTCGGGCTGCTTGACGATCAATGCCACGGGCACGAGCAGCAGCAGGCCGGCCACCGCGAAGTCGAGCGCGCGCAGCAGGCCTTCGCGGCGCTGGAACCACCAGGCCAGCATCAGCGGCATCGCGATCTTCAGGATCTCCGATGGCTGGATCACAACGCCGACGTTGAGCCAGCGCGTGGCGCCCTTCTTGGTGATGCCCATCACCGCGGTGGCGACCAGCAGCGCCACGCCCACCGTGTACAGCGGGACCGCCAGCGCCATCAGCCGCTGCGGCGGCACCTGCGCCACCAGGAACATCAGCCCGAGCGCGAGCAGCATGTTGCGCGCGTGGTCCGGAAAGCGCGTGCCGGAGTCGAAGCCTGCCGAATACATCGTGACCAGCCCGATGCCGCACAGCAGCAGCACGGCCAGCACCAGCAGGATGTCGAAGCCGGTGAAGGCCGGCGCGATGCGCTGCCACAGCGGTGGCTTGTTGACGACGGTGTTCATCGCGTTGCTCCCGATGCGGTTGCGCCGACCGGCGGCAGCACGCGGCTGGCGGCCGCTTCCGGCGCCGACGCGGCCAGTACGGCCGAGGCCGCCTGCGCGATCGGCACTGGCGGGCGCACCGGCGCGGTGGCCTTGCCGGCCTGCACCGCAGCGATGTCCTCCGGCGTGGGGTACAGGCCGAGCAACCAGTAGTCGAGCACGCGGCGCGCAATCGGCGCGGCCGACTGCGCGCCAAAGCCGGCGTTCTCCACCACCAGCGCCACGGCGATCTTGGGGTCGTCGGCGGGCGCGAAGGCGATGAACAGCGCGTGGTCGCGCAGGTGCTCGGCCACCTTGGCGGCGTTGTACTTCTCGTTCGCCTTCACGCCCACCACCTGGGCGGTGCCGGTCTTGCCGGCGGACACATAAGGCGTGCCCTGAAAGGCCGTGGCGGAGGTGCCCTCCTTGTTCACGCCCACCATCGCATGCTTGACCACCGCCACGTTGGCCGGATTCAGCGGCAGCGGTGGCAGCGGCGCGGCGTCGATCGCGCGCTTGGCGCCGGTGACCGGATCCACCACCTCCTTCACCAGGTGCGGCTTGAAGCGCTCGCCACCGCTGGCCAGCGTGGCCAGCGCGTGCGCCAGCTGCAGGATCGTGAAGCTGTTGTAGCCCTGCCCAATGCCCAGCGAGATCGTCTCGCCTGCATACCACTTCTGCTGCTCGGGCTTGCGATAGGCGTGCCGCTTCCAGTCGGTGGAGGGCAGCAGCCCGCGCGATTCGCCGCGGATGTCGATGCCGGTGATCTGGCCGAAACCGAACGGCGCCATGTGCGCGGCGATGGTGTCCACGCCGAGGTCGTTGGCGAGCATGTAGTAGTAGGTGTCGCAGCTCTGCACGATCGAGCGGTACATGTCGACGATTCCGTGGCCCTCCGGCTTGTCGTCACGGAACTTGTGGTTGCCGAACCAGAAGTAGCCCGGGTCGGAGATGGCCTGCTGCGGCGTGCGCTTGCCCGTCTCGAGCGCGGCCAGCGCCATGTACGGCTTGTAGGTGGAGCCGGGCGGGTACTGGCCGTTCAGCGCGCGGTTCAGCAACGGCTTGTCGATGGACTCGTTCAGCTCCTTCCAGCTGTCCACGTCGATGCCGTCGACGAACAGGTTGGGGTCGAAAGTCGGCTTGCTGACGAAGGCCAGCAGTTCGCCGCTCTTCGGGTCGATGGCTACCAGCGCACCGCGGCGGTCGCCGTACAACTGCTCCACCATCTGCTGCAGCTTGATGTCGATCGCCAGCCGCACCGTGTTGCCGGGTGTTGGCGGCCTGGACTTCACGCGCCGCACCGCGCGCCCGGCCGCCGTGGTCTCCATCTCCTCGAAGCCGGTCTGGCCGTGCAGCTCGCGTTCGTAGCTTTGCTCGACACCCTGCTTGCCGATGTAGTCGGTGCCGCGGTAGTTGGCCTGCACCTCGTCAGGCTCGTCCTCCAGCGCCTCCTGCTCCTTCGTGTTGATGCGCCCGATGTAGCCCAGCACATGGCTGGCGAGGTCGCCGAACGGGTAGTGGCGGAACAGCCGCGCGCGGATCTCCACCCCCGGAAAGCGGAAGCGCTGCGCGGTGAAGCGCGCCACCTCTTCGTCTGACAGCTTGGTGCGGATGGGCAAGGATTCGAAGTTCTTCGACTCCTCCATCAGCTTGCGAAAGCGGCGCCGGTCGTAGCTGTCGATGCTGACGATGCGGGCCAGCTCGTCGATCACCGTGTCCATCGGCTGATCGAGCTTGGAGGGCGTGATCTCGAGCGTGTAGGCCGAGTAGTTGTTGGCGAGAACGATGCCGTTGCGGTCTACGATCAGTCCGCGGTTGGGCACGATCGGCACCACCGTGATGCGGTTGTTCTCGGCCTGCACCGAGAGCTGGTCGTGCCGCACCACCTGCAGCACCACGAGGCGGGCCAGCAGCAGCCCGAACGCGAACAGCACGAACAGCGCCGCCGCCGCCAGACGCAGCCGGAACCGCCCGAGCTCCCGCTCTACGTTCTTCAGCTCGGTCATCGGCGGCTACAGCGGGCGGTTCTCGTCGCGGTCGGGCGGGCGGCGCTGCGGCGCCAGCAGCAGCCAGCTGGCCACCGGCCACAACAAGGCCTCGAACACCGGGGCCAGCAGGATGCTCCAGCCCGGGAAAACGCCGCCGGCAAGCAGGCGGATGACCAGCGACACCCCATGCGCGCCGGCAAACAGCGGCAGCACCTGCAGCGCCTGCTCACTGACCCCGAACCACAGCAGCCGGCGATGGATCATCGTGGCCAGAAAGGCCAGCAGCGTATAGGCGAGTGCATGCTGGCCAAGCAGCGCAGCGTCGTGCACGTCCATCATCAACCCGAACACGAAGGCAGCGCCCACCCCCACGCGCAGCGGCTGGTGTACCGCCCAGAACACCAGCGCGACCGCCAGCACGTCGGGCAGTGCCGGCACGCGGCCGAAAGGCACGAGGTTGAACGTGAAGGCCAGCAACAGCGTGAACCACATGAACAGCGGGTTCACCGGCAGCAGCAGCTGGTCGCCGCGCGGCATGATCATCGGCGCGCTCCCTCGGCTTTGGGCTTGCCCTTGCGCGGCTCCGACGCACGCGAGGCGGGCGCGGAGGCAGGCGCCGCCACGGGTGGTGCCATCTGCACGTTCAACGGCTCCAGCACCAGCACGTGGCGCACCGCGTCCGGGTTGGCGGCGGGCGCGAGCTGGATGCGCGCGAATCCCGTGTCGGACTTGCGATCGACCGACACCACCTTGGCCACCGGCAGGCCCGCCGGGTACACGCCATCGACGCCGGAAGTGGTGAGCAGGTCACCAGCCTGCACATCGGCATTGCTGGCGACGAAGCGCAGCTCCATGCCGCTGCCCAGCGCGGTGCCGAAGGCGGCGGCGCGGTGCTGCGTGCGACTGTTGAGCACTGGGATGGCGGCGTCCTTGTCGGTCAGCAGCGACACCTCGGCATTCAGCGGGTATACGCGCGTCACCTGCCCCAGCACGCCGGCCTCGTTGACGACCGGCGAGCCGAGCTTCACGCCGTCGAGCGCGCCGCGATCCAGCACCACCTTGCGTGAATACGGGTCCGGCGCCTCGTACAGCACCTCGGCGCTCACTGTGCGCACCTGCAGCGCCGGGCGCAGGCCGAGCAGTGCACGCAGCCGGGCGTTCTCCACCGCCAGTTGCTCGGCGCGGGCGGTTCGTTCGGCCTGGGCGGCCAGCTGGCGGCGCGCAGCATCCTCGCCGCTGATCGCGCGACTCAGGCCCTGCAGGTACTGGCTGCCGCCATTCCACATCTCCAGCGGCACGCGCAACGTGCGCTCCACCGGGTTCAGCACGGTGGCGATGGCCGCGCGCAGCGGCACGGTGAGCTTGAAGCGTGTGTCCGCCACCATCAGGAACAGCGCGAGCGCCGAGAAGAACACGAGCTTGGTGAAGGCCGAATAGCCCTGCCGGAACATCGGCGGCGGGTTGCGGTCGAGGGTGCCCAGGGGCATGGCACGGCGCATTTCAACGGCGGCGGGCCGGCGCCTGAATCAGGGGCCGGCTCACGCTCAAGCTCATTCGGTCATTCCGAGGTGAAGATGGCCCCGAGGCGCTCCATGCGCTCCAGTGCCATGCCGCAACCGCGGACCACGCAGGTCAGCGGATCTTCGGCCACCAGCACTGGCAGCCCGGTTTCCTCGGCCAGCAGGCGGTCGAGGTCACGCAGCAGACCGCCGCCACCGGTGAGCATCATCCCGCGCTCGGCAATGTCGGCGCCCAGTTCCGGCGGGGTCTGCTCAAGCGCGTTCTTCACGGCCGAGACGATCTGGTTCAGCGGGTCGGTCAGCGCCTCCAGCACCTCGTTGCTGCTGATCGTGAACGCACGTGGCACGCCCTCCGAGAGGTTGCGGCCCTTGACCTCCATCTCGCGCACCTCGCTGCCGGGGAACGCGCTGCCGATGCCCACCTTGATGGCCTCGGCCGTCTGCTCGCCGATCAGCATGCCGTAGTTGCGGCGGATGTAGTTGATGATGGCTTCGTCGAACTTGTCGCCGCCGACGCGCACGCTGCCCTTGTAGACCATGCCGCCCAGCGACACCACGCCCACCTCGGTGGTGCCGCCGCCGATGTCCACCACCATCGAGCCGCTGGCCTCGCTCACGGGCAGGCCGGCACCGATGGCCGCGGCCATGGGCTCCTCGATCAGGTACACGGCACTGGCACCGGCGGCTTCGGCCGCGTCCTTGATGGCGCGGCGCTCGACCTGGGTGGAGCCACAGGGCACGCAGATGATGATGCGCGGGCTGGGGGTGAACAGCGTGCGCGGGTGCACCATCTTGATGAACTGCTTGATCATCTGCTCGGTGATCACGAAGTCGGCGATCACGCCGTCCTTCATGGGCCGGATGGCTTCGATGTTGCCCGGCACCTTGCCGAGCATGGCCTTGGCTTCGGCGCCGACGGCCTGGATGACCTTCTTGCCGTTGGGCCCGCCTTCGTGGCGGATGGCGACGACCGAGGGCTCGTCGAGCACGATGCCTTTGCCACGCACGTAGATCAGCGTGTTGGCGGTGCCCAGGTCGATCGCGAGATCGGTCGAGAAGTAGCGACGCAGGGATCCGAACATGGGTGTGTTGTCTGAGGGCGCGCGTCCTGGCGGGCAACGGGCGCCGAAATGATGTGTTCGAGCGGGGCACGAAACCCCCGGCAAGGGCTGCGCGGCAAGGTCTGCAGAGCCGACGCCGAGGAGCCATCCGAAGGGTTGTGGATAACCAGAGATAATACCCGATCACCCTCGGGTTCCGAGCCTCTTGCGAACCCTTGCAACCCCTGAAATCCCTGGGCTTTCGCCCCCATTTTCGAGATGGCCCTCAGCTCCGATGACGTGAGCCGCATCGCCCATCTGGCGCGGCTGGAACTGCAACCCGACGAACAAGCCACGCTGCTGCCGCAGCTGAACGGCTTCTTCGGCATCGTCGAGCGCATGAGCGCGGTCGACACCTCTGGCGTGGAGCCGCTGTACACGCCGCTGTCCGCGGTGCAGGCGGTGCAGTTGCGCCTGCGCGAGGACGCCGTCACCGAGACCGACGAGCGCGAGCTCAACCAGCGCAGCGCACCTGCCGTGGAAGACGGGCTGTACCTGGTGCCGAAGGTGATCGAATGAGCCGAGCCTTACATGAGATGGGCGTGGCGGAGCTGGCGCAGGCGCTGCGGGACAAGGCGGTTTCCAGCGCCGAATTGACGCAACACCTGCTTGCACGGATTTCGAAGCACCAACACCTCGGCGCGTTCCTGTGGTTGAACGCCGAACAAGCGCTGGACATCGCGCGCGCGGCCGACGCGCGCCGTGCGGCCGGCGACGCTTCGCCGTTGCTGGGCGTGCCTCTCGCGCACAAGGACATCTTTGTCACTAAGGACCAGCCCACCACGGCCGGCTCCAAGATGCTGGCCGGCTACCAGAGCCCGTTCGACGCAACGGTCGTCGCCCGCCTCGCCGACGCCGGCGCGGTATCCCTCGGCAAGCTGAACTGCGACGAGTTCGCGATGGGCTCGGCCAACGAGAACTCCGCCTACGGCCCGGTGAAGAACCCATGGGACACCGCACGCGTGCCCGGCGGCTCCTCGGGCGGCTCGGCCACTGCCGTGGCGGCGCGCCTGCTGCCGGCAGCCACCGGCACCGACACCGGCGGCTCGATCCGCCAGCCCGCCAGCTTCTGCGGCGTCACCGGCATCAAGCCCACCTACGGCGTGTGCTCGCGCTACGGGATGATCGCGTTCGCCTCCAGCCTGGACCAAGCCGGCCCGCTGGCGCGCAGCGCCGAAGACTGCGCGCTGCTGCTGTCTGCGATGAGCGGCTTCGACGAGCGCGACGCCACCAGCGCCGAACGCCCGCCGCAGGACTTTCATGCGCAAATGCTCCAGCCCCGCGCCGGCGCGCCCGCCGGGCGGCCGCTCGAAGGCCTGCGCATCGGCCTGCCGAAGGAGTTTTTCCCTGCAGCGCTCGGTGCGGATGTGCACGGAGCGTTGCGCGCCGCACTGGCCGAACTCGAGAAGCTCGGCGCCACGCTGGTGGATGTGAGCTTGCCGCGCACCGAGCTCTCGATCCCGGTGTACTACATCATCGCGCCCGCCGAGGCGAGCTCGAACCTCGGGCGCTTCGATGGCGTGCGCTATGGGCATCGCGCCGGGCAGTACAGCGACCTGCTCGACATGTACAAGAAGACGCGCGCCGAAGGCTTCGGCCCCGAGGTGAAGCGCCGCATCATGATCGGCACCTACGTGCTGAGCCACGGCTACTACGACGCCTACTACCTCCAGGCGCAGAAGCTGCGGCGCATGATCGCCGACGACTTCCAGGCCTGCTTCCAGCAGTGCGACCTGATCGCCGGCCCGGTGGCGCCCTCCGTAGCCTGGAAGCTCGGCGAGCAGGGCGACGACCCGGTGAAGGCCTACCTGGCCGACATCTTCACGCTGCCCGGCAGCCTGGCCGGCCTGCCCGGCATGAGCATTCCGGTCGGGTTCGGCGAAGGCCAGATGCCGGTGGGCCTGCAACTGCTCGGCAACTACTTCCAGGAAGCCGAGCTGCTGCGTGCCGCCCATGCCTTCCAGCAAGCCACCGACTGGCACCAACGCGCGCCCGCCTGAAGCCCCATGAGCACACCTTCTCCCTTGGTGCGCGGCTACGAGGTCGTGATCGGCTTCGAAACGCATGCGCAACTGTCCACGCAGAGCAAGATCTTCAGCGGCGCCTCGACGGCCTTCGGCGCAGCGCCCAACACGCAGGCCTGCGCCGTCGACCTGGCGCTGCCCGGCACGCTGCCGGT
>CAMLIZ010000149.1 GCA_946480245.1 uncultured Pseudomonadota bacterium
ACAAGGCCGAGAGCGTGATCCTGATCCACCGCCGCGACGGCTTCCGCGCCGCGCCCGCCAGCGTGGCGCGCATGCGCGAACTCTGCGAGGCGATGGAGATGCAGTTCGTCGTGGGCCAAATCACCGGCTTCGAGGAAGCCAACGACACGCTCACGGGCGTGAAGGTGACCGGCAGCGACGGCGTCACCCGCATCGTGCCGACCGACGTCGTGCTGGTGTTCTTCGGCCTCAGCCCCAAGCTCGGGCCCATCGCCGACTGGGGCCTGGCGCTCGAACGCAAGCAACTGGTGGTGGACACCGAGAAGTTCGAAACCAGCGTGCCCGGCGTGTTTGCGGTGGGCGACATCAACACCTATCCGGGCAAGAAGAAGCTGATCCTGTCCGGCTTCCACGAGGCTGCGCTCGCAGCGTTCGGCGCCTCGCCGTACATCTTCCCGGACAAGCGTGTGCTGCTGCAGTACACCACCACCAGCCCGAAGCTGCACAAGGTGCTGGGCGTTGAAACGCCCAGCTTCGACGACTGACATAATCCGCTCCCGCGGCACGAAAGGTTCGTGCCGCTCTCGCTAGGGGTGTTGGCGCTGCAACAGCAGTGCCGACTGAGAAAGTCCCTTTGAACCTGATTGAGGTAATCCTCGCGCAGGGAAGCACGCCATGCTCAAGCTCGCCCTTTTCTCGTCTCTTTCAGTGCTGTCGGCGCTCGCTGCAGCACAGGACGCGCAGCAGGTCACCGTGACCGGCCGCATCATCGGTTCCCCGTTGCAGGTGGGCGGCTTCGGCAACGTGCCGTTGGCGCAATCGCCATTTGCCGCCAGCCTGATCGATGAAAACCAGCTGCTCGACGCCGGCGCGCGCAGCATTTCCGACCTGACCCGGCTCGACGCCGCCGTCAGCGACGCCTACAACGCCGAAGGCTACTGGCAGACGCTCACGGTGCGCGGCTTCGTCATCGACAGCCGCTACAACCTGCGCCGGGACGGCCTGCCCATTAACGGCGAAACCGCACTGCCGCTCGGCAACAAGCAGGCGCTCGAAGTGCTGAAAGGCACCACCGGCATCCAGGCCGGCACCAGCGCACCGGGCGGGCTAGTGAACCTGGTGGTCAAGCGCCCCACGCAGAACCTGCGCAGCGCCAGCCTCGCATGGCGCGAACCGGGCAGCGTGAGCGGCGCAGTGGACATCAGCCAGCGCTTCGGCGTCGATAGCGCATTTGGCCTGCGCGTGAACGCCGGGTACGAGCACCGTGACCCGCAGGTGCACAACGCGCGCGGCAACGCCGACCTGCTCGCCGTGGCCGGCGACTGGCGCGTCCGCCGCGGCACCTTGGTGGAAGCCGAGTTCGAGCACAGCCACCAGTCGCAACCCAGCGTGCCCGGGTTCAGCCTGCTCGGGGACACGCTGCCCGATGCCAACCGCATTGACCCCCGCATCAACCTCAACAACCAGACGTGGTCGCTGCCCGTGGTGTTCGACGGTGACACCGCGTCGCTGCGCGTGCAGCAGCAGCTGAACGAGCAATGGCGCGTTGTGGTGCATGGCATGACGCAGCGGCTGGTCACGCAGGACCGCGTGGCGTTTCCGTTCGGCTGCAGCGCCGAGAACAGGTTCGACCGCTACTGCAGCGACGGCTCGTTCGATCTGTACGACTACCGCAGCGAGGACGAGCACCGCCGCGCCGATGCGCTGGACCTGTCGCTCGCCGGCCACGCCGACACCGGCGCAGTGCAACACCAGTTGCAAGCCGGCGTGCTGTTCAGCCGCTTCGACACGCGCCTGCACGGGCAGGCCTTCAACCTCGTCGGCATCGGCAACATCGACGGCACGCTGCAAACCCCCGCCGACCCCACGCTCTTCGGCGACGACACGCGCAACACTGAGCGCAGCACCGAGTGGTACGTGCGGGACATGGCGCGCCTGAGCGAGCGCTGGAGCCTCTGGGCGGGCCTGCGCCACACGCGCCTGGCGCGCGACGATGGCAGCAAGCCATACCACCAGCAGTTCACCACGCCCTGGATCGCACTGACGCGCCAGCTCACGCCGCAAACGCTGGTGTACGCCAGCTGGGGCCAGGGCGTGGAGAGCGAGGTCGCGCCCGTTCTGCCGATGTACACCAATGCCGGCCGCCCGCTGCCCGCCCTGAAGAGCCGGCAGGTGGAGTTGGGCGTCAAGCACGACGGCAAGCAATTCGATGCCAGCGCAGCGCTGTTCGACATCGATCGCCCGCAAAGCGCGGACACCGGCGCCTGCGACCCCAACGACGCCACGCCCACCTGCACACGCCAACAGGACGGCAGTGCGCGCCATCGCGGCGCGGAGGCGCTGCTCAGCTGGCGCAGCGGGCCGTGGCAGCTGCACGCGAGCGGCATGTGGCTGGATGCGCGGCGCCGCGGCTCGCAGGACCCGGCGATCAACGGCCTGCGCCCCACCAACGTGGCGGCACGCACGCTGCGCCTGCAGGCCGATCACGACCTCGCGGCGCTGCCGGGCCTGTCTCTGCTGGGGGCGCTGGTGTACGAGGGTGACCGCATGGTGCTGCCAGACAACAGCGTGCGCATCCCTGGCTGGACGCGCCTGGATCTGGGCGCGCGCTATGCGCAGAACGTGGCTGGCGCCACCCTCACCTGGCGCCTGGGCGTGGAGAACGTGGCCGACAGGCGCGCCTGGAAGGAAGCGCCCTACCAGTACGACCACGCCTACCTGTTCCCGATGGCTCCGCGCACCTGGCGCGCCTCTGTGCAAGCCGACCTTTGAGGTTCGCGTAAAGTTCTGGCTATAATGTGAGGCTTCATTCCCCGATAGCTCAGTCGGTAGAGCGCCGGACTGTTAATCCGTAGGTCCCTGGTTCGAGCCCAGGTCGGGGAGCCAAACAAAGAGCCCGTTAGCTGGTGCGCAGCCGCTAACGGGCTTCTTCGTTCTTGGGTGGCGGCGCCTGCTCCACCCGCCCATCCGAATGGCGCGCAAAGCGCTCTGGCGCATCGCCGTGCACCGGCGCTTCGCTCGGCCAGGGCCAGCCACCGAAACCGGTGCGGCGGTAGTCGTCGAAGGCTTCCTGCAGCTCGTGCTGATGGTTCATCACGAACGGCCCGTACTGCGCCACCGGCTCGCCGATCGGCCGACCTTGCAGCATCAGCAGCTCAGCCGGGCGCGCGCCGTTGTGCAGCGTCACCGCGGCGCCGGCCTGCAGCTCGACCGCCGAGCGCGCCGGCACCTGCTGGCCCGCGATGGCGACCCCCTCGCCTTCGAAGAGGTAGAGCATGCGCCGCGTGGCGTGGCCTCGTGCGGCGGGCAAGGTCCAGCGCGCATGCGGGGCCATCGCGAGGGTCCAGATCGCCAGGTCGGCCTGCGGGTCGCTGGCCCAGGAGTCGGGCGGGGGCGCGAGCGGTGTTTCTGCGCCGGCCAGCGCGCCCGCGACGCAGCTCACCTCGGTGCGGCGGCCCTCGGCGTCATCGATCACCAGGCGCGGTATGTGCGGACCCCAGAACATGGTGAAGTGCGCAGGCGCCATCTTGCTGCGTGCCGGCAGGTTGAGCCAGATCTGGAACAGCTCCAGCCGGTTCGGCCCGGTGGTGTCGAGCTGCGGGAACATCTCGGCGTGCACGATGCCGCCACCGGCGGTGAGCCACTGCGCGTCGCCGCGGCCGAAGCGCGCCGCAGCGCCGAGGGAGTCGGAATGGTCGACCAGCCCATGGCGCACGAGGGTCACGGTCTCGAACCCGCGGTGCGGGTGCGCGGGAAAGCCGGGCACCTGCAGACCGTGGTACATGCGCCAGCCGTCGCGCCCCTCGAAGTCGCTGCCCAGTTGGCGGCCCGCCAGTGACGCGTCGGGGCCGGCCTGGCCGTTGCCGCGCGGGTAGGCGTCGTCATGGTGCACGCAGAAGAGGAACGGGTCGATCGTCTCCCAAGGGAAGCCGAGCGGCAGCACGCGAACGATGGGGGCGGAGGGCATCGCCCCAGTCTATCGAGCGGCAGTGTCCCTGCCCTCATCGAGGGCCAAGGTGGGTGCGGGGAACAGGCTGGCGAGCGGGCGCGTCTCCGGCAGCACATACACCACCGCCTGGCCCTGGCCGAGCACCGGCCACACCACGCGGTCGAAGAACTCGGACGCCACCACCACGCAGCCGAGCGACACCCGGTGCGCCGCGGGCGACGCGGCCCCGAGCCTCTGCAACCGCGGTGCGTACGAGGCACCGCGCCGCACGCGGTGGATGGCAAAGCCCGAGTCGTAGTCCACCCACACCACACGGTCCCCGTCGAGGTTGCGGCCCGGCTCCGCCTCGAAGCGCCCAGCGGGCGTGGTGCGCTCCTGCGGCAGTACCTGCGAGGGCGGCTTGCTGCCCACGCCGGGCACGGTGTCGTCGCCGGTGGCCTGGCCCAGAAGTGCAGGCGCCGCACCGAGCAGCCGGCCCCGGGCATCGAACACGTAGAGCCGGGCGCCGGCCTTGTCGACCACCGCGAAGGCATGGCCGCGCTGGCCGTTGGCTTGCAGGATGGCTCGTGCTGCAAATCGCGCGGCAGGTGACGCGGGTTCGGCGCCGAAGTCGGCGGTGCCATCGACGCGGTCCGGCGCGGGTCGCGCCTGCGCGATCGCAGCGGACAAGACAAGGGCGATCGCGGCCAGGCCGTGCAAGCGCATGGGGTTTCCGGTATTCAGTGAGCGGGTTCTGCCTGCCGGCAGCGCCAGGTGCCGTAGCCGGCGCTGGCGGCGGTGAGCAGATTGGCGGCGATCTGCTCCCACGAGCCCAGGGCCCAGGCACTGGTCATCCAGGCCACCGAGCTGGCGAGCATCGTCAGGCGCAGCGCACCGCCGCGGAAATGGAACATCGCGTAGGTCGACAGCAGCGATGCAGCCATCGTGATCCCGCTCAGTGGCCCCTGCCAGGTGCAGGCGGCCGCCGCGGCGGTGACCAGCAGGAACAGCGCGCAGAGGTTGCGCCGCCGCACGCGGCCACCGCCGAGGGTGAATGCCGAGGTGGCTGACCGGCCGGCGCTCACCGCGCTCAGTGCGGCTGCGCTCAGCGCGCCGAGCAGCAGGTTGTTCAGCGCCCAGAGCGCGCCGGCGGCCACGCTCTGGCGCCGCAGGCCGGTCTCGCAGCGGCAGCACAAGGCCATGACGTTGAGCACGAGTGCGACGAGCCCGGAGGCGTGAATGAGGAGTTCGGACGACATCTGCGGCGGCTGACCTGCGCGGCGGGGGACTGCTGGCAGGCAGTCTAGGAAAGCAGACGCCCCGCTGATCGCGGGATAAGCGGTGTGAGAACCGGCCTGCTGCCTTTACCGCGCCTTGGTGCGTTCGCGCCGGATCGCGCCGTTGAGCTCGGCGCCGAACAGCAGCGTGACGGCGCTGGCGTAGAGGAACACCAGCAGCGCCACCACGCCTGCGAAGCCGCCGTACACGAGGATCAGCTTGCCCGCCGCACGCAGCACGTGACGCAGCAGCTGTGCCGCCAGCAGCCATAGCACGGCGCCCACCAACGCACCGGGCAACACCGTGGACAGGCGCTGCGGCAGGTCGGGCAGCCAGGCGTACACGAGCCCGTACAGCACCACGAGCACGACAAAGGCGGAGCCGTAGCGCAGGCCGCCGCCCAGCCACACGGCCTGGGCCGGCGTCTGCGCCGTGCTGGCCACCAGGTGCCAGAGGTAGGGCAGCACCACCACCGAACTGAAAGCGGCCAGCGTGCCCAGCCCCACCACCACCGTGAACAGCGTCACCTTGATGCGCGCCTTCCAGAACGGCAGGCCGCGCTGCACACCGTACGCGCGGTTGAGCCCGGTGCGCACCGCCTGCATGCCGGAGGACGCCGCCCACAGCGTGCCGAACACGCCGACCGCGAGCAGCGCCTGGCTGCGCCGGCCCAGCACCTCGCCGATTACCGGATGGATGGATTGCTGCACCAGAGGTGGCGCGTACTCCAACACGCGCGACACCAGCTCGGCTGCGCTGCCCGGCTGGCCGATGAACGCCGCTGCGGCGGACACCAGGATGAGCAGCGGAAACATCGCCAGCACCATCGAGAACGCGATGCTGCCCGCCTGGCTGGCGCTCTGGTGCTCGATGTAATGGCGCACCGCGCGCCACCCCACGCCGACGATGGGCGCATGGCGCAGACGCTGCAGCACGGGCGGATGGCTCATGGCGGGCGAGGTTGACCGATGCCCTGCCTCGGCAAGCCGCGCGCCGGGCGGGTGCGCCGGCGTCAGGCCTGGCCGTAGCGGGTCTCGAACTCGATGCCCACCTTTTGCAGCAGCGGCGTGGGCAGCAGGCCGCCGGCGCACACGATCACCGCGTCGTTGCGCAGCTCCTGGGGCCCTCCGTGGGTCGTCAACAACACCTTGTGCGGCTCGATCGCCTCCACCTGCGATTCCAGCAGCACCTGCAGCGCGCCGGCACCTTGCAGCTCCTCCAGCCGGGCGCGGTTCCTGGCCTTCACGCGCGCGAACGCATTGCTGCGGTACGACAGCGTGACCCGCGTGCCGGGCTGCTCGCTGAGCGCAATGGCCGCCTCCAGCGCGCTGTCGCCACCGCCCACCACCAGCACGTGCAGGCCGCGGTACTGCTCGGGGTCGATCAGGCGATACACCACCTTCGACGACTCCTCGCCCGGCACCTCCAGCTTGCGCGGCGAGCCGCGACGCCCGATCGCCAGCAGCACCGAGCGCGTGGCATGGCTGCCTCTGGAGGTCTGCACGAGGAAGCTGCCGTCGGGACGGCGCTCGATGTTCTCCATGCGCTCCCGAAACGACACTTCGAGCCCTGTGCGTTGCACCACGTCGTGCCAGAACTCGAGCAGCTTTTCCTTCTGCACCTCGCCGAACTTCACCGCGCCCACCAGCGCCAGCTTGACCGGCGCGGTCATCGCGATCTTGTTGCGGGGGTAGTGGTACACCGCCCCGCCGAGCGAATCCTCCTGCTCGATCAGCTTGTAGCGCAGCTTGTGCTGGATCGCGGCCAGCCCGGCCGACAGGCCCGCCGGGCCGCCGCCGACGATCACCACGTCGTAATCGGCCGGCACGTCGATCTTGCGCTGGCGCACCGAGTCCATCGCCTGCCGGCCCTGCTCTGCGGCCTTGCGGATCAGCCCCATGCCGCCCAGCTCGCCGGCGATGAAAAGGCCGGGCACGTTGCTCTCGAAGTTGGGCCCCACGTTGGGAATGTCCACACCGCGCTTCTCGGTGCCGAACACCAGCTTGATCGCCTCCACCGGGCAGGCCGTCGCGCAGGCGCCGTGGCCAATGCACGCAGCGCCGTTGGTCAGCACGGCCTTGCCGTTGATGATGCCCAGGGCGTCCTCCGGGCAGGCGCGCGCGCACGACCCCGAGCCGATGCAGCGCGCCGGGTCGATCACCGGATGCAGCGACTGTGGCTCCGCCAGGCCGGCGGCCTGCGCCTGCTGCAGCTCGGCCAGATGCTCGCGCTCACGACGCCGATGGCGGCGCAGGTACAGCAGCATCACCACGAGGATGAGGACGATGTAGAGCAAGGACGGGGCCATGCAGGCATCCTAGGTCAGTGAGTTGGACACAGCGGCGCCCCATGAGCGGGTCAGGTTTCACTCTCCGCCAGTACATGCTCGATGCGCCTGTCCGGAACCACCCACAGCAGTGCCACCAAGACATAGATTGCCTGCGCAACCCAGGGAAGCCAGGCTGCCGATGCAATTGCGGTGAGATACAAGACGGGCGACAGCTTGCCCTTCCAGTCGCGCCCCACCGCGGTGGCAAGCATTGAATCGGAACCCTCGCCGGCAATGATCGCCTGCTGAAGCAACCAATACGAAATGGCAGCGAAGAGAAGAATCACGCCGTACAGCACAGACGGCACTGCGGCGAAACGGTTCTCACCCATCCAACCGGTGGCGAAGGGCAACAGCGACAGCCAGAACAGCAGGTGCAGATTTGCCCACAGCACCCGACCGGTGACCTTCTTGCTGGCATGCAGCATGTGGTGATGGTTGGTCCAGTAGATGCCGATATACACAAAGCTGAGCACATAGCTCAGAAACACGGGCACCAACGGCGCAAGCGCAACGGTTGAATCGCCGTGCGGCACCTTCAGCTCCAGCACCATGATCGTGATGATGATGGCGAGTACGCCGTCGCTAAACGCCTCCAGGCGACCTTTTCCCATGAGCCCTCCATGCGTGCGTGCGAACGGCGACGGCGATGGGCACGCCAAACAGAAATGTATGCGACAGAAGATCGAGCGCCGTTGCCAGGGGCCTGAAGCTGACCGGGAACGGAAACGCCGACAGCGGCAGGACCACCAGCCGCATGGCAAGAAACACGGCGACGCCAAATGCAATGCCTGCGGCAAAGGGATAGCGTGCCAGCGACGGACGCAGCCGAGTTGCGAGCAGGAAGGCGGCCGCCCACAGGATGGACATGGCGAAGTGCAAAGCGAGCCCCAAGCCTGCCATGGCCAGGCCGCCTGCGAATGCCTGCTTGCCGAACACGCCACTGGCGATGACCTGAAGCAGACGCAGCGCGGGGGTGCCGTTGTAGGCGGCAAATGAAATGGCGAACGCGATATCGAGTGCGCCGGCGACCAGACCACCTAGGAGCACGGCGCGGAGATATGCCGTCTTCATTGCATGCGCCTGTGCGCCGACCGAAATTTGAGTGATGCCGGTCGAGATGTTCTGCGGATTCTGCATGCCAGTTCTCCCCATGTGACTACGCACGCCGCCTCGCCCGGTGCCACCAACTCATAGACGCCCCCGGGGCAGCGTCCGGCGGCCCCTTCACTCCAGGAATTCCCAGGTATCTGCGCCGTCGAACCGCCGTACCAGCACCGACTCAAGCAGCTTGGGATCGAAGTTCCTCAAGTTCACGCCATGGCGCGCGCCTGGTTCAGGATTCAATGGTTCCCAATGCGTGACGCACCCGCAGGTTGAACAGCGAACGGTGCGAAGAGTCCTGTCACCTTGGACGTACTCCTGCGTCTTCTCAGGATGTCCGGCCACCTTCACGGTGCCAAATTCGTAGTACGCCCACACTGCGCCGAGCCGCCTGCAAATCGAGCAGTTGCAGCTGGTGGCTTTCTCCGGGGCGAACGGCAACTCGATCGTGATTGCCCCGCAGTGACAAGTTCCTACCAGCATGGTGGACTCCCTGGAGTTTCGACCTTCGCTAAGCGCGTGCAATGTGTTTACGGCCTGAGGCCTTGGCCGCCTCAGCTTCGCGGGTACGCGGCTCAGCCGTAGTGACCAAAGACCGAATGAGAACGCGTGCAGATGCAGCAATCTCTTCGATGGCGCGCTCAAACGCCGCCTCATTCGCCTTGGATGGAACAGTGAAGCCGCTGAGCTTGCGGACGAACTGCAGCGAAGCATCACGAATTTCAAGCTCCGTGGCAGGAGGCTCGAAATTGAACAGCGTCTTGATGTTGCGACACACGGCGGCTCCGACTGAGACATGCCATAAAGATTCTCGCAGCACGCGCCTCGGGCACTCAACGCTCGCTGGAGGGGTCAGGCGCGAGCCGCCTCATTTCCTTCTCTTGGACAGGCGCTTGGCATTGGCCACCGCCTTCTTGTGAACTGGCGACAGGCCTGCGGCAACAACGTTAGCCGCTGCAGCCGTTACAGCCCCAATGGCTGCCGACGGGCCGGCGCGCCCTCCTCGCATGGACACCGCCACCGCGGACGCGCCAGCTCGCGCCAACGCCAACTGCGAGGCAGAAGCAGCAGCCCACATGGCCGCCCAGGATTGATAGAAGGCCTGGACCTTCTCGGCGCCCATCAGAGAGAACTCGGCCCGATCGCGTGCGGACGGCGATGCCCCGGCTGCCGCCATTCGGGACGTTCGATGAAGCACCACCTGCGGCGCCGCAAAGGCAAGCTCGGTGATCTGTTTTGCGATGCGTTGAGATGTAGCTTTACGGTGAGCCATGAAGCCCATTGTGCGCGCCGAAGCGAACGGGTGCCCTTGGAGACCGGTCCGGGTCACCGCGCCAACGACCGGCGACAGCTACTTGCGCTCGCTGCGGGTGCTGGTGCCCGCTCGCATCCGGCTCTGACGTCCGCTCGATGGAGGGCCTAGGGGCCGCCATGGATCATGGGCAACACCATCATTAAGAGACCAAACATGCTGACCAGCCAAACAAGAGACCGAAGCCACGGAATGCCGCTGACGTAGGCCGGCACGTACACGACACGTGCGACAAGAAATACCAGAGCCCCGTGCGCCTGCGCCTCTTGGTTGCCGCCTCGGCTGAGCGCCAGCGCCGCGAGCGAGATGAATATGGGTAGGGCTTCCAGAAGATTGTTCTTCGCTCGATCCAGCCGCGCCGCGATGACAGAAGGCTCGGGCTGAACATCTCGGTTGCCAACGATGGCTTTCAGATCGAACCCGAAGCGCGACGTCTCCTGCAGGAAGATCTGCACAACATAAAGAGCCAGCACGAGGAGAACGATGGTTGTCAGGTGCACTCCTGGCCTCCGGGAATTTCGCCTAACGTTCGACATGCGCGGCAGCTGGCGGCTTGCCGACAACTATCTGCTCGATGAAGCGGTTAGGCCGCGGTGGATTCATGCGTTTGCTCTGCATGGCAGACGACGCAGAGCTTGTTCCCGTCAGGGTCACGCAGGTACGCCCCGTAGTACGACGCATGGTATTCGGGCCTCATGCCGGGTTCACCTTCCGATGATCCACCACTGGCAAGCGCAACCTGATACGCGCTGCGAACTACTTCGCGACTTGCAGCTTGAAAGGCAACCATCTGCCCATTGCCAGCCGATGGAGGTTCACCGTTGTACGGCGCCCCGATGAGAAATAGCGGTCTTGGTCCATCGGGCGTTTGCCAGCCCGCCCACGGACGGCCGCGATCACAGAACCGCCGCTCGATTCCTAGTGATGCCATGAAAGGCTCGTAGAACGCGAGCGCGCGCTCGAAGTCAGACACGCCAATCATTACGTGAGAGAACATGCGATCGATTCTCGGGGCTTGGCGAACTTCCGGGGGGACATTGACCCACTTTGTTTGCTCGGAAAGGCAAATCTCCTCGTCAAGCGCCTGCCGCAAGGTGCAGCCAAATGCTTGACCAACTCGGCAACGCTCCACCTCGCCGGTTCAGACGCGCACAGAGCCCGGGTGTGCCGGTCCCACCGCAAACCGTTTGCTTCACGATAGATGTACTCGTACCACTCGTGGGCCACAGTTGGAGCGACCCGCAGCCGGCCGCTAGCTGCCGCTTCAACGCGAGCAATGATGCAACGTTGCATTGCGATGCCTGACGTTTGAGTGGCGGCTTTGGGATGGCCGCGCAAGGCATGATCGACCACTGCCTTTCGCGGCCGGTCCAAAGGCGTCCGCTCGAATGATGGGTTAGGCACTGGCCCTTGCCCGACGATGGCGCCAGCCGCC
>CAMLIZ010000150.1 GCA_946480245.1 uncultured Pseudomonadota bacterium
TGCCGTGCAGCCGCCGACGCCGTCGCCGTCGCCGTCGCCGTCGCCGTCGCCGTCGCCACAGCCCGCGCCTGTGCCGGCGCCGCAGCCCGAGCCGCCGCCCGCCGCCGTACCGCCCGTACCGCCCGTACCGCCCGTACCGCCCGTACCGCCCCCGGTGGAAGCGCTGCCGGCGCCCGCACCGCTGCCGCTGCCCGAGCCTGCGCCCCTCGATCCGGCCCCGCCGCCGGAGCCGTTCACACCGTCGTCCGTGCCGCCCGTCTTGCTTGCCACGCCGCGCACAGAGGCGCCGTTGCCGGCGCCCGCACCGGCCGCGATGCTCGGCCCCAAGGTCGAGCGGGAGCCGGGGCCCGTGGTGGCCGCGCCGATGGCCAAGCCGGCGCCGGTGCCTCTGGTGCGTCCGCCCGAGCCCGCGGCCTCGCAGCCGCTGATCGCGACAGCGCTGCCGGCGGTGCTACCGCCACCCGCACCCGCGCCGGCACCCGTGGCGCAAGCGGCCTCTGCACCGGCGCCGTTGTCGGTGCCGGTGGAGCGCGCACCGCCGGTGGCACCGAGGCCCTTGGCGGTGACGGTGCCGGCGCCCGCGCCGCTGCGGCCGCTGGCCACTGCGTTGCCGCAGGTGCTGGGTCCGCCCGCCCCGGTGGCCGCCGCGCCGGTACCGGCTGCGTCGCCCGCGGACACGCCCCGGGCCGCCGCCGAGCCGAGCGCCGGTGCGCCGCAGGTTCCGCCCGGTACGCCGGACGGTCGCGTCGACCTCACCGGCGCCACGGCGGCCACGCCGGCGCCCGGTGCGCCGGCGAGCGCGCCGCGCCTCAACCTGCAGTTGCCCGGTGCCGGCAACCCCACGTTCACCAGCGAGGGTTCGCCCGGCGTGCTGCGGCTGCTGCCGCCTCCGCCGCAGCGCAAGTCGAAGCTGCAGCAGGGCATCGAGAAGGCCGGCCGCGCTGACTGCCGCACGGCACATGCCGACAGCGGCCTGCTGGCCGTGGTGCCGCTGGTGCGCGACGCGGTGCGCGACAAGGGCTGCCGCTGGTAGCGGCAGCCCTGAGGGGGGCCGCGGTCAGGCCGCCTGCGTGCGCTGCCCGAAGGCCAGGTGCCACAGCCAGCGCGCGCCGCGCACGCTGGTGCGCCACACGAAGCGCAGCAGCACCAAGGTGGCCAGCGCCTCGAGGATCGTGGCCACGAAGGCCAGCGCCGGATTCCAGCGCGCCAGCCGGCTGCGCAGCTTGGCCAGCGCGCGGTCGCGCCAGATCTCGATGCTGTCGTAGAAGCTGGGAATCACCAGCAGCGTGAGGAAGGTGGAGGTGATCACGCCGCCGATGATGGCCACCGCCATCGGGCGGTAGAACTCGCCGCCTTCACCCACGCCCACGGCCACCGGCATCATGCCGGCGATCAGCGCAAAGGTGGTCATCAGGATCGGTCGCAGGCGGCGCTGGCCGGCGGCGATCAAGGCTTCTTCGCGCGGCATGCCGTCGGCCTCGCGCACGCGTGCGGCGTCGAGCAGCAGGATCGCGTTCTTGGCCACCAGGCCCACCAGCATGATGATGCCGATGAAGCTCATCAGGTTGAGCGTGCTGTGCGTGATCAGCAGCGCCAGCACCACGCCGATCGGCGTGAACAGCAAGGACAGCATCACGGGAATAGGCGCGGTGAACGAGCCGAACTGCATCACCAGCACGAGGTACATCAGCACGATGCCCATCACCAGCGCGATGCCCATCTGGCTGAACACCTCTTGCTGGTCCTTGGAGGCGCCGCCGAGCTCGAGGCCGTAGCCCGGCGGGTAGTTCATCGCCTTGGCGATCTTGATCGCGTCGGAGGTCACCTCGCCGGGCGAGCGGCCCTGCGCGTTGGCGGTGACGGCGATCATGCGCTTGCCGTCGGAGTGCTGGATCTGCGAGGGGCCCTTGCCGACCGTGACGGTGGCGATCTGGTCCAGCGGCACGATGGCGCCGGTGTTGCTCACCGCGATCGGCAGGCGCTCGATGTTGCTCGCGTCCACGCGGTCGTCGGGATGCAGGCGCACCGCCACGTCGCGCGTCTCGCCGGTCGGGTCCACCCAGTCGCCGGCCTCGATGCCGGCGAAGGCCACGCGCAGCGTCTGCGCCGCGTCGTTCACCGAGATGCCCAGTGCATTGGCCAGCCCCCGGTTGAGCTCGATCTTCAGCTCGTCCTGCGGATCCTGCTCCGACAGGCCCACGTCCACCGCGCCGGGCACCTTGCGCAGCTTGTCCATGAACTCGTTGGTGATGGCCTGCAGCTTGCGTGAGTCGGCGCCGTGGAAGCGGATCTGCACCGGCTTCTGCGCGCCGTTGTTCAGGTCGTCGAGCACGGTGTACTCGGCGCCCACCAGCCGCGCCACGCGCGAGCGCAGCTCGGCGGCGATCTCCACCGCCGAGCGCTTGCGCTCGGTGCTCTTGCCGATGTCCACGTAGATGCGGCCGCCGTTGGGGTTGATGTAGGCGTTGGTGGCCTTGGTCTCGGGCATCTCGCGCGCCTGGCGCGCGGCCGCCTCGAGCTTGAGCCGTGCGTACTCCAGGCTGCTGCTGGGCGGCGTGCGCACCTCGATCGCGATCGTGCCCCAGTCGCCGGCGGGCAGGAAGCTGGAGCCGCCGAACTTGCCGAACAGCCCGATCGCGCCCACCAGGCTGGCGAGCGTGAACACGAACATCCACGCACGATGGTGCAGCGCCCACGCCACCACCTTGCCATAGCGCTCGGCCTGCTGGTCGAACCAGTGGTTGAAGTGCGTGAGCAAGCGCCCGAACCCGCGGTGCTGCGCATGCTGGTGCCCCGGCGGATCACCCCAGAACGCGCTCAGCATCGGGTCGAGCGTGAAGCTGATGAACAGGCTCACCATCACCGACGCCACCACCGTGAGCGCGAAAGGCCGGAACCATTCGCCCGACACGCCGGGCATGAACGCCACCGGCACGAACACCGCGACGATCGAGAAGGTGGTGGCCGCTACGGCCAGGCCGATCTCGGCCGTGCCGCGCAGCGCCGCGGTGCGGCGGTCCTCGCCCATTTCCATGTGGCGCACGATGTTCTCGCGTACCACGATCGCGTCGTCGATCAGCACGCCGATGGCCAGCGACAGGCCGAGCAGCGTCATGAAGTTGAGCGTGAAGCCGCACAGCCACACCGCGATGAAGGCTGCGATCACCGAGGTAGGCAGGCTCAGCGCCGTGATCAGCGTGGAGCGCCACGAATTGAGGAAGGCGTAGACCACGAAGATCGTCAGGCCGGCGCCGAAGATCAGCGCGTGCACCACGTTGTCCAGGCTGTTCTCGGCGTCCTTGCCGCCGTCCTGCGTGACTTCGAGCGTGGTGCCCTTGGGCAGCGTCTTGCCGATCTCGGCCACCAGCTTGCGCACGTCCTCCGCCACCGACACGGTGGAGGCGTCGCGCGCGCGCGTGATCGACAGGCCCACATTGGGATGCCCGTTGCGCGCGCTGAAGCTGGTGAGCTCGGCGAAGCCGTCCTGCACGGTGGCCAGCTGGCCCAGGCGCACCACGTCGTCGCCGCGCCGGCGCACCACCACCTGCTCGAACTGCGCCGGCGAATCGATGCGCCCGACGAGGCGGATGCTCTGGTCCTCCAGCTCGCCGCGCACCTTGCCCACCGGCGCGGTGGTGTTCTGGTTGCGCAGTGCCTGCACCACCTCGGCCACCGAGATGTTGTACTCGCGCAGCTTCTCCGCGTGCAGCAACACCGACAGCTCGCGCTGCAAGGCGCCGTTGACGTTGACGGTGGCCACGCCGGGCAGGCCGCGGAAGCGGTCGGCCAGCTGGTCTTCGGCCAGGCGCGAGATCTCGGCGTGCGTCTGCGTGGACGAGGCCAGCGCCAGCTGCATGATCGGCTCGGCCGACGGGTCCACCCGCTGCAGCACCGGCTCGCGAATCTCGGTGGGCAGCTTGTAGCGCACCGTGCCGATCGCGTTGCGCACCTCGTCGGCGGCCTCGACCATGTTCTTGCTGAACTTGAAGATCATCACGATCTGGGCCTGGCTCTCGCTCGCGGTCGAGCGCACCTCGTCCACGCCGGAGATGCTCTGCAATGCCTTCTCGATGCGGTTGATCACCTCGCGTTCCACGGTCTCGGGCGACGCGCCGGGGTACGGGATGGTGACCACCAGCACGGGCTGCTGGACGTCGGGGATCTGGTTCACGCGCAGCTTGCTGAGCGCGAGCAGCCCGAGGCACATCAGCGCGATCACGATCACGATCGCGGCCACCGGCCGCTTGATGCTGAAGTCGGAGAGGAACATGGTGCTACCTCATCGCCGCACTCGACGCGGCGGCCGTGGCGGTGGCGCTGCCCAGCTCCACCTTCTGGCCGTCGACGAGGTTGCTGCCGGGATTGCGCAGCACGCGGTCGCCTTGGGCCAGGCCGGTCTTGATCGGGAACTCGCCGGTGCGCGCATCGCGCTCGCCGAGCTGCACGGCCACCTTCTGCAGCGTGCGGTCCTTCACACGCCACACATAGGCCTGGCTGCCGTCGCGCACGATCGACGCCGGCGGCAGCGCGAGCGCCTGGCCGCCGTTGGCCGCGTCGCCGCTGTGGATGCGGCCTTCGGCGTACAGCCCGGCCACGCGCGGTGCCGTGCTGGGGTCGGCAAACGAGACCAGCACTTCCACCTGGCGCGTGGTGGGGTCGGCGGAGGCGTCGACGCGCTTGATCTTGCCGCCGAACTGCTGGTCCGGGTAGCCGTTGACGCGGAAGCTCACGTCCTGGCCGACGCGGATCTCGTGCATGCGGTCGGCCGACACCGTGCCCTCGAAGCGCATGCTCGCCGGGTCGATCACCTTCAGCAGCTCCTTGCCGACTTGCGCGGTGTCGCCGGGCGACACCTTGCGGTCGCTCACCACGCCATCGAACGGTGCGCGCACCTCGGTGCGCTGCAGCTGCTGGCGCGCACTGGCCGCGCGCGCCTTGGCCGCCACCAGCTCGCTTTGCGTGCTGTTGCGGCGCACCTGCGCGTCCTCCAGCGCCTGCATCGAGGTCATGCCCTGCGCCTGCAGCGTCTTCAGGCGCTCGACCTGCCGCTGCGCCTGCTCGAAGGCCTGGCCGGCCGCGCGCACCGCCTCGTCGGCCGAGGCCAGGCTTTCGCGCAGCGCGTTGTCGTCCAGCCGCACCAGCAGGTCGCCGCGGTGCACCGGCTCGCCGTTCTCCTTGAGCACCTGCATCACCACCGCCGGCACCTCGGCGCGCAGGTCGGCGCGGCGTTCGGGCTGAATCGAGCCGGTGATCACCGCGCCCTGAGCCTGGTCGCCCGTGTCGAGGGTGCGCAGGTCTTCGGGTGCCAGCAGCAGGCTGGGGGCGGAGGCCGCGGCCTCCGCCGGGGCCGGCGTGATGGCCGGAGCGGGCGAGCTGCCCTTGTTGCAGGCCGCCAGCACGCAGGTCGCGAGGGCGGCAAGAAGGAGGTGGCGGCGCATCGGGGAAACCGCTTGTGGCGGATCGTGGAATGGGTCGAGCGCGGCAGCTTACCGCAGTGCCCGTGCGCGACCTATGGTTGCCGCCCCCGATGAGACGGGTGGCAAGAACGCGGGGGCGAAATGCCGCTTTGGCGGCGTGAGCGGGAGGCGCCGAGACCTCAGAACACGCTCAGCGGCGCGCTCACCGAATGCGCCGCGCCGGCCAGCCAGCGCAGCGCGGCGGCCTCATCGTCGAACACCGCCAGAGGCAAGCCGCGGTCCGCGGCCAGCTTCTCGGCGAAGCGGCTGTGCGGACGGCTGCGTGCGTTCAAGTCGACTTGCGCGATGCGGCGTACGTTGACCGGCACCGTCTGCGCCAGGTGGTCGACGGTGCAGTACACAGCGGCGGTGGACAGCCATCCGGTGAGGTGCGAGATCAGCAGCACCTGCTGCAGGCGGTGCGCGCGGCATTCATCGAACGCCCGGTCCCAGCAGGCCAGGATGTCGAGCGCCATGTCGGCGTCGCTGGAAGAGCGCTCGCCGGTCACCTCGACGCGCAGCGTGACGCCGTCGTGTCTCCACTGCATGCCGTAGGTGTCCATCGCGTGCCTCCTTGCGGCTAAGGGAAGGTGAAGTCGGTCGTCGTCGTGGCGCCGCTGGCCAGCGTGAGCGGCCCGGCCGTCTTCACCGCGCCGCCGGAAGTGGCGCGCAGCGTGTAGTGCGCGGCCACCGGCGTGTCGGCCGTGAAGGCGAGCGTGCCGGGCAGCGGCTGGTAGGGCGCCACCATGGGTGCTGCCACCGGCAGCGCGTACTGATAGGCGCCGCTCACGGAATCGACCGGACCCGCGGCCAGCTCGATCGTCTCGCCGTTGCTCAGGGTCTGCAGCACATCGACCATCGCGTCGACCGGCGTGACGCCGGTGCTCACGGCGCCTGCGGCGTTGCCGCTCGCCGCCGTGGGCGGCAGCAGCCCGGTGAGCGCGGTGTTCAGCGAGGTCACGGTGTCGGCCGTCACCGGCACGCCGGTAACCACCGCGGTGGCGCGGCCGGGTGCGGCGAGCACGAGGTCGTAGGTGCCGGGCGGTACCTGCTTGAGCAGGAAGCCGCCACTGCCATCGGGCATCGTGCTGCGCACCACTGCGCCTGCCTGCTGCAGCGACACGCTGGTGCCAGGTCCGACGAGCGCGGCGTTGACAAAGCCGCTCACGCCGGACACGAAGTTCGGCATCGCGCTGACCACCGGCTTCAGCAGGTACTTGCCGGAGTTGCCCGCATGCACCACCGACTTGCAGGCGTTGAAGTCGATCACCACGTCGGCCAGCTGGTTGGGGGCCACGTCGACGTCGAGGTTGAGCTTCACGCCGCTTTGCTGGCCGCTGGGTGTGGTGAGCGGCGTCTCGGCGGCGCCGGTGGGCACCACCGAGTTGGCCAGCGGCGCGGCGGCGCTGTTGTCCGCCAGCACCAGGCGCATCTGCGTGTAGTGGCCGGCCGGCAGCGGCGTCTGCCCCAGCGTGTCGAGCACGCCATTGGTCAGCGTGAGCAGGTCCATGCGATGCGGCGCGGCCGGCGTGATGTCGACCCAGCCGCTGTCGGAGTCGCCGGCGGTGGCGCTCTGGTTCACGCGCACCTTCAGCACGGTGATGTTGACCGCGTCGTAGCCGCAGGCAGGGGCGTCGCTCACCGACACCTGCATCGTGCCCATCGCGACACCGGTGCCGCCGATGCCGCCGTCGCCGCCGCCGCCGCAGCCTGTTAGCGCAAGAAGCGTGAGGGCCGCAAGGCCAAGGGGTCGATGGAGAAAGGTCATGTCGAACCTCGGGAGTCGGAATCGGTAAGAGCGGTGGGGTGCTCGAAGTAGTAGATGCCCAGGCCCACGGAGGCGGGGCGATCGTCGCCATGCAGGTCGGGGTCGGCCGCCGGCTGCTCGGCCAGCCAGTTGTCCAGCCGCTCGAGCAGCTGTTGCGCCTGCTCGGCGCTGCGGCGGCGGAACTCCTCGGCGACGGCGGCGGGCACGCGGTGGTACATCACCTTGCGCTGGAAGCGGGGGTCGCGTGCGCCGCGCTCGACGTTGTGGTCGATGGTGTCGATCAGGCCGGCCACGTCCACGCCGAGGATCGCCAGCTTCTGCAAGGTGTCCTGTTGCGGCACGTAGGCACGCTGGCGCAGCTCGATGTGGCCGTCCTCGGTGCGGCGCACGGCGCCCACGCGCAGCAGCTCGTCGAGCACCGCACGCACCGGCATGTCGCCGCTGTGCGCCTTGACGAGCGCCGCGAAGCTGAAGTCACCCTCGGTGGGCAGGGGCCGCGGCTGGCCGCTGTCGTCGTGGTAGCGCGGCTCTCGCACCCAGGCGGTGAGCACGCGCGCGGCGCGGTTGTACTGCTGCGCGTCGTCGTCGGCAGCGGGGCGGGTCTCGTCGGTGAGGCGCTGCACCTCCTTGCGCGTCAGGCCCGTCAGGATGGAGGCGCGCGAGATCGTGGGCTTGCGGCCGGCCAGGCCGAACTCCTCGTTGGCCACCTCCACGTATACGCGCTTGGCCAGCTCTTCAAAGGCGGCGAACGGCACCGACTGACGCAACAGCATGCGCACGAGCGGGCGCAAGAGCTGCGCCGTGGCGGCCGTGAGGGCGCGCTTGAACGTGGGATGCATCGTCATTTTTGGGAATTTTGTCCCAAAGTTGAAAACCGTCAACCCCGGATTACCGCCAGTCGCCGTCGCCCCACCGAGCGCGTCTACGCCATCTGACGTATTCCGGCGCCCGCGTCATGTCCCTACTCTGAGCCCCGTCTTCTGCTGGCTTTCTTTCATCCCCCTGGAGCGTGACCGCCATGAATCTCCCTCGCCGCACTGCCGCGAAATCCCTCACCGCCCTTGCCGCCGGCATGGTGGCCATGGGCTTTTCCGGCATCGCCTTCGGCGCCGACACCATCAAGGTGGGCGTGCTGCATTCGCTGTCGGGCACGATGGCGATCTCCGAGACGGTGTTGAAGGACACCGTGCTGATGACGATCGACGAGATCAACGCCAAGGGCGGCGTGCTCGGCAAGAAGCTGGAGCCGGTGGTGGTGGACCCGGCCTCCAACTGGCCGCTGTTTGCCGAGAAGGCGCGCCAGCTGATCACGCAGGACAAGGTGGCGGTGGTGTTCGGCTGCTGGACCAGCGTGAGCCGCAAGTCGGTGCTGCCGGTGTTCGAGGAGACCAACAGCCTGCTGTTCTATCCCGTGCAGTACGAGGGCGAGGAGCTCAGCAAGAACGTGTTCTACACCGGCGCCGCGCCCAACCAGCAGGCCATTCCCGCGGTGGAATACCTGATGAGCAAGGACGGCGGCAGCGCCAAGCGCTTCGTGCTGCTGGGCACCGACTACGTCTACCCGCGCACCACCAACAAGATCCTGCGCGCGTTCCTGCACAGCAAGGGCGTGAGCGATGCGGACATCATGGAGGAGTACACCCCGTTCGGCCACTCCGACTACCAGAGCATCATCGCCAAGATCAAGAAGTTCGCCTCCGAGGGCAAGAAGACGGCGGTGGTGTCCACGATCAACGGCGACTCCAACGTGCCGTTCTACAAGGAGCTGGGCAACCAGGGCCTGAAGGCCACCGACGTGCCGGTGGTGGCCTTCTCGGTCGGTGAGGAGGAGCTGCGCGGCGTCGACACCAAGCCGCTGGTGGGCCACCTGGCGGCGTGGAACTACTTCATGTCGATCAAGAACCCGACCAACGCGGCCTTCATCAAGGAGTGGAGCGCGTACGCCAAGGCCAAGAACATCCCCGGCCACAGCACCAAGCCGCTCACCAACGACCCGATGGAGGCCACCTACATCGGCATCCACATGTGGGCTCAAGCCGTGGAGAAGGCCAAGAGCACCGACACCGACAAGGTGATCGCCGCGATGGCGGGCCAGACCTTCAAGGCGCCGGGCGGCTTCATGTCCACGATGGACCCGAAGAACCACCACCTGCACAAGCCGGTGTTCATCGGCGAGATCAAGAGCGACGGCCAGTTCAACGTGGTGTGGAAGACGCCCGGCCCGATCAAGGCGCAGCCGTGGAGCCCGTACATCCCCGAGAACAAGGGCAAGAAGGACGAGCCCGAGAAGAAGTAAGGGCGCCCGATGCTGCGACGTCTCCTCGCGCTGGGCCTGTTGGCTTGGGGCCTGAACGCCCACGCGCTCGACGCCGCCCAGGCGCGCGCGCTGGCCACCGGCGACAACGACGCGCGCATCGCGGCGCTGCAGCAGGCGGTGCAGCGCGCCGACCCGGGGCTGGAGGGCCTCGCGCAGGCCCTGCTCGACGGCGCCGTCAAGGTCGATGCCCAGCACGTGTACATCGTGGGCGACGACAAGACGGTGGATGCCGTCACCGGTGTGGAACAGACCCTGCCCGAAGGCGCGGAGGACGTCGTCAACAACAACCGCATGCGCGGTGAACTGGCCGGTGCGCTGGCCGCGCTGCACCTGCTGTCGGCCGATCGCGGCGTACGCGCCGCGGCGATCGCCGAGCTCGCGGAGCAGGCCGACGAGGCCAAGCTGCCGCTGATCGAGCGTGCCCTGGCCGCCGAGACCGATGCAAGGCTGAAGGCGCAGCTCGGGCTGCTGAAGGCACGCGCGCGCATCAACAGCCCCGACAAGTCGCGCCGGCTCGCGGCCGCGCAGCAGCTGGGCACGAGCGACCAGCCTGCGGTGCGCTCGCTGCTGCTCGCCCAACTGGCCGACACCGGCGAGGCCGATCCCGCGGTGCGTGCTGCATTGCGCGCGGCGCTCGACGCGGTGGACGCGCGCCTGGCCTGGGGCGAGCGCCTGGGCGTGCTGTTCACCGGCCTGAGCCTGGGCTCGATCCTGCTGCTGGTGGCGCTGGGCCTGGCCATCACCTACGGCCTGATGGGTGTGATCAACATGGCGCACGGCGAACTGATGATGATCGGCGCGTACGCCACCTATGCAGTGCAGAGCGTCTTTCGCGCGCATCTGCCGCCGACTGCGTTCGATGCCTACATCGTGGCGGCCATCCCCGCGTCGTTCCTGGCCTCGGCCCTGGTGGGCGCGGCGCTGGAGCGCAGCGTGATCCGCTGGCTGTATGGGCGGCCGCTGGAGACGCTGCTCGCCACCTGGGGCATCAGCCTGGTCCTGATGCAGGCGGTGCGCACGTTGTTCGGCGCGCAGAACGTGCAGGTGGAGAACCCGTCGTGGCTGTCCGGCGGGTTCGAGCTGATGAGCAATCTCACCTTGCCGTACAACCGCCTCGCGATCATCGCGTTCGCGGCGCTGGTGCTGGCCGCGGTGGCACTGCTGATCTCGAAGACGCGCCTGGGCCTGTTCGTGCGCGGCGTCACGCAGAACCGGCGCATGGCCGCGTGCACCGGCGTGAACACCGCGCGCGTGGACACCTACGCCTTCGCGCTCGGCGCGGGCATCGCGGGCCTGGCGGGCTGTGCGCTGAGCCAGGTGGGCAACGTGGGGCCCGACCTGGGGCAGGGCTACATCGTCGATTCGTTCATGGTGGTGGTGCTGGGCGGCGTGGGCCAGCTGGCGGGTACCGTGGTGGCCGCGCTCGGGCTGGGCGTGCTGAACAAGCTGCTCGAAGGGGTGGCCGGGGCGGTGCTGGCCAAGATCATGGTGCTGGTGTTCATCGTGGTGTTCATCCAGAAGCGGCCGCAGGGCCTGTTTGCGATGAAGGGCCGGAGCGCTGAAGCATGAGCGCCGTTCTTTCCTCCTCCGCACTGTCCGGCTTGCCCGCTCAGCCCCTGCTCGGCTCGAAGGGTTGGGCCGGCGTGCTGGCCGCGCTGTTCGCGATCGTCGTACTGGCGCCGTTGCTCAACCTGGCGGTGCCCGCCGGCAGCGTGCTGCACCTGTCCGACTACCACCTGGGCCTGATCGCCAAGATCATGTGCTACGCGATCTGCGCGCTGGCGATGGACCTGATCTGGGGCTACACCGG